>JAHEKC010000037.1 GCA_024638565.1 Bacteroidota bacterium
TGGGGCCCCAAAAGTACGAAACGCGTTATGGCCGGACCTTGCGGCCCCCGGGGCGGTTTTCAAATATTTCCTATTTTTATGATGTTAAGTACTACCCTTTTTTCAACCGGCCCGGCCGGCGAAACCATTTAATAAACACACTATGAAAGCATTTGATGAAAAGCATGTTAAGAACGTTGTGCTCATAGGGGCCACCAAGGCGGGCAAGACCACGCTCGCGGAAACCATGATGTTCGAGGCGGGCCTGATCAAGCGGCGCGGTACGGTGGAGGAGAAGAATACGGTGAGCGACTTCCACGAGATCGAACACGAACGCGGGAACTCTGTCTACTCCACATGCATGCACACGGAATGGCGCGACTACAAGATCAATATCATAGATACTCCCGGGCTGGATGATTTCGTAGGGGAGGTTGTATCCTCGGTGCGCGTGTGCGATACCGCCGTGATGATCCTCAATGCACAGCACGGCGTGGAAGTGGGATCCGAGATCGTTTGGGAATACGTGGACGCGTATGGCAAACCCACCATCATCGCCGTCAACCAGCTTGACCATGAATACGCCAATTTTCAGAAATGCATCGACGAGGCGCGCGAGGTATTCGGGAAAGGTGTAACGGTTATGCAGTACCCGGTGAACCCCGGTGCGGGTTTCAACGGGATTATCGACCTGCTTAAGATGGTGATGTATGAATTCGGTCCCGATGGCGGCAAGCCCAAGAAAGTCGACATTCCGGAAGCGGAAAAGGAAAAGGCCGAGAAGATGCACAATGAACTCGTGGAAAAGGCTGCCGAGAACGACGAGAAACTTATGGAGCTGTACTTCGAAAAAGGCAGCCTGGACGAAGACGAGCTGCGGCAGGGGCTGAAGGCGGGCATGTTGAAGCATGATGTATTCCCGGTATTCTGCCTTTCTGCAAAAAACAACATGGGGAGTGGCCGCCTGATGGGTTTCATCGATAACGTGGCGCCATCCGCCGTGGAGATGCCCCCGGAGAAGACTGACGGCGACAAGGACATCGTCTGTGATCCGAAGGGCCCCACCACGCTGTTCGTATTCAAGACACTTGTGGAGCAGCACCTGGGACGGCTGACCTTCTTCAAGGTCCTGTCAGGAGAAATATCCGCCGGCATGGATGTGAAAAATGAATCGACCGATGCCGGAGAAAGGGTCATGCAGCTGTTCGTTATGGACGGCAAGAACCGGACTGCTGTCGACAAGCTCACCGCCGGAGATATCGGCTGCACGCTCAAGCTCAAGAACACGTTTACCAACCAGACCCTCAACGGGAAGGGCACGGAGATCATAGTGAAGCCCATTGTATTCCCGGCGCCACGTTACCAGGTGGCCGTATCAGCCAGGAACAAGGGCGACGAGGAGAAGCTGGGTACCGCGCTCAACGAGATTCATATGGAAGACCCGACGCTGGAGGTACACTACTCCAAGGAGCTTAAACAGCTCTTGCTTGACTGCCAGGGAGAACTGCACCTGGCCGTCACCAGGTGGAAGTTCGAGCACATCCACCAGATGGAGGTGGAGTTCGTGAAGCCACGTATCGCCTACAGGGAAACCATTCTCAAGGATGCCAATTCATCCTACCGGCATAAAAAGCAGTCGGGGGGTGCCGGCCAGTTCGGCGAAGTATACATGAAGATAGAACCTATGAGCAGCCAGGGCAACAATGAATACCAGGTGCGCGGAACGGAAACCGTTGACCTGCCGTGGGGCGGAAAGCTTGAATTCAACAACTGTATCGTGGGTGGGGCGATCGACGCCCGCTTCCTCCCTTCCATCCTGAAAGGGGTAATGGAAAAGATGAACGAAGGGCCGTTGACAGGTTCCTATGTACGCGATGTCAGGGTGTATGTTTATGACGGTAAGATGCACGCCGTGGATTCCAATGATATCTCGTTCAAGATCGCCGGCATGATGGCATTCAAGGATGCCTTCCACCAGGCCAAGCCGCAACTGCTCGAGCCGATCCACGATCTGGAGGTACACGTGCCTGAAGACCTGATGGGTGATGTGATGAGCGACCTGCAGTCACGCCGCAGCATCATCACCGGGATGGACAGTGAGGGGCGCTACCAGGTGATCAAGGCCCGGACGCCGCTTGCGGAAATGGACGGTTATTCCACGGCCCTGCGATCCATCACCCAGGGGCGCGCCAAGGCCAGAACCAGCTTTGCGGAATACGCGGCGGTACCCGCGGAAATCCAGAAAAAGCTGACGGACGAGTATAATAAGGCAGCCGTGGAGGCCTGATTACGCCGGCCTGCGGTGCCTGGCGCAAGGGCGGGAGGTTAACCGGTCACGCTACCCTTCACCGTTCTTGCCATCTGAAGCCGTTTTGTTACTTTTATGGCGAAATTCAATCGCATGAAAATTAAGTTGCTGGCCCTTCTGGTCGCCTTTCCATTGCTTGCTGTGGCACAGCGGGAGGAAAAACCCCAGTATGCCCCGGGGAAGGAGAAACACCGCAATGTGACCGATGAGCTGAACCGGAGGCAGGGGGTCTGGAAATTCTACAATGCCATGGGCGACCTGACCACGGAGATCGAATACCTGGACGATATCAGGAATGGCATCCGGAAGAAATATTACCCCTACGGCAAGATCATGGAGGAGACTGAATACCAATATGGCGTCAAGGAAGGGGCTTTTCGCAAGTATTTCTACAACGGGCAGCTACGCACCGAAGGGGAATACCTTAACAGCAAGAAACACGGATACTGGACCACCTATTACAGCGATGGCCAGGAACGCAAGATGGGCCACTACAAGTATGGCAAGAAGGACGGGGACTGGAAGTTTTTCAACCGGAAAGGGGAGCCGTTGGGCACCATCGTTTACAAAGATGGCAGGGATGTGAAGCAGCTTGAGGCGGAACAGGCAGAAAAGGAACGCAGGGAAGCTGAAGCACGCAAGAAAGCAGAGGAGAAAGCCAAGCGCCTGGGGCTGTCGCCACCCGGTGGCCAAAAGCCCGCCAAGGAGGCCAAATCACAGGAACAGGAGGAAGCCGGCGAGCCGGAGGACCAGTAGGTACCCGCCGCTGCATCCGGTTTTTCCGGGTACCCCTTTCAATACATTAACAAATGTCAGAAGCATACATTCTGGGCGGCTACAGGACCGCAGTAGGCAAGGCGCCCCGCGGCAAATTCCGTTTTATGCGGGCCGATGACCTGGCAGTGGAAGTGGTACGTCAACTGACCGCATCGATCGAAGGGCTCGACCCTGACATGATTGACGATGTGATCGCGGGAAATGCCACCCCGGAAGCCGAGCAGGGCCTGAACATCGGCAGGATGATCTCCCTGCTGGGGCTTGATACGGTAAAGGTTCCGGGCATGACCGTAAACAGGTATTGTGCATCCGGCCTGGAGACCATTTCAATAGCTGCCGCCAAGGTTCGTGCCGGGCTGGCAGACTGCATCATTGCGGGTGGCGTCGAAACCATGTCTCCCATCCCTTTCGGGGGATGGCGGATCGTACCCAATTACGAGATTGCACGCAATCATCCCGACTGGTACTGGAATATGGGCCTTACGGCCGAAGCCGTGGCCAGCGAGTTCTCCGTGTCACGCGAAGACCAGGATGCCTTTGCACTCCAGTCTCACCAACGGGCCGTCCATGCCATCGGAGATGGGCTTTTTGGCGAACAGATCGTGCCGGTGAAGGTGTCTGAAACCTACCTGGACCAGAATGAAAAGAAACAGGTTCGCGAATACGTGGTAGATAAGGATGAAGGCGCCCGCGATAACACCTCACTCGATCAACTTTCAAAGCTTAAACCTGTATTTGACGCCAGGGGAAGCGTGACAGCCGGCAATTCATCTCAAACCAGCGACGGGGCCGCATTTGTGCTCGTGGTCTCTGAAAGGATGCTGAAAACACTTAACGCCGAACCCTGGGCGCGCTTTGTCTCCTATGCCGTCCGCGGTGTGGAACCGCGCATCATGGGGATCGGACCCATTGAGGCCATCCCCGCCGCACTCGAACGGGCTGGCATGAACCAGGAGCAGCTCGACCTGGTGGAGCTGAACGAGGCTTTCGCATCCCAGTCCCTGGCGGTGATCCGCAAGCTGGGGCTGAACCCGGAGACGACCAATGTCAACGGGGGTGCCATTGCCCTGGGTCATCCCCTCGGCTGCACCGGCGCCAAGCTTACCGTGCAACTCATGCACGAGCTCAGGAGAAGGAAGAAAAAGTACGGCATGGTCACCATGTGCGTAGGCACCGGGCAGGGAGCGGCCGGTATTTTCGAATTGATGAATTAGGCTGAACCTGTGGCCATTCGGGGTTCAGTAGTGCCCGCCCCCGGAAGCGGGTGAAACCCGACGTTTACCGCTACCCCTCGCAATGACGCAGACCCTGCATTAGCTAATCGGGTACTCCACGCGTACGTGGTAAAAACTCATCAGCATTTTCTTGAAAATCCGGCGTATTTCAGAGATATCCCTGAAGGTGATGCCGCAGTTGACGAACTGGTTCTGGGCGATGAGGTTGTCAATGATCTGATCCACCAGCTTGCTGAGCGATTCCGCATCATGGCTGGACAGGCTTCTTGATGCTGCCTCCACGGAATCGGCCATCATCAGCACGGCCGTTTCTCTCGAGAAGGGCAATGGACCCGGGTACCGGAAATCTTCCTCGTCAACGATCTTTTCCGGATAATTCTTCAGATAGGACTGGTAAAAATACTGGACCATGGTCGTGCCGTGGTGGGTGCGGATAAAATCGATCACCAGGTCGGGCAGCTTTCGTTTCTTGGCTTTTTCGATGCCCCTGATCACGTGGCTGATGATGACAGCTGCGCTTTCCTCGAACGGCAGCTCATCATGCGGGTTTACCTGGGAGCTCTGGTTCTCGATAAAATAGAGCGGCATATCCATCTTGCCAATATCATGGTACAGCGAACCGGCCCGGACCAGCAGCGCGTTTCCCCCGATACGGTAGATGGCCGCCTCGGCCAGGTTGGCCACCTGCATGGAATGCTGAAACGTACCCGGCGCCTTCAAAGACAGTTCACGGAGCAACGGGCTGTTGAGGTCCGACATTTCCAGCAGGGAAACATCGGAAGTGAGCTTGAACACCCGCTCGGTAATGTAGATCAAGGGGTAGGAAAAAAGCGTAATCAGCGCATTACCCATTATCCATCCCACGTTAACCAGGTCGCCCTCGTCGAACGAGCCCCCATGGATGATATCGAGGACCACATAGCTGACCAGGTACGAAATAAAAATAAGGGAGACGGAAATGAAAAGCTGTGCGCGCCGGCGCATATGGGTAAATGAGAAGATGGTTACCATACCGGCAATGGACTGCATGAACAGGAAGTCGAATGCGTTCGGCGCGGCGGTAGCCAGAAACATCATGGTGAGAATATGCGTGAACAAGGCCAGCCGGGTATCGAAAAACACGCGCATGATGATGGGTAATATGCAGCAGGGAACCAGGTACACACTGAGCACATTATGCTTGATCACCTGCGTGAACGCGAAAGATATCAGCAGGATGAGCGAAATCATCAGCATGACCTTGACGTTGTCGGCATAAATATCTTTCCGCAGCGTAGCCAGGAAGATCATAAGCATTGAAATACAAATGGCGATGAAGCATAGACGGCCTATAAATACAAGGGCAGGGGTTTCGGCCGACGTGACCGTTGACTGGTAAGCCCTTTTCAGGGATCTGAGCTTGTCATACACCACATCACTCACGGGTTGATTCCGTGAAACGATGAGTTCACCCTTACGTACCAGCCCGCGTGTCATGGATACGGCGGCCATCCGCTCATCAAGGAATTTGCCGGTTAGCCCGTCATCGTAGCGGATGTTATCCGACAGCAAAGGCGGGATAAGATCAACCAGCAAAGCCCCATGCTCATTACCAAGGCTGTCCGCCACGGAAGTGAGCAGTTCTTTCGCGGTATGATGATCAAAAGCCGCTGCCGGGTCAAACACGGTAATCACGGCGCCATGCACCAGGTAAGTTTCCTTGGTGTAGAACTCGTCCAGGAAGTCGTCCTTCTGAAGCAACCCGTGCGCGTAAATGCGTTCTATGGCCGTGACACCGGCCTGGAGGATGCGGTAATAGTCCTTTTTGGCGGGCGGCCGGGCGGTATCGCCCGTAAGTCGGCTCCATTCACGCAGGAACGAATTCGAGAACTCTGTTACCACGCGCTGTCCCTGGCCCTCCTCTGCACGAAAGTACAACGGGGCCAGTAGCCTTACGCGTTCCTCTTCGAGGGCCACGCTGTCAGCGGGCTTCAGCACGGTGAACTCGAACGGGGCAAATAGATCGGCGTACTTCCATGCCTCGCCACGGTTGAATTCGTACTCGTAATAGACCGCACGCGGCATCATCATGGTGATGAGCACCACAGCAAGCGCGACGATGAACATCTTGAAGATGACCTCGTGCTTGTTGCTGAGATAGATAAAAAGCCTGCGCATAGGTTCGGTGCAATCGCTGGCCGAAGGCGGAGTAAAAATAGGCTATATCAGTCATTCCATGTCCGGATTTCATCAGGGTCCGTTGTATCTTAGCCACGGCCCATTCAGGTCGGGATACATGCGATTCGAGAAACACGTTTTTATCTGTATAAATCAGCGGGAAACCGGTGATCGACCCAGCTGCGGGGAGCAAACAGGCATGGAACTGGTCAGGGAGTTCAAACGACTGACCAGGGAGCGCAACCTGAAGACACGAATCCGCTGCCAGCGGGCAGGCTGTCTTGACGCCTGTGATTTCGGCCCCAGCGTAGCGGTCTATCCCGATGGTATTTTTTACGGGGGGGTTAAACCTGCCGATGTAGAGGAGATTGTGGAGCAGCACCTTGTGCAAAACCGGCCGGTGGAAAGGCTGATGATCGATTTTGGAAAATAGTGACGGAAAGCCGGATGGATATCGAAGCCTACCGCCATGACCTGGAGGTGATCCGGCAAGCCGCGGCATTGCTGCAAAAGGACTTTTCGCAGTTCGGGATCGAGGTGACATTCAGCGGGGATGCCCGCCGGGCATATGCCGAATTGCGTGCCGGCCTGCTGCCACATGTGAACCGCCTGCTGCGGGAAGATCCGCACATGCTGCAGTCCCTGCTCTACAGGATCGATGTGGATGAGCGGCGCTTCAGCAATGCCGTGTCCGGTGATGTGGAAGGGGCTGCAGAACGGGTCACCCACCTCATTCTGGAGAAGGAACTTACCAAGGCGGTCTACCGGAAAATGATGGGCGCGGACAAGGGCAAATAATTGATTTTCAGTTACGCGGTTTCATGCATTTTCATGAATTATGACAATTCTGTGTCAATTCAATGGGAAACTCAGGATAATTTCATTTTCGAGAACGGTGTTTCCGGTATTTTTGAATCACTAAAGCCATGATCATGAAAAACACTAAGTTCCAAAAATCAGTCGCAGGTGAGTACGACCCGTTGCACGCTTACGCACTAAAGCTTACCCAGAACCAGGAGGATGCCCTGGACCTTGTGCAGGAGACCATGTACAGGGCTATGAAGAACGGTGAGAAGTTCAAGGAGGGAACCAATCTAAAGGGATGGCTTTATACAATCATGAAGAATATCTTTATCAATCATTACCGGCGCATGATCAAGAGCCGGATCTTTTCTGATAAAAGCGAGAACCAGTACTACCTCAATTCAGCCCCGGGGCCTGCACATGCCAACGGGGAGTCGCGCATGGTGCTCCAGGAACTGGAAGGAGCCGTAAATGGCCTTTCTGACAACCTTCGCGCTCCGTTTATGATGAGCTACACCGGGTACAAGTACGAGGAAATCGCCCAAAAACTGCAAATACCGCTGGGTACGGTCAAAATCCGGATTCATATTGCCAGGAAAAAGCTTCAACAAAAGCTTTCCAGGCATTAAAGTCTTTTCTTTTGCCTTTTTTTGTTTGAGAACCCCAACAGCCCGGGGGAAAACGTTTTGGTCCCGTAAGTTTTGCTGTTGCTAATTTTTATTGGTCATGTGGGAAGAGAAAAACAACCAGCTGGTCCGCACATTTGAATTCAGCAATTTTATCGAAGCATTCGGTTTTATGGCCCGCGCTGCGCTTATCGCGGAAAAAATGAACCATCATCCCGACTGGCGGAACGTGTACAACAGGGTGGAAGTGAGCCTGAGCACGCATGATGCCGGTAATGTGGTTACCGAGCGTGACCGCGCGCTCGCGGAAGCGATGGACCGGCTGATGGAAAGCTAATGCTTCAGGCTCTGCATTAAAGCGGTTTTCTGCAGATCCAGGCGTTGGCGATGATATCGCGCCTGACAGCCCCGAGAGCTTCCTTCGCGTCTTCCAGCGTGGGGTAGGAAGAAGCACTAACCATGGTAAGCCCGGAACGGTTCAGGCCTGCATTCCGGCTTTCAAATCCCAGCATACGCAGGGATCGTATCATGCGTTCCGCATTCTCTTCAACGCCGAAGCATCCCACGATTATATGAAAGGTGGCTGCTGGTGCATGTCCTGGATTCAGGTCCGTGGCGGCAGGTGAAACGGTGGCCTCCGCAGCCGCTTCAACCGCGGAATTATCCGTGACCTCCCCAACGGGAGCATGGGCAGGGTAGTGATCCGTCCCGGCCCCGGTGGCGGACGGACCCGCGGGCAGCTGATCTTCCGGCAGCCGGTATCCGTGTGGAGACCTATCCGGCATAGGAAGTGGTTCTGCCCGTGTGGATTCCAAAAGCGGATCAGCGGAATTGGGGAGAGGCGCCATGGAGGTATACAGTCCTTCCATGCGCGGGATAAGCATGGGTACCATCACCATCAGGATGAACAATGCGGCAATGGGTACAAGGCTGGGTTTTTGAGCCGGTGGCCGGGATGGTGCTCGGGTATGACTGCGCCGGGCAGGCTGCTCAACCGGGCTGAGCTTGACGGGTGCGAGCCCGAAACTGTCATACAGGAAGTTGCCACGCCGGTCCGCATCGAAATGGATAAGACCTTCACGGTCGGCATACAGGATGCCAAGCCCATCTATCACCACCTTGCGCCTGCTGGAAAGTTGCCGTGTCCACCTGCCCGCAAAACCCTGCAGCCCGGTAAAGGCATCAGCATAATCCACCTTTTCCGCGGATGCGATAAAGCTTGCCAGCAGGCCGTCATTGCGCTTGAGCTCCGGGTTGAAGGCAATGCGCTTTGATGGCGGGCTGGCCACGTGTGTTTCAGGGTCGAGGGCTGCCGGTGCGTACCGGCATATAAAACCGCCGAACCCGGGTACGATTACGCAATCATGTGCATAAAGCAGCCTGACAATATGTTTTTCGATGTTCACCGTTAGTCCGTGATCTCAGGGTTGAGGGCAAGATACGACTAATCCAATCCCGGCACTTGCCGGAAGGGTTGAAAATTATAAACCAAATGTTGATTTCACCCGTTCGAGATCTTCCGGTGTATCCACTGAATGACTTCGCTCTTTTGATAGGCGTGCATGGATCCGGTAACCATGCTCAAGCCAGCGCAGCTGCTCAAGGCATTCCGCCGTTTCCAGCCTGCCCGGCGGAAGGCCGGCCAGCTCCGGAAGGATGCGGCCCCGGTAACCATACATGCCAATATGGATCAGGTGTTTTCCATTCGTGCCGCCGCCGGGAAAGGGGATGGCGGAGCGGCTGAAGTACATGGCTTCATCGTTCCGGTTCAGCACGGCTTTCACGGCATTTTCGTCATGGATCTCGCGGGGGCCCGCCTCACGCACAAGCGTGGCAATGGTCACTTTTTCGTTTTCGAAGGCGGACGCCAGCAGGTCTATCTGTGCGGGACTGACAAAGGGTTCGTCACCCTGGATGTTGATCACGACCTCCCAGTTTTCCGTTTCGCCGGCCAGCGCTTCAGCGCAACGCTCGGTACCCGTGGCATGGTCAGGGGAGGTCATGACGGCGTGGCCGTCAAAAGACCGGACAGCTTCCAGGATTCGGCTGTCATCGGTAGCCACCAGCACCTTATCCAGCCTGGCAGCCTGGCCTGCCTGCCTGTAAACCCGTTCGATCATCGGCTGCCCGCCGATCATGGCCAGCGGCTTGCCCGGGAACCGGCTGCTGGCATACCGTGCAGGTATGATGCCAATCGCTTTCAATGCAGTGAAGATGTTTAAAACGCCAACCCACCGGAAGGCGGACTACCGCGATGACGGGGCCGCCACGCGCATGAGTGTACGCGATAGCCCGTAGGTCATGAACTTGAGCTGGTTGATTTTATTGTCACTGATGACTTCCAGGCTTTGCCAGAACCGATTCCACAATCCCGGTGAAGCGTCAAGTGTGGGCATGCAAAAGTATTCCGGTGGATTGTTGTCACGGGTATAGATCATTATCACGGCACACGGGGCATCTTCCCCGGACCGCGTCAATCCCTTAAATGCAATGGTACGCCCGGGCTCTTCCAGGATGCCCAGGTCAGCGATGCGATAACCCTGCTTTACAGGAAGCTTGGTCTGCAGCTGGATCTTGTACCCAATGGCGCCGTAATTATATTCTTCTTCCGTGGTTGGTGCCACCTGGGCGGATGCGCCGGTGACCAGTACCGCGCCGGCAATGGATGCCAGACAAATGGAAATCAGCCTTTTCATGAAAGAATCTGCTTAATGACTGCAAGTTAAGCAAATGTGGCTGAAGGTACTATGAATCAAAGGCCGGGCAGCGTTGTGACTTTCCCATTCGTCCGCGTCCACGATTCGGGTAACCACTCCGGCTCCGGCCGTTGCCCTTAATCCACCCGGAAGGATTGAAAATGACTGACAGGCCGAAATGCAGGAAACTGTCATTGCTGTCGGGGTTGCCCCGGCTCCTGCCGGCCTCCGGGGCCGATGTTTCCAGTCTCCGGTTTGACAACTGCACCGCAAGCGGGCCGAACGGCTGCTGGGCAAGCTGTGTCAAATCGGGGTATATGGTACTGACATCATCCAGGTAATCCGTGGTGGTCATGTGGTAGGCGCTTTCGAATCTCAGCCTCCACGAAGGGGCGAGTTGGAAAGACACCCCCGCGCCAAGCAGGAAAGTATATTCACGCAACTTGTAGGGGTCGGCATAAATGGGATCAGCCAGGTTCTGCCCTTCGGTTCCCAGCGGCTGAAGGTCGAACCAGTTGCCACCCAGGTAGGCCTGGGGGTTAAACCAGAGCATACCTGCCCCTGCGGTGAAGAACGGATTCACTTTCCTGCCGTCCAGCAGGTGGAACAGGTACATGTCAAGTTGCAGGCTTAGCTCGTCAATTGACGACTGGAAGCTTTGGTTTCGGATGACCTGGTCGTCATTGTCGCTGAGCGAATCAGCATCCTCCACACTTCCGTGCATATAGTTGAGCGATCCTTCCAGGTGCCCGGTCAGGCGGTAGGTGATCCCCGCCTTGCCATAGAGCCGCAATACCTTGGCGGGGCTGACGAACCTGTTCTTGAGTTTGCCTACATCACCATTGTAGCGCATGATTCCCGCCCCGAGCATAAATCCTGTGCGGTCCTGGGCGATAGATCCGAAGGGCAGGGCCAGGGCCAGCAGGCCAATCAACACCCTGCCGGCCATGTCAGCCGGATTGATAAAGGTCATATTTGCAATAAATTAACGTTCTGCGTAAAATTAGGCCGGGTTTAGACCCGCTCCCGGAACGTCAGATTCAAGATTTCAACAAAGTTTTACCGGTCATCTCGTCCGGAACCGGAATTTCCAGCAGATGCAGGATGGTAGGTGCCAGGTCTGCCAGGCGCCCGCTACGCAGCTCCGCATCCGGCCGGTCAGCATCCACGTAAAAGCATGGCACCGGATTGGTGGTATGGGAGGTATGAGGCGAGCCGTCGGCATTCACCATCATTTCCGCATTGCCGTGATCAGCCGTAATGAGGAAACAATACCCTACCTGCTTTCCGGCTTCCAGGATTTCACCCACACAGCGGTCCACGGTTTCAACCGCTTCCACCGCCGCGTCGAATACGCCCGTGTGACCAACCATGTCCGCGTTGGCAAAGTTGACGCAAATGAACCGGCAATCACCCTTTTCAAGGGCTTTCAATACTTCGTTTTTTACTTCCAACGCGCTCATGGACGGCTTCAGGTCATAAGTGGCCACCTTCGGTGAGGGGATGAGTACGCGTTCTTCGCCGTCGAACGGCGTCTCGCGTCCCCCGTTGAAAAAGAACGTCACGTGGGGATACTTCTCCGTTTCTGAAGAACGCAGCTGGCGAATACCTGCCGAGGACAACACCTCGCCCAGCGTATTTTCAATGTGCTTGTTTTCAAATACGACATCTACATTCCTGTACGCATCATCATACCGGGTCATGGTGACGTACTTCAGGCTCATCCTGCGCATTCCATGGTCCGGCATGTCACGTTGGGTAAGCGCCGTGGTAAGCTGCCGGCACCGGTCTGTCCGGAAGTTAAAGCAGCATACCGCGTCTCCCTCCCTGATCAGGTGCGGGGCGCCATCCTTGTCGTGCAATACCACCGGCTCAACGAATTCGTCCGTGACCCCATCGCCATATGAGCGTTGCATGGCTTCGTGTGCGGACGCCGCCCTGCTGCCTTTTCCATGCACCAGCAGGTCATAGGCTATCCTGATCCGCTCCCACCGCTTGTCGCGGTCCATGGCATAATACCTTCCCACGATGGTGGCGATGCGTGCCCCGAATGGCATGACCTTGCGTTCCAGGTCATCGAGGAAGCCGGCACCGCTGTGGGGATCGGTATCCCGGCCATCTGTGAATGCGTGGATATGGATTGCCGGTACACCGGCCTTGTGGGCAAGCCCGCACAGTGCGGCCAGGTGGTCTGAATGGGAGTGTACGCCTCCTTCGGAAACGAGGCCAGCCAGGTGAAGCGGCTTGCCGTTCTCCAGGCAGTAGGTGAACAATTCCTTCAACACGGCGTTTTCATCAATTCGCTTTTCAGCGATGGCCTTGTTGATCACGGCCAGTTCCTGCAGGACCACACGCCCTGCGCCGATGTTCAGGTGGCCCACTTCGGAGTTTCCCATCTGGCCTTCCGGCAGTCCCACATGTTCGCCACAGGTCAGCAGGGAGGTGTGCGGACTGGCAGCGTAAAGTCCGTCTGCGACCGGGGTGTGCGCTTCGCTGATGGCATTGTGCATCCCGGGGATTCCTTCACCCCAGCCATCCATGATTACGAGTACGACCTTTTTCCCCGGCATGGTTTCAAATTAACGCTTTTTGAATATGATCTCGAAAATCGTACCTACTGGCTTATTGGGCTTGATGAACACCTTGCCGTTGTGGAGCTCAACCACGGTTTTAACGATATATAGTCCAAGCCCGGTACCGCGGGTACGGCGGGTTTCCTCGTTCCCCACGCGGTAGAACTTTTCAAAAATGTGTTCCCGTTCCGATGCGGGGATCCCGGGGCCTTCGTCCATTACCCGCAGGACAATATGCTTTTCCCGTTCCCTCAGCGCGATGACGATGGTCGTGCCATCGGGCGCATACTTGGCTGCATTCTCCACCAGGTTGACAACCACGGAATGAATCGCATCCGGGTCGCCCTCGAAGTATACCCCTTCGTCAAGGTTGCCGGACACCGGGTGGCGGTGGTATGCCTGCCCGGTCTTGGAATCCACAATTTCCCTCACCAGCTCCGAGAGATTGAACTCGACGCGCCCCAGCTCCAGGCTCCGGTTTTCAAGTTGGGTGGCGGTCAGCGCATTCTCTATCAGGGTTTGGATACGGTCCGTCTCGCGAAGCGACTGGTCAACCATGCCCTGGTGTACATGCCGGTCAAGGTCTCGTTTGCGCATGGTCTGCAGGTTGAGTTTAATTGCGGATAGTGGCGATTTGAATTCATGCGTAATGGAAAGCAGGAAGTTTTTCTGTTGCCGGGCAAGCAGGAAATCCTTCTTGAAGGCTTTGCGGGTCTGGTTGATGCCGATAAGGAGCAACGTAAAAAAAACGGCCCCTTCCCCGGCCACCATCATCCACCGTTTATTCAGGTCCCTGCGGAAAGTTTCGCTTTCACGCTGCTGCGCCTCCGGATCCGCATGCTTCAGGGCTACCGCATCCATGCGTTGCTCGTAGATCTCCAGGTTCAGGTCCACCAGCAACCAGGTCCACCAGCAAAACTGGAGCAGGATGTAAATGACAAATATGTAAAATATGACTAGTGGACGCATACCCGTTGTCCGTATAAAAACCAGCGAAGCGGGCCAGCCGCCACGGGCGTTTCACGAACCTGATGCAAAAGTACCGAATGCTCCCGTGGGATCACTCATCGAGGTCAGTGGCAACCGAGGTGCCCGGTACCACTTTCACCTTGACCCACTGGCCATTGGCATCCTTTTTCTCGATGATGTATTCCTCCACGTCCGTTGGCCACCCGTCATAGGGGGTCCAGTAAAGAAAAGTCTTGTTATCCGTCCATTCTGATTGCAGGTGAATGGATGAGCCCTGGTATCCCGGCAATGTGGGCGATGGGCAGTCGTTGACAATCTGGATACGATAGTAGTATTCCTGTTGGTCCGTCACTACCTGGTCATCGATGTAGCTGGTCATGCCCCCGGGGACTGTTGCAATATGTGAAAACCCGGTCTGCGGATTTACCGACCGGAAGATGCGGAAAGACATGACACGTCCGGGCGCGACAGAAGGCGGCGTCCATTCTGTAAGCACGGACCGGTTGTTAATGACCGTTGACCGCACGATGTCAGATTGCTGTCCGGCCAGGGCATTGGCCGGCCTTGCCGCGGCGGTGTCACTGAGCGATATGTAATTCAGCCCGCAAAGGCTGGTCGCGGTAATCCGGTACCAGTAGGTGAATGGGCAGCCGTTCGTCTGGTCCGTGTAGGCGGTGATATTCCCCGGGACGGTGCCCAGGAACTGCGACTGGCCGGATTGCCAGTTCACCCGCCTGATTTCATAATCCTGGACCGGACATCCTGCATAGGGTGTCCACTGCACCTGGATATCCGTACCTGTAGCCTGTGCGGATACATTGATGGTCGTATGCGCCACAGATTGCGACAATGGGAACGCAAAGTCACAGATGTCTGCCGACTGTACCTTGTAAGTATATGTGTTGTAAAGGGTATTTAAAAGGGTGTCAGTGTAGACGAGGTCCAGGGTCGGGTTGGTGTTATTCGTATCCGGAAGGGAATAGATTAGTTCGTACTGAGAGGTGTTCGGGTTGAGCCTGAACAGGCGGTATTCTTTCAGGTCGAGCGCAGCCGAGGGCATCCACCGGACTTCAACACTGGAGTTGGAAGTCACGGATACGCTGAGCAACGGCGTCACCGCCGGTGGCAGGGTGTCGTAAACTTCGAGGTACAGCGGCCTTGTCAGCGTATCCCTGCAGCCATTGGCATTGATTACCACCAGGGTGACATTGTGCAATCCTGGCTGGGTAAGCGTCACCACCGGGTTGGTGTCAGCCGATGCAATGCCACCAATATCCCAGATGAATGAAGGGCCTGACAGGCCTGTGGATCCGTTGGTCAGCGTAAAGGGACTGCCTGAACAGCCGGACGGAGCGGGAGAGCTGAATTGTGCCTGGGGCGTCTGCAATACGTTCACGGGTTCCGGCAGTGCGAAGGTGTCCGAGCAGCCAAATGCATTTTGGGCTACCACCGACACGTTGTAGGTACCCCATGCGGTATAGGTATACGCAGGGCTGGCCAGGTTACTGGTGTCACCGTTTCCGAAGAGCCAGATTACGGAGGTGGCGCCCAGGGATGAATCTGCAAATGTCACTGTCCAGGGCGCACATCCGTCAAGCGCTGTAATTGCGGTGCCGGCCGCGACCGGGGCAGGATGCACCACGATGGGATCGGGATGCGTGTAGAAGGATATGCAGCCCAGCGAGTCCGTCGTGATAAGGGATACGATATAACTGCCCGTATCCACGTAATTGTGTGTCGGGTTCTGGAGGTTGGAGGTGTAGCCGTCACCGAAGTTCCATTGCCAGGTGCTGGCATTGATGGAGGAATCCATGAATTGCACGAATGTATTCTGGCAGCTTGGTTGTGAGGTGAGGGTGAAATAGGCATAGGTACCTGTTACATGGATATAATCGATCTTGGCTTCCGTTCCGTCGCAGCCGGTCGAATCCCATACCGTAAGGGTAACCGTGTAGTAGCCCGGCAGGCTGTAGATGTGTGAGGGGTCAGAGGAGGTGGAGGTGAAGCCGTCCCCGAAATCCCACTGCCATGCGACGGCAGTGGGCGTCATGCTGTTGAACTGTACCACGGCGGGTGCACAGCTGGCGGAAAGGCTGGAGATGAAGTCCACTGCCGGGGTGGTTACCTGTATCGTATCCGGAAGGGTGATCACGTGCGTGCACCCTGAGTTTTCCGTTACCGTGAGTTGCACGACATATAATCCAGTGTTGGTATAGGTATTCGACGGGTTTTGCTGGGTAGAGGTGTTGCCGTCGCCGAAATCCCATTGCCACGACACCGCGTTGGTTGTGGAATCGCTGAAGTTCACGGTGAGCGGGTCGCAGCCTGCGCTATTGGATGCCGAAGCGACAATGGTACCTCCCAACAGGTTGCTTCGCTTCTTCGTGTCCGTGCAGCCATTGACGTCCGTTATGGTAAGAGAAATCATCCCGGTGGGGGGGTAGGTGAAAGTATGAACGGGATGCTGGATCGTGGAAGTGTTCCCGTCGCCGAAATCCCACAGCCAGGAAACCGGGTTTATGCTGGAGTCCGTACAGGTGATCGTAACCGGGAAACATGGCCCGGATGTGGTGAAGGAGAAATCCGCCATGGGTTCGTGAACGGTCACGAAGGCCGGCCTGGTGATTGTATGCACACATGCCCCGTTGGTGACCGTAAGGGTCACCGAATAGATCCCCGGAGCCTGATAGTAGTGCGAGGGATTGGAAGAGGTTGCGGTATCTCCATCCCCGAAATCCCAGAACCAGGTAGTGGCACCGGTGCTGTTGTCGGTAAAGTTCACAAGCAGCTTGTTGCATCCGGTTGTGGTGTCGTTGGTGGTAAAATCCGCGATCACCGCTGTGATATGGATGGTATCCGTGTAAAAGGTGTCCACGCATCCGGCGGTATCCATCGCGATCAGCGAGGCGATATAGGCGCCCGTGTTTTGATAGGTATGCGATACCTGCGGGGTGCTTTCCGTTGGCGAGCCGTCACCGAAGTTCCAGGTGTAAGCGGTGAAGAGGCCCGGGTTGCTAACGCTGAATGTGATGGTATCCGAGGTGCAGCCCCCCGGGGCTGACATGTTGATGGGGTTGCCATGCCCGGTGGTGACCGTGGTGCTCACCGTCTTCACACATCCGTAGATGTTGGTGAGGGTCACACTCACGAAGTATGTTCCGGCCTGTGCGTAGCTGTGCGAGGGGGAAGGAACCGTATCGGTATTGCCGTCACCGAAATCCCAGACCCATGCTATAATGTCAGGCGTCGGGTTGGTAAACTGGAAGACAAACGGTTTGCAATTCGTGACTGAAACGGCCAGCGTGGAATCGGGCAGGAATTCGAATACCTGGATAATGGCGAAGGGGTTAATATACTGGCTGCAGCCGCCAGGCATACTGCCGAAATAATTCACCGTGTAGATACCCGGAAGGGTGTAGACATAGGAGGCATTGACGGAAGTGGAAGAATCCCCATTCCCGAAATGCCAGACTACCGAATCGGCCCCGGCCAGCGGGTTGGCGAAAGAAACGGGCATGGGAGTGCAGCCTACAATCGTATCCGGGACGGTATAGGTGACCTGCCCGTCATAGACCTTTATGTACTTGTTCTTGTAGATGGAATCCTGGCAGCCATCGGTATTCGTCAGTTTCATAGTCACCTTGTACTCGCCCACTGCGATGTACACATGCAGGGGATTTTGCTGGGTGGAGGTATTGCCGTCGCCGAAATCCCAGAACCAGGCATTGGCATTCGGAAACGGCTTTGGATCGAACTGCACCGCCAGGGGTGCACATCCGCTGCGCGGTGTGCCGGTAAAGTTGGCTTTCGGCTGTTTGGAATCGATCGGGGTGACAATATGAACGGTATCCTCACAGCCGTTGGCTGAATAGGCATGCAGGATCACTACCTGGGTGCCGCCGCCGGTATAAGTGTGAACGGGATTGTCCGCAGTGGAGGTGGTGCCGTCACCGAACTCCCACAGGTAACTGACTGCAAATGCGGAGGTGTTGGTAAACTGGTAGGTGGTCCAGTCGCACGGATCCGGGCGTGACACCTGGAAGGAAGCCTGTGGCGAAGGTTCGATCACGATGGCATTCGGGTAGGAGGCGGTACCGTTGCACCCGTTGGAGGTGTTGACGGCAAGGGTGACTGTATAGCTGCCAGGTGCAGTATAGGTATGCGAAGGCTGTTGCAGGGTGGAGGCGTTGCCATCCCCGAAATCCCAGTTCCAGGAAATGGCATTCTGGACCAGCGGATCGAAAGTTACGGTCATGGAATCACAGCCCGTGGTGGAGGAAGCGTTGAATCCCGGGGTGAGGGAGTTCCCGATATTGATATATCCGGGCCTGGACAGCGTGTCCCTGCAGCCATTGATATCCGTGACCACCAGGGATACCGTGAAGTTGCCTGTACTGTTGTACACGTGAGTGGCCTGCTGGCCGGAGGCGGTGTTTCCATCTCCGAAATCCCATGACCATGACGACATGCCTGCCGGGCCGCCGTTGAAAGTGAACAGGTCCGCGGAATCGCATGACGACGAGAACGGAGAGCTGAAGGTCGCTGCAGGCGTATCGTGGATGGTAATCAGGTTGGGTTTGGCCTCGATGGAGCTGCAATTGAATCCGTTCACGGCGATAAGCCTGATGGTGTACGTCCCGGGTGTGGTATAGGTATGCGTGGGATGCGTGAGTCCGGACACGTTGCCATCTCCGAAATCCCAGGTATAGCTTACGGCACCTGTCGAGAGGTTGGTGAAGGAGATGGTGTTATCGTTGGCACACCCGGACTGGGGCGAGGCGCTGAAATCACTGACCGGCGATGCAATCACGTTGATATAATTGACTGCGGAGAAGGTGTCACGCTGCCCGGTGAGCGTGTTGATGGCGATAAGGGTAACAGTATAATTGCCGGCTGCAAGGTAGGCCGTGGCGGGATTTTGAAGTGTGGAGGTATTCCCGTTTCCGAAATCCCACTGCCAGGCATCGGCACCCACCGAGTTATCCTGGAAATTAACCGCCAGCGGCGTGCAGCCGGCGGTAGGGGAAGCTGAAAAGGAAGCGATGGGTTGGGCGCCGGCTAATAGTCCATAAAAGACGAATGCCGTAGTCAGAATTACGGCATTCGTGGTGCATTTGGGGTACGACCAACGGGTCATAGGCTAACCGGCGATATTTGCAATAGCTATCCGTTGGCTTACTTTTATTTCGATTTCGGTGTGTTGGCATTGGTGCCACGCGCATAGTTAACCTTGGGGTTGTAGCTCGATCCCATGTTAATGACCGGGTTAGAGGCGCTGTAAAACTGTGTGCCGTCGCGCGTGATCTTTTTTACCCGGTAATATGCGAACCCCTCGGGAGGCGTATCGTCCATCCAGCTATAGAACAATTCTATTTCCGTTCCGATACCTTCCTTGATGCCTACGGAGGTGAATTCCTTTCCGTCCTGCGAACGTTCTATGATATAAATGCAGTCGGAGGGTTCATTTCGGGCCGTCCAGTTGAGAAACACCTTGCCTGAATTGTAAACCGTCGTATAATTCTGAATGGTGCCCGGGTTATGCGAATTGTCCGCCAGCACCAATTTGTTGTCAGCGGCGTTTTCCTGGGCCCAACCTGTTCCGGCAACGGCCGCTACCAGCAGGAAAGCGGTCGCGAGTACCAGGAAGAGGAACCTGAGGGCGGTACCCCGGCTTCGCTCACGGTTGAAATACCGGTAGGGCTTATTGTACATAAGCATTCGGTTTTCCTGAATAGACCTGTATGCCTCAGTGGATTCGTATTGAATGGTATCCATTGCTTGTTGTTTTGTCTATTATACTGTCGTTTCCTGTTAAGGATTTGTTTTTACCCGGAATTTTTAGGCTGTTGCAAGAATTGATGAATTAATACGCATGCCGGAACCAGGGGTTACATAAACGCATGGACGTATTGCACGGGTTTTCCCGCCTGGGTTGATAACCAGCCTGCTGGATACAGCGGAGGTTTATGTAAGGTTTTGCGGCATTTGGCGATTCACCGCACATGCCTTTATATAGGGCACACGCGATATATCGGTGGTCAAAAGCCAAGTTGCTTATTCACAAGGAGATGTCCGGAAAACAAACCGGCATGGTCCGGCGATGGCCAACGGGTGAAAACTTTCGTCAAATCCTTGCGTAAGAAGGAGAAGCTTTAAATAACCAGGCTATGGATGTATTGAACAAAACCATTAAGAAACTGAGCGAGGACGAATACCAGGAACTCATCTCTTTCGTATCGGGAAAGCGGCGCAACAAGCCCTTTATCGTGCTTGAAACGGCGCGCAACGAAGACAGGACGGACGGCGAGATGATGGAACTCCTGGAGGTGAATCCAAGTGCTTACTATACCCTCAAGTCACGCCTGAACGACAAGATCGCGGAACTTTTCAGCAAAAACGTACAAAGCCCGATCAACGTCCTGATGAACGAGGTCACGAAGGTTCCTGCCCATATCTACGGCACCAACCGTGAGTTTTCCATTCGCGCGCTGGTTGACCTGGAAAAGCAGCTCATCGAATACGACCTGTCCTCTGAACTGATCGTGGTGTACAAGACGCTTGCCCAGCTCCATCTGTATACCGACCAGTACGATCACTACAATACGCTTTATAATAAGCATGTCGCCTTCAGCCTGGCCGTTTCAAAGGCCGAGGGTATCTTTTACCGGTTCATCAAGGTACTGGGAGATTACCTGCTGAAGCGTGATGACAAGACGCTTGAAGATCTCGTGGTGATGAAACGGGAGCTTAACAACATAGGGGAGATGTACGATTCACATCGCCTGTTCGTCATTTACAACATCGTTAATATCTATTACCAGTGCAGTGTCAGTGAGCAGCGTGAGGGGCTGAAGTCAAAGGAAATCGAAATCGAAAAAATCCTGAATGGGATTACCGGCATCTTCGGCAAGTATGAGCAGGATACGCTGTACCAGAATATGGGATTCATCACCGACTTCCTGAACTTCGAGTATTACCAGAAGACGGGTAACCAGGTACGCGCCGATTTTTATTATGATAAGATCAAGGAAGCGCTTCCTGGAATCGTCAACAAGCATTTCATACACTTCTTTATTATCCAGTCCCTGAATTCGAAAGTCGAGAAATACCTCAGTGACAAGGACTCGCCTGCGCTGTCGGAACTGGATGAACTGCTCGTATCCAATCTCGATATAGGCATCCACGAAACATATCATTTCATTTCCTTCAGAAAATTTCTTGCGATCAGCAAGTTCTGCAAACACGATTATGCGGGTGCCGCCAAGACGGTCAACGAGCTTCGCAATGCCCTGTCACTTAAAAAATACCTTTTCACGGATGTGGAGTGCAAGCTTTTCCAGGCCCTCCAGTATTGCATTATGGGCGAAGACGGGCTGTGCCAGCAGATTATTTCCAGTGTGAAGCGTCAGCTGAACGGCAAGGACGAAAGCTGGGAGCCTGCCCAGTTGTTTATCAAGATCCTGAAGACTTCGCTAAAACCCACGGACCTGCGAAAGAAGATCAAGCGTCTGAACGTGCTCTGGGAAGAGTTCGATGCAAAGAATTCCGCCGGAATCCAGATTCTGAGATTTGTCAGGCTTGACGACGGGCTCATCCGCCGGATGGCCAACCCGATCAAGGAATAGGGAAATACCGGATCAGACCTGTAAAGCCTCTAAGTATTTTTCGCTTAGAGGCTTATTAATATACTTCAGAACCCTTGGGTTGGTAGATGCCCGGTTGATATCCTCAGGGCTGATGGAGGACGAAAGCACCACGACACGCACCTTCGTCTTCACCTCGTCGGGCAGTGATTCGAATTCATCAAGGAAGGCAAACCCATCCTTTCCAGGCATGTTCAGGTCCAGGAAGATGACGTCCGGAAAAACGTCATCCACCGGCCGGGAGCGCAGGAATTCCATCGCTGCATCCGTTGAATTTTTGATGATCACCTCCCGCGCGAATCCGCTGGTATTGATGATCCTTTCATTGATGAAATTGTCTATCTCGTTATCATCAACGAGCAGGGCGGTATGGATTCGAAATTGGTCTGACAAAGGAAGTGTTGTAACGGTTCGGTGTGGTGACAGGTGGAATCGAACCACCGACACAAGGATTTTCAGTCCTTTGCTCTACCGACTGAGCTATGTCACCGGGAATTGCTTGTGGGTGTAAAAATATATTTTTTTAATCATCCCCATCCTGCCTACTTTTGAAAAATGAGCACAACAGGCGGGAATACAGTCATCGATATCGGGAACACCCGGATCAAGGCAGCCCGGTTCGAGGGCGACCGGATGGTCCGCATCCGCGTTTTGCCCCGAAATGCTGCCGCAATAAAGCGATTCCTGGCATCGTTATCCCCTGGAGACCGTGTCATGATCTCGGATGTGGCCAACCGGTACCGTGCCCTGTCCGGGATGCTGAAGAAGAACAAGGTGCAGGTCACAAGGCTGACATCACGGACACGCCTTCCCGTCAGGATTGCGTATCGGACCCCACGGACGCTGGGCCATGACAGGGTAGCCAGTGCCGCAGGGGCCTCGAAGCTATTTCCGGGAAAGCATGTGCTGGTGGTTGATGCAGGTACCTGCCTCAAGATCGACCACCTGTCGGCCAGGGGTGTCTTCAATGGCGGTTCCATCGCACCCGGGATGGCCATGAGATTCCGTGCTTTACATGATGGTACCGCCAACCTGCCCCTGCTGAAACCCATCCCCGGACCACCCTTGACCGGCACCGATACAAGGGAATCGATCCGTGCCGGTGTTCAGACGGGCATGGCATATGAGATACAGGGTGCCGTTGATGCCTACCGGAAACGCTTTAAATCAATGCATGTCCTGCTCACAGGCGGGGACTGGATATACTTTGCCAATCAGCTCAAAAATCCGATCTTTGTCGCCCCCGAATTGACCCTGCTTGGGTTAAACCATATTCTAAATTTTCAGCATTCCGGTGATCCTTAAACATGTACTTGCGGCAGGAAGCGTTGTCCTGCTCTATTCGAGTGTTCTTGCTCAAACAAGTACGGTATCCCCCTATTCGCGGTATGGACTCGGCGAACTGCGTTACCCCGGATCTGTTAAACAGGTGTCCATGGGCCATGCCGGCATAGCCTTGCCGGACAGGGACCGCATAAACACACTCAACCCCGCTGCCAACAGCCTGCTCGAAACTGCCACCGTGGAAGCAGGTATGCAGGCTGATGTGACCCGGCATTCCACGGAAGGATCATCGCAGACCACGAATGGCAGTACGATCAATTATTTCAGCCTGGGGTTTCCCATTGCCAAGGGAAAATGGGGTGCAGCCCTGGGGATTCGTCCATACAGCAGTACGGGCTACGATGTAAATACGATCGATGAGTCCTCTGCCTGCAACTGCGGACGTATTCAGTCCATTTATTCCGGTGACGGCGACATTAATTCCTATTTTTTTACGACCGGTTTTGCACCGTTTGCGGGACGAAAAGAGCGGTTTTATGCTTCCGCACTTTATGACAGCCTGCTCCAGGCCGGCGATACGCTGTCGATTCGCAGGTATGAGCGGCGGGCAAACGCCCTTTCTGGCCTGGCTTTTGGCATCCGCGGCTCATGGTTGTTCGGCACGCTGAACCGGATCCGGGCGGTAAACTTCGTGGATTCTACCACCTGGATTGATACGCGCATTGAAAACAGCCTCACCCTTCGTGATATAAACCTGTCATTCGGACTTGTTTACAACCTGGAAATGGAACATGACCGGTTTTTCAATATCGGCATCACGGGCTCCCCCCAGGCCTCCATGAACGCACGGCGTAACCGGCTTTGGTATACCTATCGCTCAAATGACTTTTTCATTGATGTGCGCGACACGGTGGAATATATAAGAGACGAAGACGGAAAGGTCAGCATACCCATGTCGTGGTCGGCCGGCATGGCCATAGGTGCGAGGAACAAATGGGCACTGAGTGTCGACTACCGTACACAGGCGTGGAGTGAATACGAGGCTTTTGGTATGGCGGACAGCCTGGAGAATACCACGGGCATGTCCCTGGGTTTTGAATTCATTCCCAAGTTCGGCGGACCGAAGCTCCTGCAAAACATCTGGTACCGGGCAGGCGCCTATTATAATTCATCATACCTTCAGCTAAATGGCACCAGAATAGAGGATTATGGTATCACTATTGGATTAGGTATACCGGTACTCAAGTCGGATAACAGCCGAAACCTGTCCTCCATTTACCAGCAAAAGGCCGTGTTGCAGTTTGCGATCGAAGCGGGCCAGACAGGTACTGAAAGTGAAGGATTGGTGAAGCACAGTTACCTGAGATTCCATTTAGGTGTTGTATTCAGAGAGTTCTGGTTCGCCAAGAGAAAATATAATTAATCGAAAACAAGAAATATCCAATTTCATGAGAAAACTGATAGCCATTCTTGCATGCATGCCGCTGGGTGTCCTGTATGCGCAGGACAACGGAACGAAGTACGGGGAGGACAGCGCGACATGTGTCAGGAATATTTCTTTGTTCAACGAATACTATAAAATGAAAAGCTACGGGGACGCTTTGGGTCCGTGGCGATGGATTTTCGAAAACTGTCCCAGGTCGACCAAAAACATTTACATCCGTGGAGAGAACATGTTCAAAAACCGGATCGTAAATGAAAAGGATACGGCACGAAAACAGCAAATGCTTGATACGCTGCTGCTGATTTACGACCAGCGGATAAAGTACTATGATGAAGAGGGGTTTGTCGCGTATAAAATCGGGCTGGCACTGGATGACTACGGTGATGGCCGAAAGGAAGAGGCCTACCGGTTTTTGAAAAAATCGGTGGACCTGGAAGGCAACAAGACAGGTCCCCTGCCACTTTACAGGTATTTCCAGGTAAGCACGGAGCTGTACAAGGCGGAAAAAATCAACAAGGAGGAAATCCTCGACCTGTATGACCAGCTGAGCGAGATCATTGAGTTCAACCTTGAAAACCAGTCACCGGATTCCGCCAATTACAACAAATCACGGATCAACATCGAAACATTCTTCGGCCCGTTCGCCAGCTGTGAGGACCTCGTGAATATATACGCGCCGCGTTACGAGGCACGTCCGGATGACACTAAGCTGACACGGAAGATTGTAAACCTGCTCGAAAAGAAAAAATGCCACGAGTCGGCATTGTATCTCAGGGCCGCCGAGTCGCTGTATGCGGCCGAGCCCAGTGCACGATCTGCCGCATCCCTTGCACGACTGCACGCCGACCGGGGCAACTATACAAAGGCATCAGGCCTTTACCTGGAAGCCATTGACCTGGATTCCTCCGCCACCCGTAAGGCATTGTATAACCTTGAGCTGGCCAGCCTGCATCTGCGGGGGCTCAAGAACCCCTCCCAGGCGAGGGTTTATGCCCGCCGCGCGGTCAGCCACCGGCCCGGCTGGGGCAGCCCCATCCTCCTGATCGGGGATGCATACATTGCTTCCGCCGGATCCTGCAGCGCTGTGAAATTCGAACGGAGCGCTGTTTACTGGGCCGCAGTGGACAAGTACCTGGAAGCGCGGTCTGCTGACCCTTCCGTGACCTCTGAAGCGAATCAGAAGATCAATACCTATTCGAAATATTTCCCTGAAAAGGAGGATGGCTTCTTTAACAAAGTAAAGCCTGGCGAGCCTTTTAAGATCGACTATTGCTGGATCCAGGAGACCACAAGGGTCCGTTTTAAAGATTAAGCTCGTATCCTGAATTGATGGGAGGAATCTGCGCCCTTCTTTTATGTCTATTATAATGGTCAGCGTGTCGCTGATTGTAGGCTTGTTGCTTTTTTATCCTATTTGACTGACTCCTGGCTTTGACGCCTGCCGCTTGCCTTTTGCCACCAGCCGGACACTTGCCGAACCATGGATCTGGCCTGGCATTGGTTTTTTATTACCTTAGGGTGTCCATGTGCACCTGGCTGAAATTCCTGTTCATAAAATTCCTGCGGGCAGCAGGGTCCCTGGGATGCGTTGCCCTTATTTTGGCTTTGGCCGGATGTGAGAACGAGGTCGGGGAGATCCAGCAGGCCACCCGCAAGGGTTCCATGCCCGTGGAGGTGTCTGAAAACATCGAAGTGCTATACAGCGATTCGGCCATCGTCAAAGTGAAGATGGAAGCCCCCCTGCTTGAACGCTATACCATGCCCGAACCGTATACGGAACTTAGGAAAGGGGTGAGCCTGACGTTTTATGACCGGTACCGGAACGTGTCTTCGACCCTGAAGGCGGGTTATGCCGTCAGCCGGGAAAAGGACAGGATCATGGAGGCGAAACGCGATGTGGTTGTTGTCAACGCTGACGGGGACCAGCTCAATACCGAACACCTGGTATGGGATGAGCAGACCAGAAAGATCCGTTCGAATGCGTTTGCCCGCATTACCACTGCAAACGAGATCATTCACGGATACGGGATGGAAGCCAATGAAGATTTTACCAATTACAGGATAAAGGACGTCAAAGGAATCATTAACCTGAAAAAACCTGCAAATGCTGAGGGTTCTTGAAGTATCATGGCTGATCGTTTTCCTGTTTGGCCTTGGGTTCGCCATATACAAGGGCATTACAGAGGGATTGGCCAGTTGTGTGTATATCCTCATTTTTACCGCGGTCGCATTGGCGCTTTACCTGATTCGGCGTAAGCAACGCATCATGATGGATCGCCGGAAAAAAAAGGAAGCGGACTGACCTGGCATGGACCTGCTTTCAGTTGTTCTGGTATTGCTCGTGTCGGCATTCTTTTCGGGAATCGAAATCGCGTACCTGTCAAGCAATAACTTCAAGATTGAACTGCAGACGAAACAG
>JAHEKC010000038.1:0-22423 GCA_024638565.1 Bacteroidota bacterium
GGCCAGTGACCCGGGCAGCGTCAACCCGCCATTCCATTCAACCAGGAAGTTTACCAATGGTATGGTAGCCAGTAACAAAAGGCACACGATGCCATACTGCGCGGGCCGCCCGGCACCGGATAAAGAAAGGTAGGCGGCTACCTTTCCGCTGAACAGCCATGCCAGCAGCAGGGATGGCACGATGAATAACCCTATCTCCCCACCGATCACCTGGATGAGCTTGAGCGCGGCTATGACGGCGGGCTGGTCGAGCCGTTGCAGCGCGGTCTCATCCGTCAGCACTTCCACTCCATAAATAAAGGAGGCAAGACCTGCCGCGCCAACGGTGAATATAAAAAAGGAAATCAGCGCTATCCCGGTACCGATCAGGATTTTACGCCATGCTGGAAAACCTGAAAGGATGCCGGGCGTCATGGAAATCGTAATTTTGCAGTCCTGCAAAACTACATATCCCGGTCCAGCCCGGGCAGGCAATATGGTACGTATCGGAAATCTTGAACTCGGTCACTTTCCGCTCCTCCTGGCACCCATGGAGGATGTGAGTGATCCCCCGTTCCGGGCGGTGTGCAAACGCGGTGGCGCGGATATGATGTATACCGAGTTCATATCCTCTGAAGGGCTGATCCGGAATGCGGTCAAGAGCCGCCAGAAACTGGACATTTTCGAATACGAGCGGCCCATCGGCATACAGATTTACGGCAGCAACATCGACTCCATGCGCGAAGCCGCCTTGCTGGCCGAGCAGGCCGACCCCGATCTGATCGACATCAATTACGGATGCCCGGTAAAAAACGTGGCATGCAAGGGTGCCGGTGCCGCACTGCTTCAGGATATCCCCAAGATGGTACAGATGACGAAGGAGATCGTTGACGCGGTAAAGCTGCCCGTGACTGTCAAGACACGGCTGGGATGGGACGACAAGAGCAGGAACGTGGTCGACTGTGCAGAACGGCTCCAGGACATCGGCATCCGCGCCATCACCATTCATGGCAGGACACGCAAGCAAATGTACAAGGGGCAGGCGGACTGGTCCCTGATTGGGGATGTGCGGAACAACCCGCGAATACGCATACCTGTTTTCGGTAACGGCGATATTTCCACACCTGAACAGGCTGCGGAAGCACGGGCACGAACCGGGGTTGACGGTATTATGATCGGGAGGGCCGCCATCGGGTATCCCTGGATTTTTTCCGAGATCAAGCAATTCCTTGAGACAGGCCGGCATGCCCCGTCACCCACCATCGAAGACCGGGTCCGGGTCTGCCGTGAACACCTCGACTTTTCCATCCGATGGAAAGGCGACAAGCTGGGTATCCTGGAGATCCGCCGCCACTATGCCAACTATTTCAAGGGCCTGCCCCATTTCAAGGACTACCGTATGAAACTGGTTACGCTTAATGATTACGACGCACTGATTGATGTGCTTGAGGAAGTAGCTGATAAATATGAGGCCGTTCCAGCCTGAAGCCGTTGTTTTATTGTTTGGCTGCGTAATTCGGGATTTGTGCCGCACGATTACCAATTCCTAATGCACGCCGAACCCCGACCAACGTATGACGAAACGACATGCGCCCGACCGACCAAATGATTCACCCGATCCGACGGGCAACCGTAGCGCGATCCACTTTCTAATCAATTTGTAATTTTACCCTGACAATAATTTACTGCTATGTACACAGGAATGCTCCACATGCACAGGCTCGTTGTGATCCTGTTCCTGCTAATCTATCTTGTCAAGGCCACGTTGCTTGTGCTGAACAGGAAAGATTCGCTTCAAAAGTTCTCGGCAACGCTCAAGGTGCCTGAGATGATCATCAGCATCGCATTCCTGGTTACCGGCATCATCCTCGCCTTCAACTCCGGCAACCTTGGTCCCTGGTTCTGGGTGAAAATGGTGGCCGTGGCCACGAGCATACCGCTTGCCATCATCGCATTCAAGCGAATGAACAAGCCCATGGCACTGATGGCAGTGATGTTCATCGTTTATGCATATGGCATTTCCGAAACCAAGAGCCCTTCGTTCAAGGCTGATGATCTCAGCGCCTCGTATAGCGCTGCCGATCCGGCCCAAATGGGACAATCGATTTACGAAGGTGAGTGCCTGGCCTGCCATGGCGCAGAAGGCAAGGGTGGCGCAAGCGGAGCAAAAGACCTTACATCCTCCGCGCTCACCCCGGATGAGCGCCTTGACATTATCCTCAACGGAAAGAATGCCATGATGGCTTACCGGGACAGGCTTTCACCCGAACAGATTGACGCGGTGGCCGGTTACGTCGAGACCCTGGCAGCACCCTGATCCTTTAATGCCCGTTATTGAAGCCCGTTTCCCATTTTAAAGTAAATGCGACCGAAAAGGCCGTCCTCGTAGGCGTAGCCCCACGCGGCACCGATGCCGCGGTAGCGGAAGAGCACCTGGACGAACTTGAATTCCTGGCGCATACCGCCGGCGCCGGGACGGAAAAGCGGTTCCTGCAAAAGCTCGAGTATCCCGATCCAAAAACATACGTGGGCTCCGGTAAGCTGTCCGAAATCACTTCCTATTGCAAAGCCAGCAATATCACGCTGGTGATCTTCGACGATGAGCTTTCTCCATCCCAGATCCGGAACCTGGAAAAGGCCTTTAAGATCAAGGTACTGGATCGTACCAACCTGATCCTGGATATTTTTGCCCGCCGGGCGCGTACCGCACAGGCCAAGACGCAGGTAGAGCTGGCACAATACCAATACCTGATGCCCCGCCTGACACGGATGTGGACTCACCTGGAAAAGCAGCAGGGTGGCATTGGCATGCGCGGGCCGGGAGAAAAGGAAATTGAAACTGATCGCCGGGTGATCCGCAACAAGATCAACAAACTCAAGGAAGACCTCCGGAAGATCGACAGGCAGAATTTTCAGCAGCGCAAGTCCAGGGGTAACATCGTACGCGTGGCACTGGTCGGATATACGAACGTGGGGAAAAGCACGCTGATGACAAGGCTGAGCCGTTCGGAAGTGTTTGCCGAAAACAAACTGTTCGCTACGCTCGACACTACCGTACGCAAGGTGGTGATCCGTGACATTCCCTTTCTCCTGAGCGATACCGTGGGCTTTATCCGGAAGCTGCCCCACCATCTGGTGGAATCATTCAAGTCCACGCTCGATGAACTCAGGGAGTCGGATATTATCCTGCATGTCATCGACGTGTCGCTGGATAATTTCGAAGACCATATCAAGGTGGTCAACCAGACACTGGTGGACATAGGGGCGGCCGACAAACCCACCATGCATGTATTCAATAAGGTAGACCTCATGCGGGACGGTCCTGATGCGATGCATGCGGCCGACTTCCGCAAATCATGGATGGCCGGATCTGACACGCCGGCCGTATTCATCTCTGCCGCTACCGGTGAGCATATGGACGAACTGAAGGAAAAGCTTTTCGAAATGGTGCGCAGGGACCACATGCGCCGCTACCCGCATTACCTGGGGCAGGGTTAGTTCAGTAAGCTGGCTGATCCACCGGCAGGGTTATCACCACTTCCGTAAATTCATTTTCCACCGAGTCAACCTTCATTTCCCCGCCATGCGCTTTTACGATATCGTAGCTGATACTCAGCCCCAGTCCCGCACCGGTGCCGGCGGGCCTGGTGGTAAAAAACGGATCGAATATCCTGTCCCGGATTTTTTCCGGGATGCCGGTGCCGTTGTCCCGGATCCTGACAACTACATGGTCCCCCTCTGCCGAAACGCCTGATACCAGCGTCGGGACATGGCCGTCGCCCGCCTTGGCACGCAGGTACATGGCATACAGGCCGTTTGACACTACATTGATGAACACCCTGCTGATGTCCTGTACGCTGACCATTGCTTCGGGTACATCACTGTCTGCCTTTTTTTCAAACCGACATTCGAAGGCGGAATGGCCCGCCCTGAATCCTGAATAGGCCAGCTCGATGTCTCCTGCAAGGAGCCGGCCAACGTCAGCGGGTTGCTTCTGTCCGGACGACTTCCTGCTGAGCATCTGCATGTTCCGGACGATTCCATCCGCACGCTGGCCGTGCTCCGTAACTTTTGCCAGGTTTACTTTCAACTCGTCTTCAAGTGCCTCCCGTTCCGCAGGCGGCGCATTCCTGATCTCGTCCAGCAGTTCGGTTGAGAAAGTGGCGAAGTTGTTGACGAAATTCAGCGGGTTCTTGATCTCATGTGCAATGCCGGCAGCCAGTTCCCCCAGGGAGGCCATTTTGCGGCTGTATACAAGTTGCTCCTGCGCTGCCTTTAGTTTCTCCATGGCCTCCTTCAGCTCACTGTTCGTCTTATTTAGTTCGAAATTGGCCTTCTTCTTGTACCGGTACCGGCTATAGAGGAAGAAAATGGCAAGCACGAAAACAAGTGATCCTCCGATCAGGGCATTGGTTAGCGCTGTTTTACGGCTCAGCTCGAGTTGGTTCTCGGAAAGGGCCAGGTCCTGAAGGGCCTTTTCCCTGGACAACAGGGCCACCTCCCGTTCCCGTTCCTTCTTTTCGATGGTCGTCAGGTTGAGCTGTTCGAGCGCCTTTTCCTTGCTGAGTCTTTCTATTTCCTCCGCCGTAAGCCGGCGACTGAACTCCAGGCCCTGCTGGCTGGGCATATGCCGGGTCACCACGGGTTCACGGCTCAGCAGCCCGATAATGGTTTGTTTCTCCGCTTCCTCGGCAGCGAGCAGTGATGCATCAGCCATCCTTCCATCCTCAATCACGGCGATCGCCTTTTTCAGCTTCCGGTACTCGGCGTGGCAGCTGTCAGCCCTGTCGAAGCGGTCCTGGTAACCGTATACCGCTGCCATCTTCAGAAACGCCTCTTTCTTAAGCTTCCGAACCAGGAGGTTGTCAGCGGCATCGAGGCTGGCATTAAAATGTGCGACCGCACGTTCGAAGGCGTCCTGCCTGAAGTCGATAATACCTTTGTTGCGCGCGGCGCGTGCCTGGTGAACGGCGCCTGCCGCAACCATGGCTGCCACTTTGTCCAGGAAGTGTCCGGCCCTTGTATAATCATCGAGCAGGATAAAATATTCGGCGGCCTTGTTACAGAGCCTTGCCGCCAGCCCATGGGCCCGTTGACCCGCAAAGGAAGTCACGGCCTTTTCGAGGTATTGCTCACCGCGTGCGGTATCGCCTTTATGCAGGTAGGCGAATCCAGCCAGGCCCTGTGCCAGGGGCGCCAGGAGCGCTGCCTGGTCAGCGGCGTGAGACTCGGCAACGGAATACAGGTATTGCAACGCCTTGTCGAATTGTGCAAGCCGGTAATGCGCATAGCCGAGCTCCAGCGCGGCAACGGCCATGCCGGCCGTGTCGCCCATGAAATGCTGCGCTGCCAGGCACTTTTCGAAATAAGGAATGGCCAAACCGAATGCATTCCGGTTCGCATGGTACAGTCCAAGCCTGTTACCCGCAATGGCAATGCGCACCTTATCGCCATCGCGTTCCGCGGCGCGCAGGTCTGCCTCCAGGCGACGGGGCCCGGTCCTCGACATACCTGTTGCTGCATCGTCCCCGAAGATCCGTTCGATAAGCCTGCTTTCCCGGAGTTGTGTATAAGTGGTATCAGGTGATTCACCGGCGGCGGGCCGTGCACAAGCGAGAATCAATGGAAATAAAAGCCCTGTCAGGAATAGCCGTCGCATGGAACCGTTTCGGTGTTGCTGTCAATCCAGGCCGTACTTCTGCCTGTACATTTTGTCAAGATCCTTCTGCATGTTGTCCAGGTTAATGGCACGGCCTTCAATGAAAGCCCGTTCCACTTCGCTATCCCGCATGTCCAGCAGGTCCCCGCCGGTAACCAGGAGTGTGGCATCCTTCCCCAGCTCCAGTGAGCCTGCCCGGTCGGCCACGCCCAGGATCCGTGCCGCCGACAGCGTGACGCATTCCAGGGCTTCCTCCCCTGTAAGGCCATAAGCGGCATTTGTTCCCGCGTTGTAGGACAAATTGCGCACCTGCCAGAATCCCGCGACGCTGGTACTGAAAAGCACGCCGGCATCACGAAGCAGTGCCGGTGTTTTATAGACCATGTCAATATCCTCGTCGCGCCGCAAGGGAAGCCCGTGCGTCTTGCCGAGCACCACCGGTATGTTCCGTGCCTTCAGTTCACCTGCCAGGCGCCAGGCGTCACGCCCGCCCACCAGCACGAATGGAAGTGCGTACCGGTCGCAAAACCGCATCGCCGCCCTGATCTGGCCTGCCCGTTGCGCATGGATGAACAGCTTCCTGTTCCCGTCGAAAAGTTCGTGTATGGCTTCCAGGTGCAGGTTGCGTGTCGCCGGCGCGGGATTGCCGCTGTAAGCAAGCGCTTCGTCAAAAAGCCTGTGCAATTCCTCAAGGTCGTTTTCAATGCGCTCCAGCCGTTCTTCCTTCTTTTTCTCCTCCTCCTGCCGGTTGACATGCATGGCGGGCCAATGTATGTGGAGTCCGGCATCTTCTGCCATGACGGCATCTTCCCAATTCCAGGCATCGAGCCGCATTACGGACGACAGGCCGGGCACCATCCCTCCCTGAGGCACGACCTGGGCAAGCAGCACCCCGTTTACCCGCAGGGTGGGGATGATCCTGGAGTCGGTATCATAGGCAATGAGACTTCGCACGGAAGGATTCAGTCTTCCTGTTTCCCGGTAGTCGCGTGTAGCCCTGACCAGGTTCAGTTCATTTAATCCGATCATGGTGTTCATCGCGATGAGGCCCGGGTAGACATGCTTGCCATTTACGTCGATGATGGTGTCATACGCATTTGAACGAAGCCTGATGACCCTGGCATCAGCTACCAGGTCCAGCTTGCCCTCCCGGAAGCCGATGGCGCTGTTTTCTATAACCTTTCCGTCGCCGGTATGTGCAGTGGCGCCCATCAGCAGGATACTGTAAGGCTGCGACGGCGCCGGGGCCGGTCTTTGGGCGTGGCCTGCCGGCGCAACCAGGGCGAACAGGCTCGCCACCGCACAGGCCACAACCTGCATGCCTGGCCACGACGGCCAAACATTCCTATCAGTCATACGCCTCTTCTTCATCCATGCAATGTTTGATGATGATCTTTTCGGGCTCCGCATTTCTGGTGTTTCCGTCCTTACCTGCGGAAAGCATCTTGTCGATCAGCCTTGCCCGCTCTTCAGCAATGAAGGCCCTTTCCTGCCGGTCGCGCTTCTCGTCATAGTACAGAACACCGTCGACATACGTTTGCACCACCTTGGAATATACGGACAGTGGATTACCGGTCCACAGCACGATATCAGCATCCTTTCCAGTCTTGATACTTCCCACACGGTTGTCGACCTGCAGCAGCTTCGCAGGGTTCAGTGTTACGAAATTCCATGCATCCGCTTCCGAGATGCCGCCGTACCGGACAGCCTTTGCGGCCTCCTGGTTGAGCCGCCTGGCCATTTCGGGGTCGTCCGAATTGAAGGCAACCGTCACCCCGGCGTCATGCATAAGCGCGCCGTTATACGGAATGGCTTCATATACTTCGAACTTGTAGGCCCACCAGTCGGAGAACGTGGAGCCTCCCGCGCCGTGGGCCTTCATCTTATCCGCCACTTTATAACCTTCCAGGATATGTGTAAACGTCTGAACGGTGAAGCCAAATGAATCCGCCACATGCATCAACATGTTGATCTCGCTCTGCCGGTATGAATGGCAGGTGATAAACCGCTTCCCGTCAATAATCTCTCCCAGCGCCTCCAGTTCCAGGTCCCGTCTCGGGCGTTTCATCCCCCTGCGTTCCCTGCCACCGGCGTTCCATTTATTCCAGTTACGGGTATACTCCTTTGCACGCGTGAATGCGTCCATATACACCCGTTCCACACCCATACGCGTCTGTGGAAACCGGGTTCGCTGGTGGTCGCCCCAGTTGCTCTGCTTTACATTTTCACCCAGGGCAAACTTGATGTATCCGGGCCAGCGCCGGAATTTCATTTCCTCAGGGGCAAGGCCCCATCGCATTTTGATAAGCTGCGACTGCCCTCCTACAGGGTTGCATGAACCGTGCAGCAGGTGCGAGGCAGTCACACCTCCCGCCAGCTGACGGTAAATATGAATATCGTCGCAATCCACCACATCGCCAATGCGCACTTCCGCTGTCACGGCCTGTGTACATTCATTCACCGGCCCGCTCACCGCAATGTGGGAGTGTTCATCAACGATTCCCGCTGTCAGGTGCAGGCCGGACGCGTCCACCACCTCCGTCCCGGGACCAGCAGCCAGCGAATCTCCCAACCCGGCAATCCTGCCATTGCGCACCAGCACATCAGCGCCTTGCAGGACGCCCTCCGCCTCCCCGGTCCAAACGGTTGCATTCCGGAACAGCACGTCAACAGGCTTCGGAAATTCACGGAACCCATAAGCGCCCAGCGGGTAGCTGAGTGGCCCGGTTTCCTGCTGTCCTCCCTCCGACGTATCAGGTTCCTGTGCAAACGGTTTTACAAACTCGCTATACCACCCGGTGATTTCACCCCCGGGCATGATGGCTTGTCCCCGCATGGCACCCGTGGAATCGTTTTGCAGATTACCGGCAAGCCGGTATGCCCCCTGGTGCAGGGAATCACCCAGCTCGAAACGGAGCAGGTAGCGGCCGGTCTCGAACGCAATTGTCACATCAGCGGTGGCGGAATCAGGTCCCGTGAAACCTTTCGGCTTTGCGGGTGTCCCTTTTATTTCCAGGTGAAACGGTGGCTTGTCGCCGATGACCAGGCGGTACGTTCCGCGCAAATCCGTTCCAGGCGCCCTATGAACCGGATAACGGCGGCCACGAACCCAGTTATCGAGGATGACGGTTTCCTTATCGAACAGCGGACCACTGGTCACAAGGAAGTTGGCCATCATGCCTGATTTCAGGGATCCCACGTGCGCTTCCATGCCGGCGAGGCCAGCCGGTGTGGCCGTCATTGCCCGCAAGGCATCTTCCTCGCTGAGTCCGCGCGAGATGGCCACCCTTACCTTTTCCAGGAAGTTTCCGGGTTCCTTCAGGCCATCGGCCGTAAAGCCAATTTCAACGCCAGCCCCGGAAAGCGATGCCGCATTGGATGGAGCCTGCTCCCAATGCATCAGGTCCCTGAGTGAAATGTGCAAGGCATCATCAGGATCCGACAGGTCCCAGGGTTCGGGAAAATTTACGGGTATGATCAACGATAGTCCCGCAGCGGCAATCTCATGTGACCGCTGGTAACCATCGCCGCCGCCGCGGATGATGTAGCGTTCGCCAAACTCACGTGCCACCGCCGCCGCCCGCAATACGGACAGCTTGTCAGCGGCTTCAAACCACTTGGGAAGATGGCGCTGTGCCTGCCAGGCCTCCAGCGACCTGTTAAATTCCTTTTGCTTTGAAGCAGCATACCATTCTCCATCGAGGTATGCCTGCCGCAGCAGGGCGATACATCCCATTTGGGAGCCCGGGTAGTTTTGAGTCGAGGTACCCTTGTTAAAGGAGTAGCATGCCGCCATCCGGCCGCTGACCACCTCCTCCTGCGGATGACCCTCACCCAGCGTCACGAAAGCGGCCGTGCCCCGGGCGATCCCGTCGCGGTGGTGCGTCATCACGGCCCCGAAACCGGCGGCACGAAGCTTTTCGGCCGCGGCCGTATCGACGGCAAACGATTCCGCCGCATGGGCTTCGGGACGCAGCGCTTCATTCCAGCTGAAGGGGCCCCGCTTCCCGGACAGGAATTGCGGTTCACGGCGTCTCGGCAGTTGCGGTTTCTCCGGCTCCGGCAGCCCGTAGCCGGATGACAGATCGATAAAGGAAGGGTATATATGCCTGCCCGCGAGATTTATCCTGACGGCACCGCGTGGTACTGCCTTTGCCGGCCCGGCGTACTGTACGCGGCCGTCCGAAATCACCAGCATGCCGCTGTCGGTGACCGTACGGTAATCGGCATGAAGAGTGGCATTCAGGAAGACATATGTGATCCGCCGCTCGTCCTGAACGCCGTTCACAGGAAAGGTTTCCTGCGCTGCGGCCCCATAAGGCGCCATCAGCGCAAGCGTTGATAACAGTGTTAGTATTTTATGCAATGGGAGGGTGTTGGGCAGGCAACGAAAATAATAATTTTAGCTGCAGCTATTTACACCAATATGGGCACCGGGACCGCCAGGAAACAGGCATTCGAACACCTGAAGCAGCTGCCGCGCGATAAGCAGCTTCTGGAATTCATCAGGGAAAAACTTGTCACCCCTGGCCAGCAGGAACGCAAGGAAATCGTTAACGAGCTGTTCGAAATGCACCGCACCTCCGAAGGGTTCGACCCGCTGAGCCTGTGCAAGGCGCGGGTGAACAGGGTCAAGAGTTCCGTGATCCGCAAGATGCTCTCCGACCTCGATACCGAGGTAGGCGACATCCTGCAGTCCATGGAGTTCAAGGAATTTGTGGCTCGTAACGACAGCAGTGCACGGCTTTATACGTTGTTGTGCCAGATCCGGAACCAGATTCAGAAAAATGATTTCAGTGACGTGGAAAAGGTCATTGGCGAGGTGAAGGAGCTGGTAGCCCTAAGCAGCCGGCAGGACCTGCTGATCGCTTTTTACAAGGTATTCAACAGCAAGTCGCGTGACCGGAATCCGGAACCGGAAATTTTTCTTCGCAACATCAAGATGTAAGCGCTCCGTCGTGCGTGGATGCCGCTTCCATCCGCGCACCGAAGACGAGACCGAACTGACGCTGCAGCTCAGCCTTTACCTCCCGTATTTCGGCCTGGCTGCCCAGTTCTTGCTGCATGGATGTCACTTCCCCACCATCGATCCCACACGGCACGATACGCCCGAACCATGAAAGGTCGGTATTGACATTCAGTGCCAGGCCATGCATGGTCACCCAGCGTGAGCAGCGCACGCCCATGGCACATATCTTGGCCGGCCGGCCCGTGGCCTTTGAATCCAGCCATACGCCCGTACACTTCTCCACCCGCCGTGCCCGCAGCCCGAACGTGGCGAGCGTTCGGATAACGGATTCTTCCAGGAAGCGCATGTACCTGTGGATATCGGTGAAAAACCGGTCCAGGTCAAGGACGGGGTATGCCACCAGCTGCCCCGGGCCATGGTATGTAATGTCACCGCCGCGGTTGATCCTGTAAAATTCGGCACCCGCCTTTTCAAGCTGCTCTTTTCCTACCAGCAGGTGGCTTTCATCACCGCTCTTTCCCAGCGTTACCACATGCGGATGCTCACAATACAGCAAATGATGCCGGGGTTCACGAGGCAGCAGCTCCCTCTTGCCGGTCTTGGCATCCACCGTCTTCCGCAGCAACTCCTCCTGGTATGCCCAGGCTTCCCTGAATCGCATGAGACCTAGGTCCCTTACCGTTATCTTCTCCATGGCACCGGCAACTGATACCGGTTCAGTATACCTTCTTATTGTAATAGATACGCGTCTGCCCTGAGTTATCCGAAAAGCTGACCGTATCGCCATTCACATCGAAAGCCTTGGATCCCTCGTATGAGACCGTTTCGATTTCGCCGTTGTGCAGCCATTTGATCCTGTTCGCCTGGTCGAGCCAGGCAATATGGTTGCCGTCCATCCTGTATTCCTCAGGGATGAAAGACTCCAGCTGGTAGCTCTTGCCGCCGACATGCGCATAGAAAAAGCCGTTCCGTCCATAAGCGACCACACGGTCTTCGGTCTTATAAAAATCGGGCTTGTAGGGCTCTGCCTCCCGGATTGTCTTCCCGGTGACGATGTTGAAGTTGCCGTCACTGGCAACGAATGCCACGAGGCTGTCGCCCACCTGGTACGATTCCGGCGCGAAAGCATCCAGCTTGAAACTGCGTGCCGTTATGAAGGCCTTGAACATTCCCGTGGAGGCATCCACGTAGGCGGCTGCATCCTTTCCACATTTATAGGATGGCGGTACGTACTCGTCGATGTCGGCAATCTGGCCGTTGTAATAGATCCGGAACTTGTCGTTATAGGTAATGTATCCCACCGTGTTCTCTCCAACCTTGAAGCCCTTGACATCGCCCAGGGCGATGTTTTCCAATTCCTGTATACGGCCATCTTCATATACCTTCAGCATGAGGTAATTCTCATCCAGGAAAGCGACTACACGGTCGCCGGCCACGTAGGGACCGGAGCGATAAGTCAGCTCATGCACTTCCCCTTTATCGAATACCCGCAGGATCTGGCCGTTCAGGTACACCACCATATTGTCCGTTACGACGTATTCGCCATGCCATGCTTTTTCAAGCGTGACTTTTTTACCGTTGTACCAGGCCTTGAGGTTACCCACGTTGTCCTCCCAGGCAACACATTCATGACCCACCTGGTAGGACTTTACCTTCAGGTGTTCAAGCTGCTGTGATGCTCCCTTGTTGAACACGAAAAAATGGTCCCGGTAATCCGAATAGGCATTCAACCCCTGGGCCAGCAGGGATCCCTGTGCCGCTATTACCAGGCCGGCGAGGTAAATGCAAAATCGTCCATTCATGGGCGCAAATTTACACGAAAGGCATCTTGCCCGCAAGAAAGTAGATGAAGGAAGGGTTAATCCCTCCTGCCGGGGGAAGCTGATTGTCAGCTGTCTACTGTATGACCACCCGGAAGGACCGGCGCCGGTCGCGCGATGTCACGACGAGGGAGTAGACCCCCTTCGCAAATGGGGTCAGGTCCACGTGCATGGTTCCCGCCGTTTCTGCCATGCCTTTCGTTACCATGCGCCCGCTCATGTCATGCACCTGGTACTTGGAACCCGGCTCGGTCGTTACCAGGAACAGGTTACCGTCGCCCGGGTTTGGGTAAAGGTATACCTGCCCGGTTTCCATGATCCGTACCGCCACAGGTCCGGCATGGGTCACGGTGCCGTCAAAATCCGTTTGCCTCAGCCGGTAATAGGACAGCCCCTTGTAAGGATCGTGATCCGTTAATGCGTAGTGCAGCGGCGAAGAACTGTTCCCCGCACCTTCCACACGGCCAATATCCGCGTACACAATCCCGTTACGGCTGCGCTCAACGGTGAAATAATCGTTGTTGACTTCGGATGCCGTGATCCACCGGCATTCCACACGTTTGTTGCCGGCCGGGTTTGCCTCGAATGAAAGCAGTTCGACCGGCAGGGGGGAGACGTCCAGTGCGAGCGTCCACGGCCCGAAGGTGGTGATGCCGGGCGCCCTTACACTTTGCGACGTGGGGTTTGTCTGCCCCGGCGTGGGCGGCGACCAGCCTATGGTGGGATCATTCCAGCGCTGCGCCCTGAGGTTTGTATTGCCGTTAGCCGCGTTTTCCGCGGGTGCATAGGTGAAGCTTAGCGTGGCGGTAGGAGTGCCGGAAGGGTCCACCTGCCAGAACCGGTCGACCATGAAGGCGCTGTTATTCGAGCCGGTCACATTTCGCACATGTGTCACGGCCACGGGAGTCGTTGGAAAGGGCGTATTGGCAGGTGCCGTGGGGTACGTGCTCACCACCACCTCCCCGGCATTGCCCGCGGTGAGGTCGAACGTGAACGGAATCTGCACGCCCGCGGCATTGCCGAACGGGATGGTATGGGCCCCCGGGATGGCATTCACCCCCCAGTTCACTTTAGATGAATGGTCGACATCTTCACTCAGGATATACCCTGTCCCGTACGTGATGGCGCCTGTTGCGCTGTTAACCACGTACATGGTATTCCCGTTCAGGTCCAGTGTCACGTCACCAACATCCGTCACCCCTGCAGGCACCGCATACGCTCCTCCCGTCGTTATATCGATCAGCATGATTTTAGTGCCTGATCCCGCCAGGACCAGGTTATTGAATACCGTCATCTGGCTTCCGCCGATGGACTGGTTTGCCCCGTTCAGAATCACCGTCCCCTGGCTGGCGCCAAAACAGTTGTTCGCCGCGTTGTGAATCCAGTTTCCGCTCAGGTCCATGGTCCCGTTATTGGTGATAGCTGCATTGTTCCGGTTCAGCACATCCCCCTTTACCGTCACCTGCACGCCGGGCCTTACGGTCAACGTGACATTGTCGCTCGTCAGCAGCTGGGCGCAGGCTGGGTGCAATGCGCCCACCAGTACCACCAGGCATGCAAGCAGCAGCCTGAAACCGGAAATCAATTCAATGCGGTACATGCGATCTACCTGTTTTCAATTTCCTCAAGCCGTGCCTTCAGCCCTTCGATCTCCTCCTGCTGTTCCTGGAGAGCTTTCACGAGGACCGGGATCAGGTCTGAATAGTACACCCCGTAGCGGTCGGTTTCCTTCCTGATCATATTATCCGACCCCTCTTCCTCCTGCACCCACTCATGCTTCTGCACCACCTCGCTGATCACCGTCTCTATCTCCTGTGCAATGAGTCCGATTTTATCTCCTTCGTAGGGCTGGCTTTTCCAGTTGAACTTTACCGGGCGCAGCTTCATCACCTCTGCAATGCCATATTCGAGATCACGGACATGCTCCTTGTCCCTGCCATCGGAAGTCTGAATGACCCCTACGCCGGCCCAGACCTGGTTCCACCGTCGTGTTGGGGACCCAAGGTTCCGGTTGTTATCCGTACTTGGTATAAACGTGGAATTTGTTTCCAACAGATTTCCGCCGGCGTCGGCTATCGTTTCTACCGAACCGATATGAATGCCTGCCCCGGTAGTTTGCCCGACCCTCAACAACATCGATGAAAGCGCTGATGTCCCGATCTTCACATTATTGGCACTTGCATCTATCCAGAACATGTAATTAAGCAAATCGCTTTCCACCCGGAAATCAAAATTCCCTCCCAGCTCGTTGAACACGGCATTGCCGCGCACATCCAGTGTGGCAGTGGGTGCGGTGGTGCCAAGTCCCAGTCGCCCCAGGTTCGTCAGGGCCATGCGCGTGGTATTGCCGCCGGTCCGGAAGACCAACCCCTGGGCAATGTTATTGAAAACGATGCCGCCGCGGATGGATGTGCCGGGCGATCCCCACAGGAACCCGCTTTCAGAGCCGGACGGGTGCAGCATGTGCTGGTACAGGCTGGTGTTATTCTCCAGGACGAACATGGAGTTGCCATGCGGCACGCCGCCGCCCGAGCCCCCGTTGTTGACCACATGCAATTTACGTGTGGGCGCCGTGGTACCGATCCCTACAATGCCGGTATTGTAAATCCGCATGCGCTCGATGTTGTTCGTACGGAACGCGATACCGTTGTTGTCCGTGGTGCCGATAAAGTTCGTGGTGGTATTGGTACCGGCATTGCCGGTGGTGGACCAGCCGTTAAATATGGTACCCGGATCCGTCCAGGATGCCGTCCCGGAGGCATTGCTTGTCATCACCCGGCCGGCTGCCTGGCTACCGTCGACCATGCGGATGCTTCCGACGACATGCAGACGTTCGGCTGGAGCAACGGTACCAATACCTACATTGGCAGTATAAGGCGATCCATTCACTCCGTTCACCCCGCCGAGAACGACTGTATTGGCATTGGGTGCATATGCATAAGCTCCCAGTGCCGATGCGTTCGCATACGCCTGAGCAAGCGGACCGATGGCCGTTCCACCGGCACCCGTTGCAACCGCCCATGCTCCGAAAGCGGTTCCGAAATTGGAGCCCTGGGCATGTGATTCCCTACCGACTAATGTATGATTGTTTCCGGCGTGCGAGGAGAATCCCTGGTGGTCGCCTATAATTACGTTTCCTTCATCACCAAATGATAAAAACTGTCCTGCACTCCTGCCTATAAGTACATTTTTATCGATTCCGGAAGCAGAGCTTCCGGCCTGGTACCCGATAACGACATTGTCTTCAGAATTATTCATACTATATCCCGAATGGTATCCCATCAGCACGTTTCGATTGCTCGAATTCAGCGAATTTCCTGCAGCAGTTCCGACCGCCACGTTTTGAATACCCCCATAGGTCTGTCCCGCGAGTCCGCCGATAAAACAATTGTCGGTGCCGTTACCGGTATGGCCGCTCATATATCCGACATAGACGCCTCCGATGACACTGCCAATCGGGTTTTCGCCTGCCCTCACACCAAGTGCGGTGGTTCCGTTTATCGTGTTAAAGGTGGATATGCCATATAACGCCCTGTAGCCCACACCCACGTTTTCACTTCCGCTATCCATAGTGCCTCCGGCTTTCGACCCCAGGAATGTATTTTGGTCACCAGTGAAAAGCTTAGCACCTGTAGAATCACCCACAAATGTATTGTCATCACCCTGGATGCTTACACCAGCCCTGAACCCGATGTAAGTATTGTCCTCGCCACTCTGGTTATTCATCCCGGCCTGGGATCCGATAAATGAGTTCTGACTTATCGTATTCGTCATTCCCGCGCGGTACCCGATGGCCGTAACAAAGTCAAGCTGGAATGAGGCTCCCGATCCATTAGCCTCCGAACCCACCAGCGTATTGTAATCTCCATCCTGCAGCAACCCGCCTGACTTATATCCTACCATTACATTATCCATAGCATCATTGAGCCAATTCCCTGATTTGGCTCCAAAAAACGCATTGCGGTCGCTCATGGTATAGCTATAACCTACATTATACCCAGCGCTGTCCCCGAAAAAAGAATTATTACTGCCGTCGAGGTTATTATATCCCGCTCTCCTTCCGAAATACGAGTTGGCTTGTCCTTCCCGGCTCAGGTATCCCGCTTCGGTACCAAATATAGAATGTCCCCCTTGCTCCAATTCACGGCCCGCCCTGTATCCGAACAGGGCATTGCCGTCGTTATTGACATTTCCCCAGTTGTGTCCCCCTCCGGCTTCAGCGCCAAAAATGGAATTATAGGAACCTGAATAATAATAGTCCGCCGCATGCTCACCGAAAACCGCATTCGATACGCCGCTGAATAGCGTCGAGGCAGCGCTATGCCCGACGATTGAATTTCCCGCAGACTGCGACAGGTTCGTTCCTGCCTTACTGCCGAATATTGAATTGCCGTCGGAACCTACGTTCGATTGGATCATGACAGAGTCCCCGAACAGGGCATTGTTGCTGCCGTCCAACTGTCGCCCGGCCCAGAATCCGAAGTATGAATTATTCCTGCCCAGCCCGCTCCATCTCCCGGCCTCGGCACCGAACAGGCTCATGCCATCCGCCTGGATATAGCTGCCGGCCTTGTACCCGACAACAGTATTGTAGTTTTTAGGCCAGGAAGTTGTATCACTCATATAACCGATAGCCACGTTGCCTTCCCCGCTAACGGATTTTCCGGCACCCGAACCCACGAACACACTTCTTGAGGAACCCAAGGTGTTTTTGCCCGCCTCGGAACCGATCATGGTGTTCTCCGAAAACCACGGGGCGTTAAGCCCGGCATGATGCCCGAGCAAGGTCAGTCCGCCGGGCGCCCCTTCAAGCAATCCAGCCCTTTCATTGTTGACTTTAATCATCAATGGGGAAAAGTCCGTCGTTCCCAGAAAATTCGTACCGGTAATCGTCCCTGCATTCCCGGTCGTGCTCCATCCTTCACCTGTTTCGTTAAACCGCATCCACCGTGTCCCGTTCCAGTAATAAAAGCCCGGGTTCACCTGGTTGGGCGGGGTGCCAGCCGTGGCGGTATTGTACACCAGCAGTGACGTATCCGGTGAGGCGACCGGTGCCGCCAGGTTGGCGGCATTCAATGCCACCCGCGGAATCAGCAGGCCCTTGTTGGCCGAGGTCAGATCCAGCAGGGCGCTGGCTGCGGGGTTGGGATTGTTGATCCCCACATTCTGGGCGAAAGTAAAGTTTATGGTCCAGGCAAAAAACGCCAGGTATACAAGGATGCGGAACAGAACTTGGGCAGACATAGCTTTGGGGTGTTGATCCCGACAAAACTAGGCGCGTTCACCATGGTTATCAATGGTCAAAAGTGACTAAAAAATTTACCTGGGAAGGTGCTAACCCGCTTATCTCCAGAGCACCTTGGCAAGTACCAGCAGCGGGGACAACACCGAAACAAGTTTTTGCCTGACGGCTTTCGAAACGGCTTCCGTGTTGCTGGATACGTGCAGCTTTTCATAAATACGCTGCACATGGCTGCGCACGGTGCTGTAGGAGATGCTCAGCTCGTCGCAGATCACCTTGTAGGGTTTGCCGTCCACCATGCAACGCAACACATCAAGCTCCCTTTTGCTGAGATTGTAGTCCTCTCCGCCTGCCTCGGGTTTGCGGGCATAGTGCTGAAAAAGATGCAACACCCGGCTGGCAATGGACGGGCTCATGGGGGCCCCTCCGTTATTAGCTTCATGGATGCTTTCGACCATCAGGTCGGCCGGCATGTTCTTAAGTATGTACCCCGAGGCACCGGATACGAGTGATTCGAATACCTTGTCATCATCCTCGAACACGGTCTGCATGAGGATACGCAGTTTGGGGAAATGCTTCCTGAGCGTTTTCACGGCTTCAATGCCGTTGACTTCCGGCATGTCGATATCCATCAGCACGACATCAGGGTTACAGGTGGTCACATGTCGCAGCGCATCGCGGGCATCGTCGTATGATCCTGCCAATTCGAGTCCCGGATCATTTTCCACGAGCTGCGACAACGCCCGGTTCATGCCGGGGTTATCCTCGAAAATGCAAACGCGTATGGCCATGGTGCAAAAATGCGTTAAAATGAGATTACCAATCAATCATCAATTGTGACGAACTTTACCCGGCCTGCTTCTTAAAACCCGCTTTCAGCAAAATGCGCGTTCCGTTGCCTGGCATGGACCTGATCTCGATCCGTGCTTCCAGCTCAAGCGCCCGGTTGCGCATGTTCTTCAGCCCGTTGATGCGCTGCAGCGCTTTTTCTTCAAATCCCTTGCCATCGTCCATGATCTCCATTTCGATCCCATTATCAGGGAACCGGAACCTGATATCGACCTGTTTTGCCTCTGCATATTTGGCGCAGTTGTTAATGGCCTCCTTGAAGATGAGGAACAAATTCCGCCGCAGCATCATATCAGCCCCGTCATGCGGCACCGGCTCCTGAACCTCGAAATTCACCTTCACGCCCCTGACGGCCAGCAGGTTGAGGGCAATGGTCCGCATGCGGCCCAGCAGCTTTTCAAATGAATCGTTCTGTGGCTTGATGGCCCATACGATATCGCTCATGCCGCTGATGGAATCCCGGGCATTGTCGCTTATCTCCTCAGCCATACGCGCCGCTTCCTCCGGCTTACCCTCCCTGATGGATTTGCGCAGGGCATCGCTGGTCATGCCGATGCCGCTAAGCGTGGCACCCACGTCATCATGCAGGTCGGCCGCCAGCCGGTCCCGCTCTTCCTGCCTTTCCCGTTCGATCTGCATCTTCTCCTCCCGTTCCTCGATCAGCTTCTTCTCTGCCGCGAACTTTTCGTTTTCAATCTGCCGTGCCTTGAACAGCAGGCCGGTATTAAAGATGATGGTTTCGAACATGACACCAATCTTGGTAATGGTGACAGCCGATATGCCCTGGAAAAAACCGGTTTGGGGCGCTAAAAAAGTCCAGAAAATGGCCAGGACACTTCCCAATAGCACCATCACGCTGCCAGCCACGAAAAAACGCGTGAGCATATTTCTATCACGTGCCAGCCAGATCAGCAATATCACGGAAGCGACGAACAGGATCAGGATATCAATGAACGGGCTGTAGATACGCGTCCACGCCGCACCCTTCCCGGCAGAGAATATCAGCTCCAGTGCTACCATGAACAATACAAGCTTCTCCACCCTTTTGACCCATCTGTTTATTGCAGGAAGCCTGCTCTTCATATCCAGAAAGAATCTTCCGAACCTGTAAAAAAAGAAATAGGGTATCACAATCATGGCATTGTTCAGGTAGACCATGAAAATGCCGTACATGCCATGTGCACGCGGAATGTCCAGGATGTGTGAACTTCGAGCGATAAAATAAACGAGTGCTGTCAGGATATAACAGGTATAATAGAAATACTCGATGCGGCGAGTTATAAACCACTGGAAGAAAATGTAGATAAACTGGAAAAAGAAAATCCCAATAAACAGGGCGTCCAGGTAAATGGTTTTCCGGCGATCATAGAAGAAGCGCTCGTTCGCTTGTTCGAATTCTGCAAGCGACCAGATTTTCAGGGTCATGGAATGACTTCTGAGATAACGTGACCAATGCCTGAAACGGATAAATACTTCCACCTCTTCCCCCGGTTCCAATCGAAAGGGAAAGCCATACTGATAGAAAAAATAATCTGCGTATGGCCTTTCGCTGAGATATCCGGTTTGAATGGAATCCGGACCATTCTTCCGAATGATCCACACCATAACGTCATCATACCAGTTGGTCTGGAAAAACCCATTGAACAGGGAGTCCGCCGACCAATTCTTCAGGTCAACACGCATCCAGACGTCCACGCCGGGCACCCGATCGCCTAACACATCCCTGGCATCCCTGAATGTATCGACAAAGGGTACGTCATTTATGGTTGCAATGGAATGCTTCGCGTCCCTGTCGATAAAAAGCCGGGGCTGTTCATACCTGAGCCTGTCCTCCTGGCCCCGCAGCAGCGGGTGTTCGGAGGCGAAACCGTTCCAAAAAACAAACAACAGGAAAGCAGAAAGCAGGAGCCGCCGCATGGAAGGCCCCGCAATATTGCGGGGTCAGCGACAAAGATGCCTAATATCGTTTAAAGGCACCGCCGGCCCGGCTCCTCACTTTTGATGAAAAGAGGGGCAGAAAAATCCCTTATCAGAACGGACTCGAATAGTCAGGGTTATTCAGATATACGCTGTCCGTGAGCGTAAGCAGAAAAGCCTTGAGCTGCTGCTTCTCCATCGGCGTAAGCTCAAGCCCGTTCTCCTTGCCCGGCTTGGTCATGATGGGATCCAGCGAAGGAGCGGACTTGACCCCGCTGTTGTAATGCTCGATAACCTCGTCCAGCGTCGTGAACCTGCCGTCATGCATGAAAGAAGTGCGGATGCCCGCGTTGCGCAAGGAGGGGGACTTGAATTTTCCAAGGTCGGCGGGATTGCCGGAAACATTGTAATAACCAGCGTCCTCCCCAACAAATACGGAATCGAGCCCGATGTTATGCAGGTCGCCGTCGGTCATGAGCGACAGTGTATGACAATGGAAGCAGTCGCCGCGCTCTGTGTTGAAGATGTTAAAGCCCTGGTTCTCCTCCATGGTCAGCGACAGCTCATGCCGCAGGAACCGGTCAAATTTCGAATCTGCGGAGATGACGGTACGCAGAAACTGGGCAAGCGCATACGCGGTCTTCTGCACGGTGATCTCCGGTGACCCGAAGGCCTGGTAATACAGCATGGGGTATTCATTATGCTTCTGCAGGCGGTTCATGTCGGCATGGAAGAAATCATCCACCTCGAACACCATGACATCCTCCAGTGTCCCCTGTTCCGCACCGTCCCACAGGAATTTATCACTGTAACCGAGGTTCAGGTGCGGGACCACGTTGGTGCCTTGTGTCGTAAACCCCGCCGACTGCACGTGGCATGAGGAACAGGACTTGTTCCCTGACGAATGCAGCAGCGGCTCATAGTAGAGCCGCCTGCCAAGCGCCACCCCTTCGACGGTGGTCGGGTTATAAGCGGGTATCTCCATCACGGGCATGTTGGCAGGCAATTGGATAGATAAAGGTGTGGGATTGTAAGGCGGCAGGTCTCCGTAGGGATCATTTACCGGCTCCTTGGTGCAGGAGGGCAGTATCATCACCCACGCTACCAGTGCGGAAGCGATCATAAAACCGGAATGCCTGAATGTTGATCTCTTCATGGTCTATGGTTTGATGGTAAATACATCGGCGCCGTTCGCGGCCAGCTTACCCATGGCGGCACCGACTCCCATGGAATAGTTGCCGTCGACATTGAAGTCATAGATGAACGGGTTAACGAACCATTCATTGAGGTTCATGCTCAGGACTATATCAGGTGCGGCAGCCGTGAATTCAAAATTGCTGTTTATCTCAACGGTTATCAGGAACTGGTTCCGGCCCAGGTGCATGGCAAACCCGAACGTGTTGCCCTGGTCCTCGAAGTTCCCCTCGAATTTCAAGAAATGGTAGCCTCCCCCCATCTGCACCGGCCAGGCCATGTTCTCGTTTTCCAGGGTGGCCGGGAGGGACCCCGTATAGTTATGCGCACTGTCGAGTCCAATGTAAAATGTTACTTTCTTATAGGTCCCGAAAGGCAGGTAGTCAAACGGGATGCTCCCGTTTGTGCCTTCTCTCGCGTCAACATACCAGATCTTATCTGAATTATACGTGGTGCCGTCCGTGGCCTCGAACTCGAAACCCGACAGGTAAAACTGCAGGCGTGTGACACCATAGTTGTTTCCGGCTGCGTTGAAATAGCTGATCATATCATAAGCCAGCGACTGCCCGTCGACGGTAAACTCCAGGTTCGCTCCCGGCTTAGGGGCCGGTGCCGGGCTGGACGGGGTTGGCATTTCCTCATCTTTCTTTGCGCACCCGGCGAATGCCAAAACCGCCAGTGCCAGAATGATTACTCGTTTCATGGTTGTTCCTCCTTATCCAAATAAGCGATATCCGGATCTAATTTCCAATGACCTCCGTCATGCACCTGCTCAGAATCATGCACAAAACCGG
>JAHEKC010000038.1:22433-26254 GCA_024638565.1 Bacteroidota bacterium
CGTTTTCGATATCTTACAGGCATGAAGAAGTGGTCTGCGTTTTTTTTTATTGCTGCCCTGTTTGCCGCCTGCAGCCGCAACGACGGGCCGGAGCCTGCTGATCCTGGCGGCCAGGATACCACGCAGGGGCCGGTAGATTCACTGCGTGAGGACAACATGCTGATGGGAAATCCCAGCGGGGCGGTGAGCAGCATCGGTACACCCAACAACTACCTCATGATAAAAGACCAGTACACCCTCTCCTACAACAATTCCGGCGGCATCGCCAATTGGGTTTGCTGGCACCTGAGCACGGGATGGGTGGGCACGAAGCCGCGATGCGACTGTTACACACAGGACAACAGCCTGCCCGGCCAGTTTTTCAAGGTGTCCTCCGCGCATTATTCCAATTCGGGATTCGACCGCGGACACATGGTACCCAGCGCCGACCGTAACCTGACTGCCGGCGACAACGCGGTAACATTCCTGATGACGAACATTATGCCCCAGGCTCCTGACATCAACCAGGGACAGTGGAGCCTGCTGGAGTCCTACTGCCGGACACTTATGGCCACCGGTCATGAACTGTATATCTATGCCGGTGCGCACGGGACCGGCGGCAGCGGCAGCCAGGGTGGCACCACGCTCACGATCGGCAGCGGGCATGTCAGGGTGCCCTCCCATTTCTGGAAAGTGGCGCTGGTTATTGAGACCGGGAAGGACGATCTCAGTCGGGTCGATACGCTTACCCGGGTGATCACCGTTTTTATCCCAAACACGCAGGCGGCCAACACCACGCAGTGGGGCGACTACCGTATCAGCGTGGACTCACTTGAGATCATTACCGGTTATGACTTTTTATCCGAAGTCCCGGTAGCCATCCAGTCCGTCATCGAGGCTAATGCGGATTTCGGGCCCACACAATAGCAAGTGATCGGTGAACAGTGGTCCGTGATCAGCAAACCGCAAACCTATTTCAATAAAAAAGGCCGCTTCTTAAGAAGCAGCCCTGAATCGTAATTTCTAAAACGGATATTACTTGACAAATTTTTTCACGATACGCTCTTCCCCTGATTCGACTGTGAGAAAATAAACACCTGAGGCAAGGCCGGCTGCGTCGAGCCGGAACAGGTGACTGCCGGCAGGCATCGTGCCCCGGCTTTCGGTAAGGAAAACCCTGCCGGCGGCATCGGTTATTGATAATACGATATCCCGGGCACCTGTAAGGCTGGCTGATACGTTCACCAGGTCGGCCACGGGGTTGGGATAAACGGAAACAAACACGGACGGTGTTGTTTCGTCAATGCCGGTAGTAACATTCACCGGAATATTCATGGCATTCTGGATCTGTCCATTGCCGGCATTCAACACCAGCCCGGCCACGCTAAGTTGCGTAAAGTCAAACGTGGAAGGCACCGAAAAGGTAAACTGGTAGGAATGCATGGAGCCGGATGCAATGGTTGCCGGAAGGCTTCCGGGCTGGCCCGGGAATCCACCCATCAGCGCGCGACCCACGAAATCGTAGTACATCATGGTATAGGACACCGTGGCCGGCAGGTTCTCGAATCCGCCCATGGGGCCCGCTGCATTATTGCCATAGTAGTTCACCTGGCTGAAGCCGGAGCCCACACCCTGCACGCTGTCTTCCCGCAGTACGGCGGCGAACCGGTAATCTCCGCTTAATGCCTGCGTAAAATCACCGGTCAGGTTCACGGTAAGCATACTGGTCGCGGAGTTCAGCACGGCGGTACCGGTGATGACCACCGGCGGGGCATTGACGATCCTGTTGATAAAGTCGGTTTCCAGGTCCGCAGGATCTATGGTGGCCATGCGGTTGACCTTCACACCAGGAAATGCGGAGATGCCGAGTCCGTTGTCGTATGCCGCAACGGTCATGGGATCGCCGTTATGGACGGCCACACCCACGAACTGGCCGGGGTACTGCTCACGCATGTAGTGCATGAACACATCGCCGCGGGGGCACCAGCCGCACCAGGTACCAGTCCCTTCTTCGGCCACGTACATGGCATCCGGGTGTGCATCCACGCCCAGGACAGATTGGCTGGCGGTGTTGTTAGAAGTGTTCAGCTCGGTAGCACCGGCATTGACATTGCTCACGGTGACGTCCACTGTCTGGCTGCCTGCCAGGGTAGCGTATGGGACGGTCATCGTAAACGAATGCTGCTGGAGCGAGGTGATATTCACTCCGGTTACCGATTGGTTATTGGTATTGGTGCCATCGGTCCAGGACACGTCGAACGACGTGATGGGCATGGAGGCCTCGTTGGTTACCGATACATTGATCTCGAGTGGCAGCCCGGTGAGATACTTCGCGAATCCGACAAAGGTGGGAGTGGGATCCATTTTCCCAACCTGCACCGTTGTCACCGCCAGGTCCAGTCCGACCATCGGGCTGAAGATCGAAATGTCGTCGATGGCCCAGCCGTAAAGCCAGCCGCCGCCATCGTTATAGTGAAAGCCAACCTTTACATCCGGGTTTCCGGAATAGGTGCTCAGGTCTACCGACTTGCTTTCCCATGAAGTCCCGCTGTTTCCGGGTACTACCATGACATCGGTCCAGGTGGTACCGTTATCAATGGATACCTGTATCCTGGCTTCCTCGGTACTGCCCTGGTAGGTCTGGTTGAAAAAGAAGCTCTCGAAAGTCATGAAAACCTGTGATGAAGCATTCGACAGGTCTACGGAAGCGGTGTACAGCCGGTCGGCGCTCTTGTTGCAGTTACAGTCGTCATCGTTGGTCGCCGCCATCTTTGTATGCGGGTCGATGGGGAAATACTGGCTTTGCAGCTGCACGTTGGTGCCGAAGTTCCATCCGCCATCATTCGCCAGGGTATTCTGTCCCCAGCCTGCAGGGATGCCGGTACCCTCGAAGTCTTCAGTGAGGTAGACCTGCGCCTGCATGGCAGTGATGCCTGCGGCCATCATCACGGTAAGTAGAAGTTGTTTCATTTAGGTTGGATTTAAGATTGCAGTAATAATAAGGAGTGCAATATTAGGAATTATTCCAGTTGAATAATCACATGGATTAATTGCCTGATTTTCTATTGGTTGCCGTAAAAATGCGCTTCAATCTCCGACCACAACCGCGAAATCCTGTAGCGGAATTCCCAAACCGACAACTCCTGCCTGGAATAAACAAACCGAAGCCTAAGGGATTCGTTTCATGGCAGGCGAAAAGCGCACAACAAACTTTATCAATCCGCGCATTTCACGCAATGCAGGCTTTCCGGCCGGGCGAGGATGCGGCCCAGGGGGATGGGCTGCTTGCATTTCAAACACTTGCCAAAGGCATCGCGGCCCACCTGCCCCAGCACATGGTTCAGGTTCTGCAGTTTGGCCTCCGCTTGTCTCAGCGCTGCCTCGGTAACGCTTTTATTGTTGATGGCATCCATGCGGCTGATCCGCCCGATAGCGTCATCCGGGGCCACAGGTTTCGACATTTCCTGGTATTCGACAATGCGCCCTTCAGTCTTTTCTATTTCGTTCAGGATCTTCTGCCTGATCTCTTCTATCCCCGGATATTTCATCATGTATCAAATTGCAAATTAGTGATCTGAGGCGATTTGGCCTAACTTTCGTAAAATTGCAGCCCTGTTTTAAAGACAATTTTTTATATCAAGATCTGGTCCCGTAGTTCAACGGATAGAATAGGAGTTTCCTAAACTCTAGATACAGGTTCGATTCCTGTCGGGACTACTGTTACAGGCCCCGACGCGCCGCAAAGGCGGTCGGGGTGCCGACACCCGCATCGCGGGACGTCGGCATTCGATTCCTGTCGGGACTACTGGTACAGGCCCCGACGCGCCGCAAAGGCGGTCGGG
>JAHEKC010000039.1:0-11793 GCA_024638565.1 Bacteroidota bacterium
GAGCAATGTTCACTCCACATGACACTGTAAAGGCTCAGCTCCATGAAGTTGGGGTCACGCCCCAGGAATTTCCTGATGCGGTTGTATTCATCGTCCAGCAGCCCCAGTTCTCGGGCCGCATCTATACCTGCCTGCATTTCACCGGCTGTAGATTCCATGGTGGATTATGATATTATTCAGTTATTTGTGCCAAAGGTAGCCACAGGAGGCTGATTCACGGGAACCCTACAGGCAATGTTGAAAAAATAATATCCTTTTTACTTGGAACTTCTCCTCGCGGCAGCTTATACGGCGTTCTTTCTTTTCCTTGTCGGCAAGCTGAAATTTTTCGAAACGGGTGCCCTTACCAGGCGCAGCCTGCAGGGACTGTTTATCCTGAAGGTAGCGGCCGGGACGGCCATGTTCCTGGTGTATACTTACTACTATACGGACCGGCTGACAGCCGATACATTCAAGTATTTCGACGACTCAGCGGTTATCTTCGATTTGTTCAGGCAAGACCGGGAGTTATTCTGGAAATTCATGCTGGGTACCGATGACCCTTCAGCTTTGTATTACCACTATTCGAACGTCATGAATACGTGGTGGAACAAGTACGCGATATACAATGATGCCCGCACCATGATCCGGCTGAATGTAATCCTGCGGTTTTTCACATTCGGACACTACCATGTGCACAGTGTGATATTCGCGTTCATATCCTTTACGGGCCTCGTGGCAATCGGCAAAGTGCTCGCAGGAAAGTTGCAGTCGTTCAGGAAGGAATATCTGCTGCTGGTCCTGCTATTTCCTTCCATCGCCTTCTGGAGTGCGGGCATCATGAAGGATGGCCTGATTTATTTTACATTAGGGTTCAGTATCTATTTTCTGAACAGTCTTATAACCGGAAACGGACGTAAAGTTGCCGAAGCATGCTGGCTTACGGTTTTCGTAATCCTTTTGTTTTATACCAAGCTGCATATATTCTTCCTGTTTCTTGCTTGCGGAATTGGCTGGATATGGGCATCCGGAAAGACAAAGTATAAATGGACCAGGTTCATGGCTTCAATTGCGTTTTGCCTGGCTGTTGCAGTCCTGGCCCTGCATTCAAAATTAGATATTGACCTTTGGGGATTCGCGGCCGAAAAACAGCATGAGAACATCCGTGCAGCCGGTGCTGCCAATGCTGGCAGCTTTATCGAGATCAGGCGCCTGGATGGCTCGTTAACCAGCGTGGTTAAGGCAGCAGTGCCGGGTTTTCTCAACGCGATGTTCAGGCCTTCCGTTTTCGATCAGCAATCACCGGTTATCCTCGTATCGACAATAGAGAATTCAATATTGCTGATCCTGATCGTGCTTTCCCTCTGCGGTTTCAGGAGACCAGTTGATCAACGGCCGGCCCTGTTCTATTTCTCCCTGTTCTATGTCATCCTGCTGTTCGTCCTGCTGGGCATTATGACGCCCGTAATGGGGGCAATTGTGAGGTATAAGATCCAGGGGCTTCCATTCCTGTTTTTTGTTTTACTTTCACTGGCTGACCGGGAAACGCTGACCAGGCGTATGCCTTTTCTTCGTTTCCTGAAACGCTGACATGGAGCATATTCTTACGGCGCTATATCTCGCCGTCTTTGTGTTTATAATCGGCCGCTTGCCCCTTTTCAGGGTACCCGGCATGTCGCAGCGACCATTCCAGTACATTTTTATTCTCAAAGTTGGCGCCGGCGTTTTCCTGGGTTTGCTTTACAAATATTATTTCAACGGGGGCGACACGCATGTCTATTTTCGCAATGCGGAAATCATGTATGGATTTGCATCCGAAGACCTGGGTGTATATTTTAAAATGCTGTTCGCTGTAAACGACCCGGCTCTCAAGGCATATTATGACCAGATGCTTGACTGGGATAACCTGGACTATTTCTATAACGACAGCCATACCATCGTTCGGCTAAACGCGCTGATGCGCATTTTTTCATTCGGTGTTTATAATGTACATGTGATTTTCTTCAGTTTTCTTTCTCTTATAGGACTGACCTGCCTTTACCGTTGTTTCCTGCATTTCCTTCCCAGGCGAAGAAACATGTTGTTGGCAGGTGTGTTCCTGGTTCCTTCAGTATTGTGCTGGTCTTCCGGAATTCTCAAAGAAGGTCTTTTGATGTTTGGCATGGGGGTGCTTTTTTACAGCAATCTTCAGATGATCCATGCCGGAAAGAAATATTATGCCTTGCCTGCCGTGATAGCGATCATGGTGCTCATGTTCCTCAAAGTTTACGTCCTCATACTCCTTTTCCCGGGAATCGTGGCGTGGTTATGGTCGGTTCATTCCCCGCCCCGGTTGGTTGTGCTCAAGTTCTGCTTGACCTATGGCGCCCTGGTCATTTTGCTCCTTGGCGCCAGGTGGATAAATCCGAACCTGAATGCGGTCTCGGTACTTTACTGGAAGCAGGTTAATTCCGTCAAGCTTGCGGAAGCCATGCAAAGCAGGAGTAGCATCGAACCCCCTGCCATCGAACCCAGTTTCCTCAGCCTGGTGCTGAATGCCCCAGAAGCGTTGTTCCGGACGTTCTGGCAGCCCTCTTTTGCCCAGGTGCACAACCCGTTCGCCATCATGGCCGCCGCAGAGAATGCACTCATGCTGCTGGCACTGATCCTGACGGCAATCTTCTATTCACGACCCCCGCCGGGGTCGCTTCAGATTCTTCTCGTCTGCGTATTTTTTACCGCTTCCCTGTATATCCTCGTGGGATTCACCACGGCCACTGCCGGATCGCTTGTGCGGTACAAAATGCCGGCCCTTCCGTTTCTTGCATTCATACTTATTTCGCTTTCCGGTTCCAGCAGGCCCCGGAAGCTGAAGGAATCCGGAGCGGTGTCCTGACTACATGCCGAATCCCATATCTTTACCCGTCCACTCATGAAGCTTTTCAGGAGAAAGTCCGTACAGGATATCCTGCGAACGGTCGACGAACCGGGTGATGAACGTGAGCGCATCGGACTGGTGCGGCATCTCGGCGTCCGGGACCTTACCTCATTTGGCATTGCGGCCATCGTGGGAGCGGGTATTTTCAGCACCATCGGTTCAGCCAGTGCCGACGGTGGTCCGGGCGTGGTGCTGCTGTTCCTGTTTACGGCCCTGGCCTGCAGTTTTGCCGGTTTCGCCTACGCGGAGTTTGCGTCCATGGTGCCCGTAAGCGGCAGTGCTTACACCTATTCGTATGTCGCCTTCGGGGAGATGGTCGCCTGGATGATCGGCTGGGCGCTGATCATGGAATATGCCGTGGGCAACACCACCGTGGCGGTATCCTGGTCCGACTACTTTACCGGCCTGCTGGACTCCCTACGTATCGGATGGCTGGGAATCGATAAGGGCATCCATGTACCTGAATGGGCTTCCATCGATTACGTTTCCGCCCGGGCTGGACATGCCGAAGCGGCAGGGATGCTGGAGGCGGGAACAGGGTTGGGCGCACTCACGGATCACCTTCGTACCTGCTACCTTGCCTGGGAAGGCGCGCCCATGCTTGGTTCCTTTCATGTGATCGCCGACCTGCCCGCCCTCGCCATCGTTATCATCGTTACCTGGATCACCTATATCGGAATCCGTGAATCGCGCAACGCAAGCAACGTCATGGTGGTCATCAAACTAACGGTTATCATAGCTGTTATCGCTGTGGGTGCGTTTCATGTGGATACGGAAAACTGGAATCCCTTTCTCCCGAATGGCGTGGGGGGCATTCTCCAGGGTGTTTCGGCCGTGTTTTTCGCCTATATAGGGTTCGATGCCATCTCCACGACGGCCGAGGAATGCCGCAACCCGGAAAGGGACCTGCCGCGCGGGATTCTGAATGCCATCATCATCTGCACCATCCTGTACGTCCTCATTGCGCTGGTGCTTACCGGGCTGGTTCGCTATGACGAGCTGAGGGTTGGCGATCCGCTCGCATTTGTCTTCCAGCAACTGGACATGACTTTCTTTTCCGGAATTATTGCCATCAGCGCGGTAGTCGCCATTACCAGTGTCATGCTCGTATTCCAGATCGGTCAGCCCCGTATCTGGATGAGCATGAGTCGCGATGGCTTGCTGCCAAAACCATTTGCACGCATACACAAGCGGTACAAAACTCCTTCATTCGCCACGATCGTGACCGGATTTGCGGTGGCGCTGCCCACGCTTTTCATCCCCAGTGACGTGGTCCTTGACCTTTGTTCCATGGGAACACTTTTCGCATTCGTGCTGGTTTGTGCGGGTGTTTTGAAATTACAGCTTGATCCGGATGTGCCACGGGGCAAATTCAGGACACCCTATATCAACGGCAGGTTTGTACTTCCCCCCATGGTGATACTCGCCGCGGTTTTATGTTTCGTGTACGCACGTCCGTGGTTGAACAGCATGATCCGTTTCGACAGTTGGAGCGAATTCGGCACCTCAATTCCCATGTGGCTTTTTATCCTGCTTTGTCTGGCTGTGACCGTTGGTGCCGTATGGAAGAACTTTTCGCTGATTCCCTCCCTGGGCCTGCTGTTTTGCTTTTACATGATGGCACAGATCCAGTGGGTAAGCTGGAAAGGATTCTTCATCTGGCTTGGCGCGGGGCTTGTCATTTATTTCGGATTCGGATACAGAAACAGCTTGCTTAATAAAACGATGAAATCATGATAGCACTTATTACCGGTGCCACTTCCGGCATAGGGAAATCAACGGCACTATTATTCGCGCGAAACGGCTGGGATGTCATTATTACCGGGCGAAGGCCTGATCGGTTAAAGGACCTGGCTTCCCATGTGGAAAAGGAAACGGGCCGGAAGGCCCTGCGACTCGAATTCGATATTCGGGAAAGAAAAGCCGTATCAGGCGCCATCGATGGCCTGCCTGCTGAATGGCGTGAAATCGATGTCCTGGTTAACAACGCGGGACTGGCCAGCGGACTGTCACTAATCCAGGAAGGTGACCCGGACGACTGGGAAAAAATGATTGATACGAATGTAAAGGGATTGCTTTACATCTCCCGTGCCGTAATGCCCCTTATGATCGCCCGTGGGAAAGGGCATATTGTCAATATTGGTTCCATAGCAGGAAAGGAAGCCTACCGGAAGGGCAATGTCTACTGCAGTACCAAATTCGCCGTGGATGCACTTTCCCGTTCCATGCGCATCGACCTGCTCGAACACGGAATCCGGGTCACTTCCGTAAATCCGGGTGCCGCTGAAACGGAGTTTTCGCTTGTGCGCTTTAAGGGCGATGAATCAAGGGCAAAAAAGACATACCAGGGATATGATCCGTTGACTGCTGATGACGTGGCGGATGTGGTGTACTATGCCGCCACACGACCGGCACATGTATGCCTGAACGACATTACCATGACCCCTACCGCCCAGGCAAGCCCGGCATATATGTATAAGAAAGAGGGTTAACCAGCTAATAATGCAAGGTTAATCCAGTGCTGAAATATTAGTGATTAATGAATAACGATATGATTTTAGACCTGGCATTGTATCTGAATAAATGAAAAACCGTTCACGGATTGCGATCTACTTCTCATCCTTGTCATAATTCCGGTTTTTCCATTTCCACTTCCAGATTTGCCAGAAACGATACAGGTAAAACCGCTCTTCCCGTTTCACCCTTGGATCAGCCTCGTTTATTTCCTTTCCCACATCCATGTCGAAGGAAGCGGATTTCTTTACTGACAGTATCTGGGAAGGGAAAATGCTGCGATGACCAGTCATCAGGAAACTGATCACACAGCTAATGGCGGCGAATGGCGCCAGCCGCGCGCCGAAAATCTCCAGCCCCATGATACTCGCTGCAATGGGCGTGTTGGCAGCGCCTGCCAGAAGGCTCACCATGCCAATCGCTGCAAAGGTGGCCGTATCCATCCCGATTAGCTGCGCAAAGAAGCAACCTGCCGTGGCGCCAATAAAAAAGGTCGGCGTTACCACTCCACCGCTGCCCCCGAAACTCAGCGTGACAATCGTAAACACGATTTTAAGCAGGAAATCATACCAGAAGGCAGGCTGGTGATCGTCAATAAGACCTTCAATCGTCTCCACGCCCAGGCCGGCATAGCGGGTTGAAAACAGGAAAATCAATAGTGCAAGGGACAGGCCGCCGAGGGCGTTCTTAAGGTACTCGTTTATCTTCCATTTACTGATAAACCGCTGGGCTGACCGCGAAGACTCTATAAACAAAAATGAGATACTGCCGAATACAATTCCGGACAGCACAATGATTATAAAAAAACTACGCGTGAACTGCGGGGCAAAATCAATGGTGGAATGGAAATAGGTCATGCCAAGGGAAGAGCAAACCTCGTACGCTACAATTCCGGAAATGAACGCAGGCAGCATCACCTCGTACATGACGGCGCCTACATACAATACCTCAAGCCCGAAAAGGGCCCCGGAAATCGGTGTGCCGAAAATGGCCGCAAATCCCGCACTGATCCCGCAAATCACGAGCTTCTTTCGCTGGTCCTTGCTCAGCTTCATGAGGTCGGAAAAGAAAGATGCAAGGCCGGCGCCGATCTGTCCGCTGGGTCCTTCCTTACCCGCTGATCCGCCGAAGGCAATGGTGAGGATGGTATTGAACAACTTAACCGGGACAACGGCCAAGTTTATCTTTCCTGATCGTTTGTGAACCGCTTCAATGACTTTTTCTGTTCCGTGACCCTTGGAGGTGGGAGCAAACTTGTTTGCGATCCAGGCAGTCAGCACAAAAACAGATGGCAGCGCGAAATAATAATACGGATTGCGATGCGCAAGTGAGATGGCAAAGTCGAGAAGCTTGATAAAAACCGTCGTGGAAAGACCTACGAGTATTCCGATCATAGTGGCCAGGATAATCCACTTGATGATCGTAAAAAAGATTACTGTTTGCTCTTCTATCCGCTTATGCATCACCGCCCGCCCTGGTTAGACGTCCAGGCGCCTGTAAGGGCATTGAGACCAGGGGCGGGTAAAGCTATTGAAAATAAGCCGGATGTTGCGGTGCGACCGGACCCGGGCGCCGGCAGGGACGCCAGGAGCAACCGTGCATTTGCATTTGCGAAAAACGTTTAACGCATCTTACCGGGATCCCCGTCGCATCCGGGGAGACCTGTTGTCCTGCTGCTTGCGCTGAAGCCGCTGAAGCAGCTCCCGCTTGAATTCCTCCTCGGCCCGGTATAGCCGTGCTACTTTTTTTACCGGAAGGACCTGCTTGAATTGTACATGATACTTTGTCATGACATCAAGTTCACTTTGCCTGAATGCTATTTCCGCATCAACCTCCTTCTCCACTTCAGCATCACTCAATTCGTTCATGGAGCTGCGCATTTGCTTTCTGCGGTCTTTCCTTTCACGGTGCAGTTTGCCGCGTTCCGACTGAAACGACTCGTACACCGGCCAAAACACTTTCGCCTCGTCAGGAGTAAGTTCCAGCCGCTTGGTGAGGAAGCCAATCTTCATTGCCTCAATTTCATCCTTGCCTTGCTTGTGGCGATCGCCGCCCTGCGCAAATACAGCTGTACATCCCGCCATCAGGGTGATCAGCATAGCCATTCTTAATGAATTCATAATAATACCGTTTATTGATTATAACTGTTCAATGTAATAATCGCTGATATCTGCAGAATGATCCAGCAGGTAATCTTCTATGTAACCCTCATCCGAATCGCCGTTTCCAGGTCCCTGCCTGGCCACCTCATCCATAAGCAGAAAAATGTCCAGGTCATGGAAATAAACACTGTTGCTGACCTGTTCGTATGTCAGCGTGGCCGGATCATGTGCCGGTCCACGGAGTACACTTGCATAAATACCGGCGAGCAACATCACCACAGCCACACAGGCCGCGGCAGCATACGTACGGAATGGCCGCCTTCCGTCGCCAACAGGCCGGAGAATCCTTTCCTGCCCGGCGCGTCCGGCAATCGCGGCAGGCAACTGCCTGAAATAGTCATCCGGCACCCGGAATGGATTCTCCCTTGAAACCCGGCTAAGGCTATCCCCTTTAAAATCAGTGTTCTCTTGTTCGGGTGGCATGTAATTCCGTTTTAGTCTTAGACTTGGGAGCAGGTCCTGGGTTTAATGGCCAAGCAGGTAATCCTCAATTTTACGAGCGGCATGGTGGTAGGAGGCCTTCAGGGCTCCTACTGATGTTTCAAGCACTTCCGACATCTCCTCGTATTTCATCTCGTCGAAATACCGCAGGTTAAACACAACTTTTTGCTTGTGGGGCAGCCTGGCGATCGCTTCCTGAAGCTTGCGCTGTAACCGGTCACCCGTGAACAATGGATCGTCCGCAAGCCCGGCCACCGGCTCCATGCCCGATTCATCATACGAAACCTGAGCAGCTGCTTTTTTCCTTTTCAGGAACGTCAGGGACTCATTGGTGGCGATACGGTACAGCCATGTATATAGCTGGGCGTCGCCACGGAAACGATGCAGGCCCTGCCAGGCTTTGATAAATGTATTCTGTACCACATCATTGGCATCATCATGGTCAATGACGAGCCGCCGGATGTGAAAGTATACGCGTTCCTGGTACCGGGTAACAAGGTCCGTGAACGCCTTGTCCCGTGTAGATTCATTGGTGAAAAGCCGGAGCAACTCCCGGTCCGAGGGGTTGTGATCCATAAAACAGCCTGATTGGCGCCGGAAGACCGTGCGGGTCAGGCGTGAATTCCAACACCGTTGCCAACTTTCCGGCGCGCGTGTACCCGGAACGCGGCTTCCGCAATATGGGACGGTCCCAGGCCGTATTTCTCAAGCAACTCGGCCGGTGTCCCGCTTTCGCCGAAGGTATCCTTCACACCGATCATCTCGACCGGTACCGGGTGGTGCCTCGCCAGTTCCTGGCAGATGGCTTCACCCAGGCCGCCGTTGAGCTGATGCTCTTCAGCCGTCACCACGCAACGGGTCTTCCTTGCTGACTTAATGACTGCCTCAATATCCAAAGGTTTAATCGTATGTACATTAATAATTTCGGCATTCATTCCCTTTTCAGCGAGTATGCGACCCGCCTCCAGGGCATTCCACACCAGGTGCCCGGTAGCGAAAACGGTCACGTCAGATCCGGGATTCAGCAGCTCCGCCTCCCCGATGCGAAAAGGCGCATCAGGCCGCGTAAATACCGGCCATGACGGCCTTCCGAAACGCAGGTAGACCGGTCCCTCATGCCGCGCCACGGCAAGGGTTGCCAGCCTGGTCTGGTTATAGTCGCAGGGTGATATGACCGTCATGTTGGGCAGCATACGCATCAGCCCGATATCCTCAAGGATCTGATGGGTAGCACCATCCTCTCCAAGGGTAAGGCCGGCATGTGAAGCACATATCTTGACGTTCTTCTTCGAGTAGGCGATGGATTGCCTGATCTGGTCGTATACCCTGCCGGTACTGAAATTCGCAAACGTGCCGGTAAACGGTATTTTACCCCCGATGGTCAGGCCGGCGGCAATGCCCATCATATTCGCTTCTGCAACCCCGACCGAAAAAAAACGTTCGGGGAATGCCTGCTGGAATGCTGTCATTTTAAGGGACCCTGTAAGGTCGGCACAGAGCGCCACGATGCGTTCATCCTGCTTTCCAAGCTCGAGCAACCCGGCACCAAAACCTGAACGCGTATCCTTCTTTTCCTTGTATTCGAATTTCTTCATGATTCCGCGAATTGACAGGTCAGTTGTATAAATGTAATTTCCGGTTCAGCAGTCAACGGTTAACATGCCGTTCGAGTCAATACAGGTTAACGGAAGATGAGCTTCCGCTGGTAACCCTGAATTCCTTTTCAACGGTGAATATACTCTCATTCGCATTCTTGCTCCTGTAAATGGCCCTGTATTTACCGGGTTGCAGTGTGATACTCTCCCGGGTTAGCTTTTCGTCCAGGCTGTGTATCCACTCGAGCCTGTTATTCCGTTCAACATAGATATCGTTGATCCCCGGGTTATTGACGATGATCGACACGATACCCGGTTTGGGTATTTCCACTGATGTGGTTTTGCTTTGCGATATTTCAACATCGTTGATATAGATCCTGGGCAGGGTAAGGATTTCCAGGTCATACCTGCCAACGATGTACTTTTCCACCATGTTAAACGATTGCGCATAGAGTGTGCGCAAATCCCCGCTTTTCCTGACAACCGCTTTCAGGTCCCTGTATTCATGTGCCCCCTCAAGCTTTAGATGGAGGCTCCCCTGGGGGGCGTCCACCCCTACCGCCGTATGTTTTCCCGGAACAGCTTTCACGTTATCTAGCGTCACGGCAGGAAGCGTATGCACCACCAGCCGGTAGGTGGCCAACGGGTCGATCCGCAGCGTATCGGGAAAACCCTTGGCATTCATCGTATGAACGAAATTATACCTGATGGCACCTGTAAACTGATCATACAGCGTCATGCCCACATTCGTCTCGTTGGGGTTGCCATTTATGTCGAGCAGGTTCACCTGCAGGCTGGTATTGTTAAGCGCCTGTGATATCACGACCCCCAGGATATTCTTGAATGCCTGTTCTTCCGCGGCGTCATAATAATTGCCGACACATTCGAATTCACGGGCAAAATCCTTGTTCATTCCCAGCCCGATGACAAAGGGTTTCAGGATAACTCCTTTTTGCTGGAGCTGCGCGGATACGGCACACGGATCCCCGTTGCACTCCTCGATTCCATCGGTTATCAGAATGATGATATTCCTCCCCATCCGCCCCGGGAAATCCTTGCCACAGGCTTGCAGCGACAATGCTATCGGCGTGGTACCGCTTGGCGTAATGGTACCCAGCTTTTTCTTGATGTCATACCCGTTAAACCTTCCAAAAGGAACTTCGAGCTTCGTATCATCACAATCCTGCGGCGGGTAGGGTTTCTGGTGTCCATACACGCGAAGCGCCAGCTCCAGGTTGTCGACCTTCTGCAGGCTGTCCACAATTTCACCAAGTAACTTTTTTGCCACCTCGAATTTGGTATCACTTTGCCACTTGGCAAACATGCTCTGTGAGGCATCAAAAAGAAACAGGATGCGCGTGGGGGGATCTTTAGCGGCGCCCTGGCCATTGGATGCCGTGGCGGCAAACATAACCAGGGCCAGTAACAGGTGCAGGGACTTGGTTGGCATGTATGTCATCTTTAGTAGTCTCCGACAGTTTCCGGAAGCTGGGCAAGCGCACGTTCAGCTTGTTCGTCATTGGGAGGGACACCATGCCATTCATGCGTATGCATCATGAAGTCGACTCCCTGGCCCATCACGGTAGTCATCAGTATAACGACCGGCTTCCCTTTTCCCGTATGCGATTTTGCTTTATCCAGACCCTCCAGCAACGCCTCCATGTTATTGCCGTCCACCCCGATGACCTCCCAGCCGAAAGCACTCCATTTGGGCGCAAGCTCCCCTATGGGCAATACCTTGGATGTGGGCCCGTCGATCTGTTGGCCGTTAACGTCAATGGTGGCTACCAGGTTATCTACCTTATGGGCATATGCGAACATGGCGGCTTCCCATATCTGCCCTTCCTCAATCTCCCCATCGCCATGCAGGCTGTAGACGATCTTATCGTCATTGTTAAGTTTTTTCGCCAATGCGGCTCCGATCGCCACGGAAAGACCCTGGCCGAGCGACCCGGAAGCCATGCGGACTCCGGGCAGTCCTTCCTTGGTCGCCGGGTGACCCTGCAGTCGCGAGTCAATTTTCCGGAAGGTGGCCAGCTCCTGCGTTTGGAAATATCCTGCCCGAGCCAGCACGCTGTACCAAACCGGGGAGATGTGTCCATTACTCAGAAAAAAAAGATCCTCCCCCATGCCATCCATGGTGAAGGCTCCGGGCTCATGTGCAAGGACTTCGAAATACAAGGCC
>JAHEKC010000039.1:11803-25840 GCA_024638565.1 Bacteroidota bacterium
GGATTTCATTTCATCAATCGTCATAGCTGATCCCGGGGAATTCCCGGGTGTTCAAACATATACAAAATCACATAATGAACGCTCGGCAAGCGGTGTGCGCATGCACAACTTCACGGATAATTTTTCAACAAAATGTTGATACAACAGTCGGGGTCATTCCCCGAACTGAAGGCGGCTTTCTATATGCCATTTCCCGTCCCTTTGACGCAGCAGGCTTATGGCATCGGCCTCAAACTGCTCAAGAAAACCCGCAGTTCCGAAGTGTGCCCATGCACGATTGAACGCCCCGGGTTGCAGGTCCCTGCTGGCAAGCGTTACATGCGGATGAAAAGGCCGCTGGTCACCGGATGCCGGGACGAAGCCGCCGGTCCCGAGTCCTTCGTGAACGTCCCTGTGCAACCCCTGCAGGGCTTGCGAATCCCTGACTGCAATGAATAGCACCCGGTTCCCGAAATGCCCGAACCCATTCAACGTTACGGTAAAGGGCCTGTCGGGACAGATACGCTGCAAAAGTTTTTCGAGCGCTCTTTGCCGGCCCGTTTCCATCCTGAAAGGCATTTGAAGGGTGATATGAGGAGGTGATTTCAGGGCATGCCGGCTGTGAAACGTGCCGGCGACCTCCTGCTGGAGCTTCCTGATCCTGCCACTCACGGGCTCACCAGGCACCAGGGCGATATAGTAGAGGGATCCAGGCAAGTTGGTATAAGGAAATTCAGGGCATGGCCGGCATGCAGTCTATCAGGAGGGGATGCCCACTTCCTGCCGCAGGTATCGTTCCAGGACCTCCCGCTCGGCATTTGTCAGCACCGATTTGTATGACCCAATCGCACCTGAATTGATATGTTCACTGTGCAGTAACGACTTCCGGTCCACATGTTCCACACCCAGCCTGCCGAACAACGGGGTCAGCTTGCGCGTGCGATCCTTGCCGATGGTTCTGTGCAACAGCCCCCCCACACTCCGACGCAGCTTTCGCAATGCTTTACCCCGCATGGATGACCCCGCCATGTTGCGGATTTTCCTTTTCTGGCTTTCTAAGCCGAACTCACCCTGCAGCCGGTTTATTTCACCTTCATCAGGCTCCAGGTCCAGGAACGAGGCTATCTGCCGGATCGCTTTGCCGGGCTCCCTGACAATGACCCTGTAGTCCTGGACCAGTACATTCGGAGAAACGGAATAGGCCTGGTATGCATTCCATGCCGCAACCAGATACCCGTTATCCAGCACCCAGCTAAGCCGTTTGCGATTACGCATCATCAGCGAGGCGGCTACATCCCGGAGGTCACGGTGGCTGTAAATGCCCCTGGCGTGCCCTGCGGCAAGCGCATCGCGCGCTGCCTGAAAGGCGGCATGCATCTTGAGAACCCGGGCCTGCCCGTCATCCATGAAGGCAGAAAGCTTCTCCTCACCGGCCACAAATCCACCGGCGACCGCCAGGCCACGTTTTTCCAGAAGGCTTAACACTATGTTGTACTGCCAGGTGGAACCCGAACGCAGCATGCCGCAACAGAAATAATTCATTGAAACAGCAATTCTCAAATGTAGGCTAATCCTACGGGCAAAAAAAACGCGGCCGATGGCCGCGTAATATCTCATGCATCCCCGCGTCAGTCCTTCTTATCCCCGTCATCGGCTTCGCCTTCAGTAGGCTTCGATGCAGCCGCCTTTTCGGCACTCTTCCTGCCCGAGGTCTCCATTTCAGATTTCAGGTTAGACAATGACTCCAGGTCGCCAAGGGTGGTTTTCTCCATCTGGTCCTTCATTTTCTTCAGGGTTTTCCCCGTGGAAACCCTGTCCTTGTTCTTTTCCGACTTCTCTGAGGATTTTCGTTCGATGTCCTTATCGTCATTCACACGCGAATGGGAAACAAGTATTTTCCGGTTTTCCTTGGAAAAGTCAATCACCTTGAATGGGATTTCCTCGTCCATCCGGGCCGGCACCTTGCTGTCCTTCATCAACTGGCGGTAAGGCGCATACCCCTCCACACCGTAATTGGAAAAGGTGATGACTGCACCCTTGTCCGTGACTTTGCCCACTTTGCCTTCATGCACGGACCCGACGGTGAATACCGTTTCGTAGGTTTCCCACGGGTTATCCTGGAGTTGCTTGTGGCCAAGGCTCAGCTTACGGTGCTCCGTATCCACTTCAAGCACCACCACCTCAATTTCCTCTCCTACCTTGGTAAATTCCGACGGATGTTTGATTTTCCTTGACCAGCTCAGGTCGGAAATATGGATCAGGCCGTCAATACCCTCTTCAAGCTCCACAAAGATGCCGTAGTTGGTGAAGTTCCGAACTTTGGCTTTGTGCTTGCTTTCGACCGGGTACTTTTCTGTTACGTTGGACCAGGGATCAGGGGTAAGTTGCTTCAGGCCCAGTGACATTTTCCGATCCTCCCGGTCGATTGATAGGATAACCGATTCCACTTCATCACCCACCTTGAGGAAATCCTGTGGGCTGCGCAAGTGCTGCGACCATGACATTTCAGAGACGTGAATAAGTCCTTCCACACCTGGAATGATCTCCACGAACGCACCGTAATCGGCTATGACCACCACCTTGCCCTTGATCTTGTCATCCGGCTTCAGATTAGCATCAAGTGACTCCCATGGCTGGGGGGTGAGCTGCTTTAAGCCCAGTGCAATTCTCCTTTTCTCCTCGTCAAAGTCCAGAATCACCACGTTGACCTTGTCATCCAGCTTCAGCACCTCTTCGGGGTGAGAAATGCGACCCCATGAAATGTCGGTGATATGCAGCAACCCGTCGACACCACCGAGATCCATAAAGACCCCGTACGAGGTGATATTCTTCACCATTCCCTCCAGCACCTGACCTTTCTCCAGCTTGGACATGATTTCCATCTTCTGGCTTTCAAGTTCCTCCTCAATAAGCACCTTGTGCGAAACGACTACATTTTTATATTCGTTGTTGATTTTAACCACCTTAAACTCCATGGTCTTGCCCACAAACACATCATAATCCCTAATGGGCTTGACATCAATCTGTGAGCCCGGAAGGAATGCTTCAATGCCGTAAATATCCACGATAAGTCCGCCCTTGGTGCGGCATTTCACAAAACCCTGGATGACCTCGTCCTTCTCCAGCGCCTCATTGACCTTTTCCCATGACTTGAGGGCGCGGGCCTTCCTGTGCGATAGCACCAGTTGCCCGTTCTTGTCCTCCTGGTTCTCCACGTAAACCTCCACCTCGTCCCCAACCTTGAGATCCGGCATGTGCCTGAATTCCGAAAGGGGAATCAACCCATCCGATTTGTAACCAATATTGACAACGGCTTCCTTTTCCGTCATCGCGATGACCTTGCCAGTAATAAGCTGGTGGTCATTGATAGTAGTCAGTGTTTTTTCATAAAGCGCCTGCATGCGCTCCATTTCCTCGGGCTTGTAGGTTTCAAAGCCCGGACCGGAACTGTTCCAGTCAAAATCCTCAGGAACGGCCTGGGAAGGGTTTTCGTTGGTTTCAGTCATTCAATTAAATATGTTTAATAAGTAAGGGATATATATTAAGTATATGATTATCAGAATATTGTGGCGATACCAGGGTTAGCGGTCGTTCCGGCCACATACCGGCCGAAGGCCGGCAAATATACGGAATGTTAGTGGATTAGCTCAATTCCAGGCACCCGCCGGACGGGCATAAAAAAACCCCGGGGTGCTGTCCCGGGGTTTCTTTTAATGGGTGTGCCTGGATTATTACTGCTTGATCAGCCGGACCTTGTTGACATCGTCCCCGATCCGGGCCGTAAGGAGGTAAATGCCGCTTTTCAGGCTTTGTACATCAAAACGCAGTTGGTTAATGCCGTCGGAAAGCTGTACGTTTCGGGACATGACCACCTTGCCAACCACATCGGTCAGCACCAGTTCATAATTCCCTGCCAGCCCGTTGATATCCACGACAAGTTCTTCGGCAACGGGGTTCGGGCGCGCCTGTATGCTGAAACCGGCTTCCGCCGCCAGCCCGGCCGCCTGGCCACGACAGGTGATATTGACATCGAAAGTCTTGGTTCCGCTCTTGTTACACGCATTCTCCGCACGTACCCCAACCTGACCACTGGATGCACCCAGGTCAACAGTGATCACATTGGTACCTGCACCAGCGGTAATGGATGCACCAGGCGGTACGGTCCAGAGGTAACCGGTAGCGCCGGGTGATGTGGCTGCCGTAAAGGTGATCCCGGTCTGAAATGCGCAGAACGTTCCTGTACTTGGTGTGATGGACGCCGGCTTCACAGGATTGCTTTTGACCTTCTTGCACCGGTAACCACCCGTGGTGCAGTTGCCCACGGCGGCCACACAGACTTGGCCGTTTATCACGCCCGAGAAGTCGATCATGACCGATGCGGTTCCGGCACCGGAAGATATGGTGGCGCCCGAAGGCAGCGTCCAGTCATAGCTGGCCGCCCCTGGAATCGTACCGATGGAGTATGGCAGGGTCGTGTTGCATGCACCGTTGCCATCTCCCGTAATGGGTGCCGGCGTGGCCGGAACATTCCATACCACGTTGCGGCAATCCTGCGGTGTGGTAACGCAGGAATTCATTGCGGTCACACAAATCTGTCCCGAGGTGAAGGTGGGAGAGAAATCGGCCGTCATGCTCACCGTTCCCTGGCCGCCTGCTATCGTGATGTCCGGTGTAACCGTCCAGTTATAGGAAGTAGCGCCGCCGATTGGGTTGATGGTATATACCAATCCCGTTTCTCCCTGGCATACGGCAATCGACCCGGAAGTGATTACAGGAGTGGAGATGTTATACCGAACCCATTTGCTGCTCGTGTCAATGCTCATGCCGCACCCGTTGGTGGCCCAGCAGAGGATGGTATAGCCCGAGAATGGCGTGGCGAAGAAATCTGCCGTAATGGCATTCGTGCCCTGGCCGCCGGTAATAGTCCCGTTGTTAAGGATCTGCCAGAAATGTCCCGTGGTGTTGTAACCGCCGGCTGCCACGGATAACGGTACACTGGTCGCACCTGGACAGATCACGGACGGTGCGGTAATGACGCCCGGTACCGGTGGCCGCATATTCACTGTGAGTACGGCAGCATTGGACGTGTCGTCCGGCGCACAGGTGGACGATACGATAACATCATAGTTTCCTGATCCGCCCGGCAGCGAGTCGGCAGCCAGGATCGTGAGGGTGGCGGTCGTCGTTCCGGAGTAGTCCGCTCCATCGGAGAGGTTCATCCCGTCCAGGCGCCACTGGTAGGACAGGTTGCCACCCGGAGCCGTGACGCTCAGCATGGTTGTATCCCCTTCACATACCGCACCGCTGGCCGGATGCTGTGTGATCACGATGTCACCGTTTACAATAAGCTTGCGGTTTGCACTGGTCCCGCAGGCATTGGTTGCATTGACCTTTACCGTATCGTTAACTACGACGGCGGGAAACATGATATCCACCACGTTTGTACCCTGGCCCGAAACTACGGTAGCTCCCGGCGGTGCTGTCCAGGTGTAATTGGTCGCCCCCAGGATGGGCGCAACAGAATAGGTGAGTGTGGCGTTGCAGACCCCGGAAACCGGTCCCGAGATCAGCCCGGGGATCGTGGGGGTGGCCCGAACGTTAACATCAGTGAACGGAGAGGTTCCGCAATTATCAACGTATTGGCAGGCGACCGGCCCCTGGACGAAACCTGCGGGGAAGAGGACGTCAATCGATGTGGTGCCCTGCCCGGACAGGATGGTGGCTCCTGTGGGAACCGTCCAGTTGGTAGTGGCATTGTCCAGGGAGTCGACGGAATAAGTCTTTGTTTCACCGGGGCAAGCTACCTCCGGACCCATAACGGAATCTGGTGCCGCAGGCGCGTTGCCCTTGAATATTTTCCTGGGTCTGGCAGCGCTGGTATTGCCGCAACCGTTGGTGGTGGTGACTGTCATCGTACCGTTATTCGTAAAGCCGGCGTTGAAGGCAATCATAACGCTGTTGGTACCCTGCCCGGAGGCAATGCTCATGCTCGCCGGAACAGACCACATGTAGCTGTTCTGCTGAACCTGCGTCACTGTATAATTCAGGGTGTCACCGTTACAAGCCGTGGACGGGCCCTGGATCGAACTGGGTTTGGACGGACTATACCCGGACACGTTTGCGGTCTTTGTAGCGCTGTTGCCACAGGGGTTCGTGGCGTATACGCCGATGACATCCGGTGGCGAGAAAGCGGGGCCGTAATCAATGGTCACCATGGTATCAGCGGACGTGTACGGATTCATTCCGGAAATCGTCACACCGGCCGGCAGTACCCAGGTGTAGGTATCGGCAGTGGCAACAGATTTGATCTTGTAAACAACGGATTCGTCCGGACAGACATTTTTTGTCCCCATGATCGTGCCCGGTTTGTTGGGCGGGGAAGTGCATTGCGCGGATGCAAAATGCCAGCTGAGGGTTAGTGCCATCACAATGGCCAGGGTTCCTGGAAAATGACGTAAACGGTTTTTCATCGATGAATGGGTTTTTCTTACAACTAAACAATAATAATGCCTCGATCTTCCTTTCAGGAAAAATCTGGTAACGCCAATGCTCATAGAATAAATGCCAAAGGCGGGACCGCCCATGGCAGCCTGTAGCGTAAAATTATAATATATAATCGTTTGAAATGTGGATACCTCTTTTTTTTTAAACACAATAACCTTGGAAACCAGTACCCCGGGGCTCCCGGCAAGCGACCCGGCACCGACCTCCAAAATGCCGGCGCCGGTTTCGCGTTAAAGAAGCGCCGGTTGGACCTTTCTCCTTTTAAACATACCGGTGTTGATTATGCAAAATGACCAAGCCACGGGCACCTATGGAAGATACTAATTTTACTTCCCTATAAATAAAGCACTTATTCATGGCCAACCGACAGCAACAGAAAGGCAAGGAAAGCAAAAAGAAGAAGAACGGGGACAGCCCGGTAAGGGCGTTCCGGAACGGGCTCTACCAGTTCCTGAGCGATTCCCGGTTTCACAGGGTCAGCGGTATGTTCCTGATGCTTGTATCCTTTTTCCTGCTCATTTCATTCATCTCCTATTTCTTCACATGGAAGGCCGATTTTGACAAGGTTTCCGGCTCCTGGTGGGCCCTGCTGACCAACGCGGACCTGGGGACCGAAAACCTGCTTGGCAAGCTGGGCGCCATGATATCGCACCAGTTCATGACCGGATGGTTCGGCGTCGCCTCATTCCTGTTTCCTTTCCTGGTTTTCCTGTTCGGCATAAGGATCCTGTTTGGCGTTTACCTGCTTCCCATTGGTCGCACCTTGGCCTACAGCCTGTTCAGCCTCGTATTCGCATCCACCCTCATGGGTTATTTCTTCTCGGCAGGTGAAACGCTGTTCATGGGAGGTGCCTTCGGGTTCGAGATCAACAAGTGGCTTGAAGCTACCCTCGGCACCATAGGCGCCGGCCTGGTAATCCTGTTCGTCTTTGTTTCGTTCCTGGTCACGGCGTTTAACCTGAAGTTAAGCTCGCTCAGGCTTCCTGAAATCTTTTCCTTCTGGAGAAGCGAGGATGACCACCCCATCCCGGGTGCAGTGGCATCAGCGGCTCCCGTGGCCCGCAAAGACCGGCAAGCCGCGCCCGAGGCGGAGACCGGTGAAGAACCGGAATCGGACAGCGTCGCCACCGGGGAGCAGGAGCCCGAGGAGGAACCCGCCATGTCGGCGGCCATGGACCTGTCAGAGTCGGATGAAACTGAAGCGGAACAGGAGGCTGATGAAAGCGCCATCACGGAGGAATTCCTGTCCGTGGAAGATCCGGCCAGGGAAGAGGAGGAATCTGCAACCACGGAAGGAAATGCCTCCATTGAGGAAAACGAGGATAAGATCTCCGAGGAACTGCTTTCCGTAGCACCTACTCCCGCTGAGACCACAGCAGCCAAAGTGGCGGAAGCAGATGCCGAACCGGGTCCTGGTGAGTTGCAGGTTGAAATCCCGGATGACGATGAGAAAACGGAATCGCTCGACGAGAACGTTTCCGCCACGCTGAGTCCTGATGATATCCAGACTGACGAGGACCTGCTTGAAAAACTGGGGGAGTATGATCCCACGCTGGACCTGAGTGAATATAAATACCCGGAGCTGGAATTGCTTGAAGCCCATGTTAGCAGGAATACACAGAGCCGAGATGAACTCATGGCGGAGCTGGAAGCCAACAAAAACCGGATCGTGGAGACGCTGGGTCACTACAATATCGGGATCGACAAGATCAAGGCAACGGTGGGCCCCACTGTCACCCTGTTCGAGATTATCCCGCAGGCCGGCATCCGGATTTCGAAAATCAAGAACCTGGAAGACGATATCGCCCTGAGCCTTTCTGCGCTGGGCATCCGCATTATCGCCCCTATCCCGGGCAAAGGGACCATTGGCATCGAGGTGCCAAACCAAAATCCGGAAGTCGTATCCATGCGCACGGTGCTGGCAAGTGAACGTTTTTCGAACAGCGAATATGAACTTCCCATCGCGTTGGGAAAGACTATATCGAATGAGGTTTATGTCACCGATCTCACGCGCATGCCCCACCTGCTGATGGCTGGTGCCACCGGCCAGGGAAAGTCAGTCGGGCTGAATGCCGTCCTGGCATCCCTCCTCTTTAAGAAACACCCTGCCCAGGTCAAGTTCGTGCTCGTGGATCCGAAGAAAGTAGAATTGAGTCTTTTCAAGAAGATCGAGCGCCACTTCCTGGCGAAACTTCCCGGCGAAGAGGATGCCATCATTACGGATACCCGGAAGGTGGTGAACACGCTTAACTCGCTTTGCATTGAAATGGACAAGCGGTATGAGCTGCTCAAGGACGCCCAGGTACGCAATATCAGCGAGTACAATCGTAAATTCGTTTCCCGCAAGCTCAATCCGAACAACGGCCACCGTTTCATGCCATACATTGTCCTGGTAGTGGATGAGTTCGCGGACCTGATCATGACGGCCGGCAAGGAAATCGAAACCCCGCTGACACGCCTCGCCCAGCTTGCGAGGGCCATCGGGATCCACCTCATCATCGCCACCCAGCGGCCCTCCGTGAATATTATCACCGGTACCATCAAGGCCAACTTCCCGGCACGCCTCGCATTCCGTGTGACGTCAAAGATCGATTCCCGCACCATCCTGGACACCGGCGGCGCCGATCAGCTGATCGGCCGCGGAGACATGCTGCTGTCAACCGGTGCCGACCTGATCCGGCTGCAATGTGCTTTTGTGGATACACCGGAGGTGAACAATGTCACTGATTTCATTGGTTCCCAGCGGGGTTACCCCGATGCCTTCCTGCTGCCGGAATACGTGGGCGAGGAATCAGGTTCGCCCGATGGCGTGGATGCCTCCGACCGGGACGCGCTGTTCGAGGAAGCCGCCCGCATGGTGGTTCAGCATCAGCAGGGCTCCGCTTCCCTTCTGCAACGCAGGCTTAAACTGGGCTACAACCGTGCCGGTCGCCTCATCGACCAGCTCGAAGCAGCCGGCATCATCGGACCTTTTGAAGGCAGCAAGGCCCGGGAGGTCCGCGTCAAGGACCTCGTGGCACTGGAACAGGATTACCTCTCGGCAGCCCAGCAGCCATAAGCTGTTCCGGCAGGCATATTCTGGGGTCCGTTTTGTAAATTTGCCGCCTGAAATCCACATGAATATTCCTTCGCCCGGTGGCCAATGGCCTGCGATTTGAATCATCCGGGTAGAAAGCGGAATCTAAGATGAAAAACACACTGCTTGCAATCGTAATGTTGTTTGTCGCTACCCAGACCCGGGCCCAGCGGGATGCACAAGCTGACCGGGTCCTTCGCCAGGTGAGCGCCAAATACAAGTCCTACAAATCCCTAACTGCTGATTTTCAATTAATTATTGAAAACAAAAAAAGCAGTTCGCGTACCGTTGAATCCGGAAAGATCATCATCAAGGGCAACATGTACAAGCTGGAGCTGGATGACCAGGTGATCATGTCCGACGGCAAATCCGTATGGACATACCTGAAAGAAGTCAACGAGGTCCAGATCAATGCCGCTGAACCGGATGCGGAGGATGTCATCTCGCCCACCCGCATATTTACCATCTATGAAAGCGGATTTAAAACCCGGTACCGGGGGGAAGGTAAGGACGGGAACATACCGGTACACCTGGTAGAGCTGGTTCCGGAGGATAACCGGAAAGCCTACCACAAGATCCAGCTCAGGATCGACAAGAAGAAGCACTACATCATGTCTGCGAAAATCCTGAACAAGGACGGCACTACCATGACTTATGCCGTCCGGAAATTCAATCCAGACCTCTCGGCGCCAGACAACCTGTTTTCCTTCGATACGAACCAGCACCCCGGAATCGAGGTGGTGGACCTTCGTTAAATAGATCTCCTGTTATTTTCAAACATGTAATCGAGTACCCGGGCATTCAATTACTCGATTGCTCGGGTGTTCGACTCATTAATGGTTGCAGGCAAAAGCAGGCTGCGAATTCGATCCAAAAAAAGGACGTCTGCCATCAAAGCCGGCAGACGTCGTATAACCTAAAAAGGATTAAAGGTTTCGCGCTTCAGGAGGCGGGTTCAGCCTGTTGGGCACGCTTGGATGCCATCAGCAGGTCATATTCTTCCTGCGAACCCACGATCAGCTTCTCGTATTCCCTCAGACCCGTTCCGGCGGGTATCTGGTGGCCCACGATGACATTTTCCTTCAGGCCCAGCAGTTGATCGATCTTGCCGGCCACGGCCGCTTCGTTAAGCACCTTGGTCGTTTCCTGGAAGGAAGCCGCGGAGATCCAGCTCTTGGTATGCAGTGAGGCCTGCGTGATCCCCTGTAGCATAGGGGTGGATGTGGCAGGAATGGCATCCCTTGCTTCCACGGGCTTCATGTCCTTGCGCTTCAGCATGGAATTTTCGTCACGGAGCCTGCGCAGTGAAATGATCTGCCCGGATTTGAATGTGGCGGATTCGCCAGGCTCAACAACCACCTTCTTGTCAAAGATATGGTCGTTCTCCTCCATGAAATCAATTTTGTTCACGCTCTGCTTTTCCAGGAATTTAGTGTCTCCCGGATCCGCGATCACCACCTTACGCATCATCTGGCGGACAATGACCTCGAAATGCTTGTCATTAATCTTCACGCCCTGCAGACGGTAGACCTCCTGGATCTCATTGACCAGGTATTCCTGGACTACTGATGGGCCTTTGATGTTCAGAATATCGGATGGCGTGGTAGAACCGTCAGAAAGCTGCATGCCGGCTTTCACATAGTCATTGTCCTGCACCAGGATATGCTTGGAAAGCGGAACAAGGTACTTCTTGACATCGGCCTCCTTGGAGGTAATGATCACCTCCCGGTTCCCCCGCTTGATTCCACCATAGGAAACCACCCCGTCAATCTCGGAAACGATCGCCGGGTTGGAAGGATTGCGGGCTTCGAACAATTCGGTAACCCGTGGCAGGCCGCCCGTAATATCACCGGATTTGCCAGTCGCACGCGGAATCTTGGCCAGCACCTCCCCTGACTTGATCTGGGTACCCTTGTTGACCACGATATGTGCGCCAACCGGCAGGTTATAAGCCTTCAGCACTTCCTTACCGGTGCCTACGATCTTGACTACCGGGTTTCTCGTCTTGTCACGGCTGTCAATGATGACTTTCTCCTTGTATCCTGTCTGCTCGTCAGACTCTTCCTTATATGTAACGCCTTCTTCGATGTGCTCGTAGTCAATCTTTCCTGCTGTATCGGAAATGATTACCGCATTATAGGGATCCCATTCGCACAGCAAATCTCCGCGCTTGACCTTGTCGCCGTTCTTCACGAATAAAATGGCGCCGTAAGGTACATGGTGTGTGCCCAGGGTGGCGCGCGTTTTGGTATCCACAATGCGCAATTCCCCTGAACGCCCTATCACGACTTCACCTTTCTTTCCGGATTCCTTCTGGTTGATGATGCGGACTTCTTCCAGTTCCACCATACCATCATAACGTGCTTCTATTCGTGACTCGGAGGCGCTCTTGGCTGCCACCCCACCCACATGGAAGGTCCGCAGCGTAAGCTGGGTTCCCGGTTCGCCAATGGACTGCGCGGCAATGACACCTACCGCCTCACCCTTTTGTACCATCCTGCCGGTGGACAGGTTCCTTCCATAACAGCGACTGCATACGCCGTGCTTGGACTCACAGGTAAGCACAGACCGGATTTCCACGCTTTCGATGGGTGAATCCTCTATGGTCCTGGCCACCTCCTCGGTGATCTCCTCACCGGAACTGGCCAGCAGCTCACCCGTAAGCGGATGTACCACGTCATGCAGGGATACCCGGCCGAGAATACGGTCGTAAAGCGACTCCACAACTTCCTCGTTGTTCTTGAGGGCACTCTCCGCAAGGCCGCGCAGCGTGCCACAGTCCTTTTCGTTAATGATCACGTCCTGGGCCACATCGACAAGCCTCCGCGTGAGGTAACCCGCATCAGCTGTCTTGAGGGCCGTATCCGCAAGGCCTTTTCTTGCACCGTGGGTGGAAATAAAGTATTCAAGGATCGAAAGCCCTTCCTTGAAGTTTGACAGGATCGGGTTCTCGATAATCTCCCCGCCAATGGCGCCGGACTTTTGCGGCTTGGCCATGAGGCCCCGCATTCCGCCCAGCTGACGGATCTGTTCCTTGGAACCCCGGGCGCCGGAATCGAGCATCATGTAAATTGAATTGAAACCCTGCAAGTCGCTGCTGAGGCGATGCATCAGCGTATCGGTAATCCGTGAATTTGTCCGGGTCCAGATGTCAATAATCTGGTTATACCTTTCATTGTTGGTGATGAATCCCATGTTGTAGTTATTCATCACCTCGTCCACCTCCTCATTCGCCTTCACGATCAGTGTTTCCTTTTCGTCCGGGATCATGACGTCATTCAGGTTGAACGACAGCCCTCCCCTGAAGGCCATCCCGAAACCTAGTTCCTTGATGTCATCGAGAAAGGCAGAAGCCTTGCTGATCCCGGTGCGCTTCAGCACCATGTTGATCGTATCCCGCAGGCTTTTCTTCGTGAGCAGCTCATTGATGTAACCCACCTCCTGCGGAACGACCTCGTTGAACAAGATCCGGCCCACGGTGGTTTCCACCAGCTTCGATACGATTTTCTCGTCTTCCCTCAGGGACACCTTTACCTTGATCACGGCATGCAGGTCTACCCTGCCTTCGTTATGGGCGATGGTCACTTCCTCCGGGGAATAGAATGTCATCCCCTCGCCTTTCACCTTATCATTGCCGGCCGATTTCCTGGCCTTGGTCATGTAATACAGTCCCAGTACCATATCCTGTGAAGGCACCGTTATAGGTGCACCATTCGCAGGATTCAGGATGTTGTGCGATGCCAGCATGAGCAGTTGCGCCTCAAGAATGGCTGCATTGCCCAGGGGTACATGAACAGCCATCTGGTCTCCGTCAAAGTCGGCGTTGAATGCGGTACACACAAGCGGGTGCAGCTGGATGGCCTTGCCTTCGATCAGCTTTGGCTGGAATGCCTGGATACCCAGCCTGTGAAGCGTGGGAGCACGGTTCAGCATCACGGGATGTCCCTTGAGCACATTCTCGAGGATATCCCATACAATGGCGTCCTTGCGGTCCACTATCTTCTTGGCGGATTTTACAGTCTTTACAATTCCCCTTTCGATCATCTTCCGGATGATAAAAGGTTTGAACAGCTCGGCTGCCATGTCCTTTGGCAGGCCGCATTCGTGCAACTTCAGCTCCGGCCCGACCACAATCACAGAACGTGCTGAATAATCCACTCGTTTACCAAGCAGGTTCTGGCGGAAACGTCCCTGCTTTCCCTTGAGCGAATCGCTGAGCGATTTCAGTGCCCTGTTGCTTTCTGTTTTGACGGCATTTACCTTCCTGGAATTGTCAAAAAGCGAATCCACCGATTCCTGCAGCATCCGCTTCTCGTTGCGCAGAATCACATCCGGCGCCTTGATTTCCACCAGCCGTTTCAGCCTGTTATTCCTGATGATGACACGGCGGTAAAGGTCATTGAGGTCGGACGTAGCGAAACGTCCGCCGTCAAGGGGTACCAGGGGTCGCAACTCCGGCGGTATGACCGGCACCACTT
>JAHEKC010000040.1 GCA_024638565.1 Bacteroidota bacterium
TACGGCCATGATGGGCGGTAAGGCAAAAGTCCGTACGCTGAAAGGAGACATGTCGGTGAGCATTGCCGCCGGCACAGACAACGGCAAGGTGCTCCGCCTCCGGGGTATGGGCATGCCGGTTTACGGGAAGGAAGGACAATTCGGCGACCTGTACGCCGAAATCAGTGTTTCTATACCGAAGAACCTGTCGTCTGCCGAAAAGGAGCTGGTCGAGAAGCTCGCAGCACTGAGAAAGGAAGAAGATGTGCGCCAATGATGACCTTAAGAAACGAAAGGGGCCGGTGGTGTGGAGCCTTGCAGCTGGAGGGTACGGGCCCTCCTGGTCGCCGGCCGCGCGGCTTTCCTTTTTTGCAGGGGCACCCGGTACGGCCATACGTGTACCGTGCTGAATCTGTTATTTCGGGGGCGCAACGTGAAGAACCGCTGAACCCGAAACATCCCGGGTTTCGTCATGCGATTTCGTTCTCCTTTGCAGTAGCCTGAATGCCGGGATGCCGTGATGAATGTGTATCTTTGAATATAAACTTATCTTGTATGAAGCGAATTATCGTACCTGTTGATTTTTCAGCCAATGCCAACTCATCTGTGAAGTTCGCGGCCAAGCTGGCGGGCGATACGGGTGCGCGGGTAACCATGCTGCATGTGTTCGAAACGCCGGTTGTTTTTTCCGGTGCCGCCATGATGACCACCGCGGACCTGGATTATACCACGCTTTATAATAATGCCTTGTCCAGGCTGAAGAAGTATTACCAGAAAGTTCGCAGGAATTTTACGGGAGTGAAAGTGGATCTTTCGGTTCATCACGGGCTTCCCTCCGCACGCATCATGGAGTTGGCGCTGGAGCAAAAGGCGGACATGATTATCATGGGAACAACGGGGAAGGGAACCATCGAAAAGCTCATGCTTGGCACCAATGCAGCCCGGCTGATCAGCGATGCGCCTTGCAAGGTGCTTGTAGTACCGCCGGGCAGCCGTTACCGGGGGATGGGGAAGATCGTGTATACCACTGACCTCACAGACGAGAGCCTCAGTCATGCCAGGGATCTGATTCCACTGGCCAAAGCACTCAACTCGGAGATACAATTCCTGTTTATCAATGATGATATGGATGCTTTCGATTCGAACCTCAAGGAAGTGACGAGGAAAATAAAAAGCAAGGTACGGTACCCCAAGATTTCAGGTTATGTATGCAGTGACAGCGATGTCAATAAGGGGATTATGTATTTCATAAAGAAATACAAGTCAAATTGCCTGGTGATGTATACGCACCACCGCAATCTTATCGCATCCTTTTATCACAGGAGCAAAACGCGCAAGATGGCAGCCCATCTCAATATTCCCTTGCTGGTGATGCATGAACAGGACCTGCCATTGCGGGGCTAGGTCTTGGCTGCCTGCAGCTTGCTGACAGATGAAATTAAAAACGAACAAAATGGAAATTTTTATTTGGCTTGATCATTCCGCAGCCTGGATATACGAAGCGGGGCAGGAAAAAAATGCCCGGAAGCTGGATTCGGGTGTGGAAACACGGGTGCGCATACCCGGTGAGGATGCGGTTGGAACGCGGCTGGGGAACTACCGGTCCACGAATAATGAGGCACACCGGCACAACCGGTACCAGAACCAGCTTCGGTCGTTTTACAAGAAGCTCGCCGGGCAGTTGACTGATTATGACCGGATCTCAATAGGTGGTACGGGTACCGCGGCCAACGAGATGTATAATTTCCTCTCTGAGCTGGCGGCATTCCGGGACAAGGAAGTGTTCCTGCAATCAGGAAAGAAGGAAATGCCCGCCGGATTAACCTGACGTTAAGGCACAAACAGATTACAGATTATGAAATGGTCCCTCTACCTTGGAAGGGTAGCCGGTATCCGCCTGTTCATGCACTGGACATTTTTAATCCTGGTGGCATGGATATTCTTTGTCTACTACCGGGTGAGCAAGGATGTCGGTGCCGGCCTTAACGGTGTTCTGTTCATCCTGGCCATCTTCGCCTGTGTGGTGCTGCATGAGCTTGGTCATGCGCTTACTGCACGCAGGTACGGTATCGTCACACGCCGGATTACGCTTTTACCCATTGGCGGGCTTGCCCAGATGGAAAAGCTTCCGGACAAGCCCATGCAGGAATTCGCAGTTGCCATTGCAGGCCCGCTGGTGAATCTGGGCATCGCCGCGGTGCTGTTCGTGATCATCAATGCCACCACGGGCTTCCCCACCCTGGAGGAACTGGCCGCCACCCGTTCCATCACCGCCGCGAACTTCGTATTCAACCTGTTTGCGGCCAACATGGTACTGGCTGTTTTTAACCTGCTCCCGGCCTTTCCCATGGATGGAGGCCGGATGGCGCGTGCACTGCTTTCCCTGCGGATGGACCGTGCACGGGCCACGCGCATCGCCGCTTCCGTGGGTCAGCTGCTGGCCATCGGCTTTGTGGTGCTGGGGCTCTCCGGTAATTTCTGGCTCGCATTCATCGGGATATTCATTTACCTGGGGGCGGGTGCTGAATCGGAATACGAGGCAGCACGTTTTTCACTGCGCGGCTACAAGGTCAGGGATGTGCTGATGACACGGTACGTGACGCTTTCCCAGGATGATTCACTGGAACTGGCGGTCGACCGGCTGCTGGAAGGAGAGGAAAAGGAGTTTATCGTTACACATAACGGGGAGGTGACGGGTATCCTGACCCGCAATGAGATCATCAAGGGTCTCCATGCCTACGGGCGGCAGGGGCCGGTAGACAAGGTGATGCAACGCGAATTCCTCCGGCTCGATCCGGAAATGGAATTGCAGACGGTTTTCGAGAAGATGACCCTGGGAAAGACGTCCGTGGCGCCGGTATTCGAGGGGGATCGATTGGTGGGAACGCTGGACCGGGAAAACATCAGCGAATTCCTGCTGGTTAAGAAAGCGCTTGAATCCTGACGTGCTTCATCGGAAAACGGCATCCAGCGTAATGGTATCAAGATCCGCGGGATACACGAGAAGGAAAACCAGCATCACGAACCGGTAGAAGACATGCTGCATATTCCAGACCGGGTTCAGCAAGGCCATGCCCAGGGATACCAGCAGCAGGTCCAGGCCCAGGATGTACAGCGTACAATATTTAAACAGGCCAATAATAAGCAACACGCCCCCTGCCAGCTCCGCCCAGGAAGTGAACCAGGCGGTAATGACCACGAGCCCGTGCGGCAGCCGAAGTTTACGGTAGGCGGGAGCGATGGTGTCGACCACCTGGCTGGTGCCGATTTTAAAGACCTTGTCATATCCCTGGAAAAGAAATATCAACCCCAGCATGAGACGGACGATGAACGGGGCGATGTGTTCTGGCTGGATGATCATTCGGTACGGCAAATATCCTGATTTCAAAGTTACGCAAGGATTCGTTTATTTGCATGGTCCCGCCACGGTTTCCGGCACCGGTTTCTTGGCCGTCCCGTTGCGGGGGATATTGATTCTATGAAGAAGATCATCCTGGCAACGGACTTTTCGGCAGTTTCCAAAGTGGCGGCCCGCTATGCAGCGGAGATGGCCGTTGAGTACAAGGCCGAACTCATGTTGCTGAACGCAGTGCATATGGAAGGTCCGCCCCGGGCCATACTCAAGTCCGGTTCCATAGAAGATGCCATGGTTAAATCCGCGAAGATCGAGTGCAAGCTGCTGGAGAAGGAGCTCCGGGAACATGCCGGGGAAGGTTGTATGATCAGCTACCGTGTGGTCAAGGGTTTCCCGACCGCCGAAATCGTATCCGAGGTGGCCAGGGCGGAGCATGCGGACCTGATCGTGGTGGGTACCCATGGCTCGTCAGGCGTCCGGAGGATCCTGCTGGGCAGCAGTGCAGCAGCTGTGATCAATCATGCGCGGGTACCCGTTATCGCGGTCCCCGAGGAAGGGAAATACCGCGGCATCAACAGTATCCTCTACGCCACAGACTTGTTGCACCTGGAGGAGGAACTCCATACGCTGGCAGTGTTTTCAGACGATTTCGATGCCCGGGTCGACGCGGTGCATGTATCCCTTCCGGGCGAGGAATTGGACGACACCCAGAAATCGGTCATGGATCGAATGGGATCTGCACAACCGCATCCCAGGGTTCATTTCCATGTGGTCAGCGACGAATCCGTTGTCGATGGAATTGACAAATTCGCGCATGGACATCATTCCGACATCCTTGCATTTTTTACCCATCACATGAATTTTTTCGAGCAGCTTTTCGGGAAGAGCGTTACACGCAGAATGACGTTTCACGCATCTCTGCCCCTGCTTTCATTCATGAAAAAGGACAAATGATTTGCCGGTGGAATGGCGGCTCAGTCCACCATATCCCCAATGGCATAAACCGGATCGCCGGACGCAAGATCTGATAAGGCCATGAGAAAAGCCTTGTTGGAAGAATACAATTCCCGGTAGACATTCAGCAGGTCCGAGGAATCAAGTTCACTTATTTTTTTCGATTGGAGCAACGGCAGAAGGGAAGCGGTCGCATGGGTGTATTGATCCTTGTTGTGACGCACCAGCCCGGCAATGCTTTCCGGGGAAGCTCCTTCCGGTTTTCCGATTTGCGGTGCACACTCGCCGTAGAATGAAACCATTCGTCGCTGCATGCCATCGAAGATGCCGTAGAGCTCATCATTGGCGGTATTGCGGAACGCTTCCAGGTTGTGCCTCACATCCTTCAGGTTTTTGACGGATCGAAGGATATGCCGGCACACTCCGGCAAGGCCGGCAGCCTTCGAAATCCCGGTGTCCGACATCTCCTGTTTCGGGATATGCGCGAGGTATTCCAGAATCTCACCCTGCAGGAATTTCACTTGCCCGTAGGATTCGGGGTAAGGCATGGACAAAGAACCCTCGTTTGTACCGGGAGGAAAATCCTTTATGTCCGAGACACCCATGGCGCGGAGGTTCAGTTCCGCGGCCTGCTTTGCCAGCCGCTCGATTTCCAGCCGGGCCAGGTCCAGGGCGTCGTCCGGAAGGGGCGCCTCCGCCTGCCCGATATACTTCGTGATCACGAGGCGGTCCGAGCGAAACAACCGTTCAAGCTGGCGGGCAAATACCCCCAGGAACGGAAAAAACAGGACGATGGAAACCACATTGATGCCGGTTTGGAACAACACGAGACCGATCATGCGGTCGCTTATGGCCAGCACCTCCCTGATCAGGTAGATCAGCGGTTCCAGGATCGAGGCCGCGATCACCATGGTACAGAAATTCAGAAAAAAATTCCCCCATGCCACCCTTTTCTTGTCGGCGTTTCCGCCTGCTGAACCCACAAGAAACTTCAATGTCGTTCCCAGTTCGGAGCCGATGACAATCGCCGCGGCATTCTCAAACGGGATCAGGTTGTTGTATAATGCCGAAAGCGTGATGGCAATGGTGGCGGAGCTCGACTGTATGAGGGAGGTGATGACCAGTCCCACAGGAATGAACGCGAGATAATGAAGCTCGTGGAAACCGTGTGGCAGCAGGTCCAGCGAAATCTGCATGCTGCTTTTAAGCCATTGCAGGGCAATAAATATCAGTGCAAGTCCGGTGGAAAGCACACTGAAATGCTGAATCTTCTGGTGTTTACGGAAGAACAGCCACCCTACGAGTGCCAGCCCGAGCAGCGGGTATGAAATGGCGTGAAAATCAAACTTGAATCCGAAAACTGCTATTATCCAACTGTCAAGTGTGGTGCCCAGGTTGGAGCCCAGCACGGCGGCAAGGGCCCCGCGCATGCCCAGCAGGCCGGCCCCCACGAAGGACAGCACCATAAGGATGACAATGGAGCTGCTTTGCAGAATTGCGGTTGTGACAGTCGTGGCCGCAGCCATCTTTACCCTGCTTCGCGACTGGCGCTGTAGGAATTTCTTGAAAGATCGTCCTGCGAGATTGCGTACGGAAGTTTCCAGCAGCGACATGGCGTACACGAATACGGATACGCCCGCTATGAACTGCCAGAGATTAAAGGACTGCATGTATTCGATCCCGGGGGTTTTCCTGCACCGAACGACTCAACGAAGCGGCACTATGCATGAAACGCCAGAAAAGGATACGAGGTTCCGGAGGTGATTTTTTTCACGAGGTTGACGTGGGTGGATTCAAAGAAAAATCCGTGTGGTACCATGCTCATGGCCAGCATACCGGCATCACCTGCAGTGACATGCCGGAACGCGGAATCCACGGCGTCATCGGCTGTCAGCTTTTCGACAGGCAGCAGGAAAGCCTGGGAATTCAATTCCCGGATCTGCGCTTCGAAGGCATCTGCATGTCCAGGCTGTGTGTCGTCATTCCTGGCGCAAATGTGCACCGGTAACACCTTTGCGCCTGATTCCATGGCGAAGGAAAGCAATTGTGATACCAGGAGCTTTTCTCCCTTACGGAAATCAGAAAAGAACGCGATCCGGCCTGGTTTCTCGTAACGGCAGCCTTCCGGTATGATCAAGGCCGGCATCCGGCTTTTCCTGGCAACCCGGAAGGAGTGGCTGCCGAAATAAAACTGGAAAGCCGTATCCGCGCCATTGGAACCGATGATCGTAAGATCGAAATGACGGCTTTTGTCCGCTACCCGGCTTTCAAAGGACTTCACAGAACTGATGACCTCCACTTCGCAGTCAACGCCGAAAGACCTGGTGATTTCTGCCGCCGTTTCATTAAGTTGTTCTTCAGCGGAGCGCGCTTCCTGCACGAATTCAGGTTCGCTGCCACTGGCCATTCGCAGCCCCTCATTGAGATAGATCTTCTGTACATGGAGCAGTGTCAGCCCGGCGCCGAGCTGCCCGGCAAGCCTGGCGGCATATTCCGTGGCATTGATGGCAGGACCGGAGAAATCCGTGGGGACGAGAATGCGTTGCATGGTTTTCGTTTTTGTAAATGCCGGGCTCCTGTACCCTGAGCTTAAAAGGTACTCAAATTTACGGTCTTCGGATTGAACTTCGGCCGGATGCTCAGTACCGGAATGGGAGAGTGGTTAACGATCTGCTGGGCATAGGGACCCTTGATGAATTCGGAGATATCCATTTTATCCATATCGGCCATACTGATAACCAGGTCACATTTCTTCCGCTTCGCGTACCTGATAATCGTATCGGCATGATACATCCCGGAAATGAGTTTGATGGTCCCATTCAGACCGGCTTTCTCAACAAATCGCTTGATCTGCCCGGCCTCCATCTGCAGCTTTTTCTTGGTGGTCTTCGAGTCATCAGAATCAACCGCCAGGATGTGTATGGCGGCACCGTATTTTTTGCCCATGCTGATGGCATAGTCTACCTTTTCCCGGCTGTGGGGCTTGTCACGAAAGGGCATCAGTATATTGGAAAAGCCGGGCTTGCGCACCACCCGCGATATGGTGAGTACGGGGCATCCCGCATCGTGTACCACACGGAAAGCATTGCTCCCTATAAAGAATTCCCGGAACCCGGAAACGCCGTGGGTTCCCATGATGATCACGCTTGCCCTGATTCGCTTTGCCGTACTGACGATCACCCTGTGGGCGCGCCCCGGCACTGTTACCGTGCTGATGGGCGTGTCGAGCTTCTTCCGGATCCTGTTGGCGACGTCCTTGAGGTGTTTGTTGCTTTCCCTCAACAGGCTTCTTTCATACTGGGCGGCATAAGCCATGGAATTGAAATAACCCCTTTCACTGATGACAGGCATCGATTCTATGGCATGCATCAGCGTGAGGCCGGCACGGTACACGGAAGCCATATGCACGGCATGGTCCAGTGCATGAAAGGAGGTTTTTGAGAAGTCAAGCGGAAGAAGGATTTTTTTGACGTTATATGCGCTCATGGGGAGGGATTTTGAAATAATTTATTTATATTTTGACATTATCTACATAATCAAAATTAGCGCATTTGCATGTTGCCGGTATGACATTTGCCCCGCGCACCGCTGATATTCGTCACCTCATGGCAGCATGGCCCTTTTATATTTTTGTAAGAACGTAATACCATTGAAACTATGGAGAATGCAGAAGAATTCAGGGATAAAACGGTCCTGGTGACCGGAAGCAGTTTCGGAATCGGACGTGCCACGGCTGTCGCGTTTGCCAGGCGCGGTGCGAACCTGGTGCTGGCCGACTGGGTGGAAGACGAGGAAACAATGAAACTGGTCAAGGCAGAAGGCGTGAAAGCGGTATTCCAGAAATGTGACGTCTCCCAGGATGAACAGGTCCGCGCGCTTATGGACAGGGCGCAAAAGGAACTCGGGGGGGTGGATTACGCGTTCAATAATGCGGGAGTTGAAGGAGAATCGGCAAAGACACATGAATGCACGATCGAAAACTGGGAACGCACGCTGGGTATTAACCTTCGCGGTATCTGGCTGTGCATGAAATACGAGATTCCGCAGATGCTGGAGAAAGGAAGGGGATCGATAGTGAACGTGGCTTCCATCGCCGGCCTGGTGGGATTCCCGGGACTGCCGGCTTACGTGGCATCCAAACATGCCGTGGTGGGGCTTACCAAAACAGCGGCACTCGAATATGCCAAACAGGGCATCCGGGTCAACGTCGTATGTCCGGGTGTGATCAAAACACCCATGATTGACCGGTTTACCGGTAAGAAGAAAGAGGCCGAGAAACAATTCGAGGATATGGAACCAGTTGGCCGCATGGGTGAGCCGGAAGAGGTGGCTTCTGCAGCAATCTGGCTTAGCGGCGAAGGGGCTTCATTCGTTACCGGGGAAGCCCTGGCGGTTGACGGTGGCTGGATTGCCCAATAGGAGAGAGAACCAGTCAGTGGATTATATTTTTGTACATTCGAAACGGCATGAAAAAACAGAAAAAGGAAAACCAGGAACAGCAACCCGACAAGGAGAAAGAAATCAGGGAAGAGGAGTATACGGACCAGGGTACCGTGTACGAGGAGGATGACCGGCAGCTTTATCCCAAGATAAAGGAAGAAAAGGGGATCGAAACAGGCAAAGAGGGGAACGAACCCGACCTGTGACTTTACTTTGCGATTGTAGCCAGCACCCCGGGTCAACGATCACTCCATTCATGCGCAGGGTGAGTTGGTGCCTCTTGCTTTTTATTTTCATTATTGGTGTATGTCCTGCGCGGGTAGCCGGGCAGGATGCCACGGCCATCGTCCGCAAGGCGGACCAGAAGGCGAGAGGCCAGACCTCCCGTGCAGAGATAGTGATTGAGATCATCAGGCCTTCCTGGTCCAGGGAACTGTCCATGAAGACCTGGTCCAAGGGAAACGAGCTGGCGCTGATCCTGCTCACCGCGCCCGTTCGAGACAAGGGTATTTCGTTCCTGAAGCGCGGAAGGGAAGTCTGGAACTGGATTCCCTCTATCGAACGCAATATCAAGCTTCCGCCCAGCATGATGAGCCAGAGCTGGATGGGCACAGATTTTACCAACGATGACCTGGTGAAAGAAGCAAGCATCGTGGAAGATTACACCCATACCCTGGCCGGGGACGAACAAGTGGCAGGCAGGCCCTGCCATAAGGTCGTCATGTTGCCCAAACCGGAATCGGCGGTGGTCTGGGGCCGCGTCGTGCTTTGGATCGACAAGAAGGAAGACCTGATACTCAAGGCGCTTTATTATGATGAAGATGACTTCCTGGTCAATACACTCATCGCCGGTGATATCCAAAACCTTGGAGGCAGGCAGCTGCCTGCCAGGCTGGAGATGATCCCGGCCGACGAGGAAGGGCATAAGACGGTCATGCATTACCGGTCACTGGTATTCGACGAACAGATCGAAGACGGGTTTTTCAGTACCCGAAACATGCAACGCGTCAAATGATCCTCAGGCTCGTCTGGAGAAACCTGTGGAGAAACCGCCGTCGGACCCTGATCACGATGGCATCCGTGTCGTTCGCTGTCCTGCTGGCCATCGTATCCAAATCCCTTCAGTCCGGAACATGGAATTACTTCGTGAGCAGCATCGTTGGCTATTACACGGGTTATGTGCAGCTCCACAAGCAAGGGTACTGGGACGAGCAGGTGCTGGACAACAGTTTTGTCCTTGGAGACTCGCTGCGGGAAGCTCTTTCTAAAGATGTGGCCAGCACTTATACGCCCAGGATCGAATCGTACATGCTGGCTGCAGGTGATGAGCTTACGCGCGGCTGCCTGGCGGTGGGCGTGGACCCCGAACGCGAAACAAAACTGACACGACTCAGGGAAAAGCTGGTGTCCGGCAGCTATTTCAATGACGATGGGTTAATCGTTAGCGAAGGCCTGGCAGAAAGACTGCACCTCGCCGCCGGCGATACGATCGTGTTGCTGGGCCAGGGATATCGCCAGACCAATGCGGCGGGCAAATACCCGGTCGCGGGAATCGCCCGTTTCGGGTCTCCCCAGCTGAATGAAGGCATCGTGTTCATGCAACTGAACCAGGCACAGGAGCTTTTTGATGCGGCCGGCCGGGTGACCTCGGTTGTCTTTATGCTGGAAGACCGGCATGGACTCGATGCCTTTACGGACAGCCTTGCAGGATACAGAACGAAAGGTTATGAGGTGCTTACCTGGAAGGAAATGATGCCGCAGCTGGTGGACCAGATGACGTTGGATGTAGGCGGCTTTTATATCCAGATCGGGATTCTGTACCTGGTGGTGGCATTTGGCATATTCGGTACGGTTATCATGATGACAATGGAAAGGCGCTTTGAGTTTGGCATGTTGACGGCAGTGGGAATGAGAAAATCGCTTATTGCCCGGATGCTCATGGGTGAGACCCTGCTGATTGCCATCCTGGGGACGATTTGCGGAATGTTACTCAGCTACCCGGTCGTATACTACATGACCACACATCCCATCCGGTTTACCGGGGAAATGGCCAGGGCTTATGAGAGCTTCGGATTCGAACCGGTGTTGCCCTCGGAGCTGGTATGGTCCAACTTCCTCGGACAGGGTGCCGTGGTGCTGGTGATCGCCCTTGTCATAGGGCTGTATCCGCTTGTATCGCTGACACGACTGAATACCACCGAGGCACTGAAAAGATAATGTGCGGGACAACCTGATTCAAATACGATGCTGATCAAACTTGCATGGCGGAATATCTGGAGGCACCGGGTGCGCAGCGGGGTGCTTTTCGCCGCAATTGCCATCGGGGTATGGGCAGGAGTGTTCACCATGGCATTTTACTACGGGATGAGCATGCAGCGCCTCAAGACCGCCATCGAAAAGGAGATTTCCGACCTGCAGGTACACCATGCCGATTTTAAAAAGGATTACGACCTGCAATTCCACATTCCGGAGGGAGACACCCTGCTGGATTTTCTCGCCTCTCAACAGGGTGTAAAAGCCGTGGCGGGCCGTACCGTGTCCCGTGCCATGATATCCGCCGCGCGTGGCAGCGCCGGCATCATGGCCAACGGAGTATTCCCGGAAGCAGAAGACCGTGTGACAGGGCTTTCGAAGAAGCTGGATACCGGGGCGTATTTCTCCACCTCGCGCAGGAATGAAATCCTCATCAGCACGAAGACAGCCCACAAGCTGAAACTGAAACAGGGATCAAAAGCGGTTTTGACCCTGATCACGCAGGACGGACACCTGACCTCAGGGGCGTTTCGGGTGGCGGGTCTGTTCAAGACTACCAACGGACCTTATGATGAACTGAACGTGTTCGTCCGGCAACCCGACCTGAACCGTCTTACCGGCATGGGTAAAGGCGTCAATGAAATTGCAGTGCTGCTGGAATCCCATGATGACCCGGATTCAGTACTCGCCGCCGTGCGCCAGGCATTGCCGGACCTGCAGGTAGAGGCCTGGAGCGAGATCGCCCCCGAGCTGAACCTGCTGTACGAGATGACCGACTTCAGCAGCTACATTTTCATTGCCATCATCCTGCTGGGTCTGTCCTTCGGCATTGTCAACACCATGCTCATGTCCGTACTTGAACGTACGCGTGAACTGGGAATGATAATGGCATTGGGTATGAACAAAGTACGGGTCTTTTTTATGATACTGCTGGAAACCCTGTTCCTGGTTTTCTCCGGCGTGCCGTTTGGCCTGTTGCTGGCCTTTATCACGGTGGAATATACCGGCCGATTCGGCATTGACCTGTCCATGTTCAGTGACGCCATCAGCGGTTTTGGATACGACGCGTATATCTATCCGGCATTGCAGGGATATCATTACCTGGCCGTCATCATTATGGTCGCAACGGCCGCCGTATTGTCCAGCCTGTTCCCGGCACGGAAAGCACTTATGTTGAATCCCGCGGAATCCATACGCGGTTAAAGCAAATATGAATGGAAACAGTTATCTCAACGAAAAACCTGTTCCGGACCTATAATCCCGATACAATCCCTGTCCATGCCGTTAACGATGTGAGCATCACATTCGGCAGGGGAGAGTTTACCGCGATCGTGGGTCCGTCAGGATCCGGGAAGACTACCCTGCTCAACCTGATCGGCGGACTGGATACACCCACCTCCGGGAGCGTGGAGGTCAACGGAACGGATGTCTCGCACCTGAAGGCGAATAAGCTAATCGATTTCCGTCTGCATAACATCGGGTTCGTGTTCCAGTCATACAACCTGATCCCCGTGCTGACGGCATTCGAAAATACGGGCTTCATCATGCTGCTTCAAAAAGCGTCGAAGGAAGAACGGGAGAAACGGGTAATGGATCTGCTGGAGCAGGTGGGCCTCGGTGACAAGGCAGGATCCCGCCCGAGGGAACTCTCGGGCGGCCAGCAGCAACGTGTGGCTGTCGCACGGGCGCTGGCATCCAGGCCCCAGTTTGTCCTGGCGGACGAACCCACGGCAAACCTGGATTCCGTCGCTGCCTCCAACCTGCTCGACATTATGGAAAAACTGAACCGGGAGGAGCATGTTACCTTCCTGTTCTCGACACACGACCAGCGTGTCATTGACCGGGCCTACCGGGTTGTCACCCTTGAAGACGGAAAAGTAATCCGGGATGAGAATAAACGGAATGGATAGTGCCATCCTGCAAATGCGGTTCCGTAAGTACATCAGGCCCGACTTCATTTTTACGATCGTGCTGATGTTCTACGCTTCGTGCGTGGTGGCGCAGCCCGCCCGGCCATCAGTGGACGGATATGTAAAGGAACTTCACTCGGTGTCGTTTACAGATAACGCCGAATCCCTGACCACGGCCAACCTGCTGCACAACCGGATTAACATACGGTGGGAGCCCGCGGCCGCCTTCCGGGTGCGGTTCGAGGTACGCAACAGGCTCTATTACGGTGAACAGGTACGCCTGGTGCCGGGTTTCGGTGAGCAGGTAGATGCCCATGAGGGTTATGTAAGAGGTTCCAGGCTATGGGTCGACGAATCCTCGGTCGTGCTTCATTCGGTGGCGGACCGCGCCCTGCTGCAATGGACAGGAAAGCAGGCCACCGTCACGGCTGGACGGCAAAGGATCAACTGGGGCATCAACACGGTCTGGAATCCGAACGACCTGTTCAACGCGTATAACTTCCTGGATTTTGATTACGAAGAAAGGGCAGGCACGGACGGCATCCGTGTCGAGTACTTTCCCGGAACCAATGCCGTGGTGGAGGTCGCCTGGCAGCCTTCCAAGGAGAGGCACCAATCCATCGCGGCGGTAAAAGCAGGCTTCAACAAGGGCCAGTACGACTGGCAGGTCGTGGCGGGCCTTTACAGGACAGATGTGGTGACGGGGGCTGGATGGGCCGGGCCTGTTGGCGATGCCGGGTTCAAAGGGGAGGTATCCTGGTTCCGTGATAAGGAAGATATAAGTGACGGGCCGTCAGCGCTGGTGGCATCGGCCACGGTGGACTATTCCATCAGCGGGCAGTGGTATGTCTCGGCATCCGGGTTGTACCAAAGCGAGCCCGCGCCGGTGCTGCAGTCCAATGCCGTGTTTCCGGGCCCGCGATTGTCGGCGAAAAGCTTAATGCCGTACCGTTATACGGCTTATGCCGGAGCCACCTATACCGTTTCACCTATCGTGGCTACCAGCCTATCCGTGATTTACGGTTCCGAGGACCATGGCCTGATCCTGTTTCCAACCATCACCTGGTCTGCGGCCCCGAACCTGACCATCGACCTCATCGCGCAGTCGTTTTTCAGTGAAACCATAGCGGGGTACCGCACGCTGGGCAATTCCGTGTACACAAGCGTGAAGTGGAATTTTTAATTGATTCGAACAAACGAGATGGTGAATGTGAACACCGAACCCAACTTCACTTTTAAACGCGTGTATGGTGAATGCCAAGGCTGGTGCCTTTCCCAGTGCATGGGAGAGCCTCCTGCCGCTTGAATTGATCTGACAGATCATATCCGTGACAACCTGGAATTCGACAGGCAACCATCATTGAACGGCGCCTCCTGACATTAGTCAGCGTGCATTTTGACACAGGTCATGAGAAAGGACATTTCTTCCGGTTACATTTGAATGGGAAAATATTAGTATTTTCATGACCAGTAAGATGTCTCACCCACAACCATGATATGATGAAAACAATCCTCGTACCCACCGACTTCTCGGACCATGCCAACAATGCGCTCCATTATGCTGCCGAGATGAACAAGCAGTTGAAAGCACGCCTGGTGGTATTCCACTCCTACCATGTGCCGGTGCCGGCGACCGACCTGCCGGTGGATACCCGCTCAGAAGCGGAACTCAAGAAATCATCCCTGAAGTCGCTCCAGGATCTGAAGACCAGCATGTCGGCCGAGTATCCGGACATGCAGGTAATCGTTGAAACCGCTGCCGGTTTTGCAGATGACGAGATCGTGGAAAGGATCACCAAGGGAGAATGTGATTATGTGGTCATGGGAACCCATGGCGCTTCCGGCATCAGGGAAGTGTTGCTCGGCAGCAACACCACCACCGTAATGGAAAAGGCAACCTGTCCCGTGTTCGCGATTCCGGCCGGATGCAAGTGGAAGGCATTCAACGAAATTCTGTTTGCCGCTGATTACGGTACGCATAATTACAAGAATGCCCTCGAGGTGGTGGAGCTGGCCAAGCCATTTGGAGCGACAATCAACCTGCTGCATATCCGTTCCGGAAAGCTTGATGAATCCATGGAATACGCCGAGCTGGAAGGATTCAAAAGCCGTGTGATCGAGGAAACAGGGTACGAGAAAATCCGATTTACCATGGTCGATCACGATGATGTTTTCCAGGGCCTCAATGCCTATATGGAAGAATCGAATCCGGACCTGCTGGTGTTAAGCATGCGGAACCGCAACTTCGTACAGAAGATTTTCAGCCGGAGCATCACCAAGCGGATGGCCCACCACGGACATACACCGCTCTACGTACTGCATACCGAAGCCTAAAGCATGGCAGGCAGGCGGTTCGACAAGGCCGATGGCCTCTTCCGGGGCGTGCTGGGAGCGGTTTTCATCATTTTAGGCCTCCTGTATATTCCCTGGCTCGTGGTGCCGGGCGTGGTGGTGCTCGTCTGCCTCTTGTTTTCGTGTACCCGGCTGCGGTTACGTTCAGGGTCCAGTGAAAAGGATCATGGCTGATGAAACCGCATTGGTGCTGGACCTCGAACGGTGCGGCATAGATGACATAGCGCTCGTGGGCGGCAAGAACGCTTCCCTAGGGGAGATGATTTCCCGGCTGAAGAAGGATGGCATCGCCGTGCCGGGCGGCTTTGCCCTGACAGCCCATGCCTACCGGCATTTCATTGAGGAAAATGCATTCGGCCCCAGGCTGGCAGCCATTTTGAAAGGCCTGAAAGCCGAAGACCATGCCAGCCTTACAAAAGTTGCCGGGAAAGCACAGGCCCTCATCCGGAAAGGGAAACTACCAGTGGACACCATTGCGGCTGTCCGGCATGCGCTGGCAAAGATGACAGCAAAGGACCGGCAGCGCGGCGGGCTTGCAGTCCGGAGCAGCGCCACGGCTGAAGACCTCCCGGGGGCGAGCTTCGCCGGCCTTCACAGTTCCTATCTGAATATTAGAGGAGAGCGGCAGCTGCTTGGAACAGTCATTTCATGCTATGCCTCCCTGTTTACCGCCCGGGCGGTAAAGTACAGGGAAGATCGCGGGTTTCCGCACCTTGATATCGCCCTTTCAGTTTGCGTGCAACGCATGGTCCGCTCGGACAAGGGTTGTGCCGGTGTGTGCTTTACGCTTGAACCGGAATCGGGCTTTCGGGATATCGTTCATATTTCCGCATGCTGGGGACTGGGAGAGAATATCGTGCAGGGTGCCGTAAACCCCGATGAATTCATGGTGTTCAAAAAGACTTTCGAACAGGGTAAAGATGCTATCATAAGCCGCAAGCTGGGGCAGAAGGAAAAAACGATGGTATACAGCAGGGGAAACGCCGGGAAACCCGTGGTCAATACGGTAACGCCCCCCGGAAGGCGTGCAAGGTTCTGTCTTGGCGATGACGAGGTAAGGTTGCTTGCGCGATGGGCCATGCAGATCGAAAAACACTATGGCATGCCCATGGACATCGAATGGGCCAGGGACGGGCTTACAGGTGAAATGTTTATTGTACAGGCGCGACCGGAAACGGCCCACGGCACGGAAGCAAAGGCGCGGATTGTAGACTATTCACTGGAAGAAAAAGCTGAGCCTTTGGCGACCGGAATCGCCATCGGACAAAAGATAGCGGCTGGAAGGGCCTGTGTACTGAAATCTCCGAAACAGGCAGGCCGGATCCGCGCCGGGGATGTGCTGGTGACAGATTACACGAACCCCGACTGGGACCCGGTCCTTAAGAAAGCGGCAGCCATCGTTACCAACAAGGGCGGGCGCACCAGCCATGCTTCCATCGTGGCACGTGAACTGGGAGCGGCCGCCGTGGTGGGAACCGGAAATGCTACCACAGCTATTCGCCACGGAAGCGAGGTTACGGTATCCTGTGCGGAAGGACAGCAGGGCCGGGTATACAAGGGGAAACTCGCCTGGTCGGAAACGGAGGTGGAGCTGGACAGCGTCAGGCTCCCGCGCACGCATGCCATGCTTATCCTGGGTGATCCCGGGCGTGCTTTTCACCAGTCCATGCTGCCCAGCCATGGCATCGGACTCATGCGACTGGAATTCGTGATCGCCAACGCCATCAAGGCACATCCCATGGCACTGGTACATTATGACAGGCTGAGGGATAAACAAGCGAAAAAGGAACTGTCCCAACTCACCAGGGGATACGCGGACAAGAAGGAATATTTCATCGATAGGCTGTCCCAGGCAGTGGCCACCATTGCGGCCGCCTTTTACCCGAGAGAGGTCATCGTAAGGATGAGCGATTTCAAATCGAATGAATATGCAAACCTTGTTGGCGGAAGGGAATTCGAGCCCGAGGAGGAGAATCCCATGCTCGGATTCCGTGGCGCTTCACGCTATTACCACGACAGGTACAGGGAAGGGTTCCGGCTCGAATGCCTGGCCATGAAACGCGTGAGGGAAGATATGGGATTCGAAAACGTGAAGCTCATGATCCCGTTTTGCCGTACGGTGGAAGAAGGCCGTAAGGTGGAAGCACTCATGAAACAATTCGGACTGAAGCGCGGGGTGAATAAGCTTGAATTGTACCTGATGGTCGAGATCCCGTCCAATGTATTGCTGTTACATGAATTTGCCAGGTATTTTGACGGCTTCTCGATCGGTTCCAATGACCTTACGCAATTGACATTGGGCATCGACCGGGATTCAGCTGTAATCAGCGGCCTCTTCGACGAGCGAAACGAAGCCACGCGATTACTCATTAGCCAGGCCGTGAAGACCGCCCGCGGGGCCGGCAGGAAGATCGGGCTGTGCGGGCAGGCCCCAAGCGATATCCCCGAATTCGCCGAATTCCTCGTTTCGCTGGGAATCAGCAGTGTTTCCTTCAATGCCGATGCCCTGCTGAAAGGGATAGAAAATATCAACCGGGCGGAAGACAAACTGGTAAAGGATTATATTCCTGTCTGACAGGTATGATCACCGCAACCTGCTGCCGGGAGCGGGGCAAGGATCCCGGTGTGCCGGCCTTGTCCGGCGGGGTAACCCGGCAGCGGAAAACGAAGAACCCGGTTGCCGCTGTTGCGCATGCGTTGCGTGAACCAAACCTTGACGAAACCGGCTATTTAATATGAATGCATGGATGATTAGCCGGGCAGGTGAATTGACTCCCGGCGGCAGGCCCCTGGAGCATGCCACGCTCCCCGACCCGGAGCCGGGCGGGGGAGAGGTGCGCATAAAAGTGTCATGCTGCGGCGTGTGCCATACCGAGCTGGACGAAATCGAGGGGCGGTTGCCCCTGCCGGCATTGCCCGTCGTACCGGGTCACCAGGTGGTGGGTGTGGTGGACCGGACCGGCCCCGGGGTGAAGGAGCGAAAAGCAGGCGACCGCGTTGGCGTGGCATGGATTTACAGCGCATGCGGTGATTGCGCATTTTGCAGGGCAGGGCAGGAAAACCTGTGCCCGTCGTTCAGGGGTACGGGCCGCGACGTACATGGCGGGTATGCCGAATTCATGACGGTACCAGAATCATATGCCTATCCCTTGCCGGATATATTTTCGGATGTGGAAGCGGCGCCATTGCTTTGCGCGGGAGCGGTGGGATACCGCTCGGTGCGGCTGTCCGGCATCCGCGACGGTGAAACGGCGGGGCTCACCGGATTCGGCGCCTCCGGGCACCTGACACTCCAGGTGATCCGGCATTTGTATCCCCGTTCGACGGTGATGGTCTTTGCGCGCAAGCACGAGGAACGCGAATTCGCCCTGAAGCTGGGCGCGGCATGGGCGGGTGATACAAACGACATACCGCCGGAAAAATGCAGGGTGGTCATCGATACGACGCCGGTATGGGGTACCGTGGTGGCGGCGCTGGCATGCCTGTCGCCCGGCGGGCGCCTTGTCATCAATGCGATCAGGAAGGAAAACAGCGACAGGGAGGAACTGACTAACCTTTCGTTTCAGGACCATCTCTGGATGGAACGGGAAATAAAAAGTGTGGCCAATGTCACCCGCGCGGATGTAAGGGAGTTTCTGCAACTGGCTGCATCGATACCGTTACATCCTGAGATAAAAACATACCCGTTCAGCCGGGCGAACGAAGCCCTGCTGGATCTGAAGTTTAAACACGTACGGGGTGCCAAGGTATTACGCGTGGCGACCAGTGCATGAAATGCGCCTCACGCACCCTGGTGGAACGACCGCAGGACCGCATAATGATGCTGTTAAGCGGCCGACAAGGCTTAAATGCAGGCATATTGGTTTAATTTGCTTGTGAATAAACTAACTGTCAAGTCATGAAAAAACTCTACCTGCTGTCTTTGATATCCTTTGGCTTTGTGCATGTCCTGCATGCACAGGCCACACTGACCTCTGCCGGCATCCCGCCAATCGGGACTGTCATCACCAATTATGAAGTGGATCCGCCGGGTGTGACACCCGGTTCCGCGGGGGCGAACCAGACCTGGAACTTCGGTTCGGCCATTCCCACCGGACTCAGCACCGCTGTTACGGTACTGCATGTCGATTCCACCCCGTTCGGCAGTTCGTTTGCCGGTGCCGACTTCGCTACCGAGTCAACCGACCTGCAGGGAAATATGGCCTATTCTTATTTTACAGGGAATGCCTCGCAGCTCGACATGGTGGGGCTGGGTACCATTGGTGTTCCAAACATCATCCTTGATTATACGGACCCCAGGCTGGTACTGCCGTTCCCGTTCACGTACAACTCGACCTTTACGGATAGCTATGCCGCCTACGCGAACTTTATTATCAGCGGCGTGCAGGTGAACCAGTACCGGATGGGGACGCAGACCGTGACTGCCGACGGCTGGGGTACGCTGACCACACCCGGTGGCGGACCTTATAACGACGTCCTGCGGCTGAAGCAGGAGGAATTCATCGTGGATTCCCTGACTTATACCGGGTTTCCGGGCGGGATGATGTTCACAGAAAAGATCGATTCCTACTCCTGGACCAGGGACAATGCCCTCAGCAGGCTTTTTGCCATTGTATATGACTCGCTGGATGCCGGGACCACGGTCAGCTATACGATGGGTATCTACTACAGCCCGCTGGTGACCGGCGTCAACGAGGTGAACGGTGGCAAGCCACTGGCCGTTTATCCGAACCCGGTCATGCACAGCCCGGTGATCCACCTGGAGGTCGATGAACTGGATCCCGGGATGGCTGATTTCCTCGTCATGGATGCGATGGGGCGCGAGGTAAAGCGGCTCAGTTTCCTCGTAAAGCCCGCAAACCGGAAATCGGTTTCTGTGGAGGTTTCCGAACTGCCGGCCGGCTTGTATTTCGTGCGGGTGGAGCAGGAAGAAACCAGGCTTACCGCGAAGTTTCTGAAGCAGTAGTACAGCCCCTGTTTTTCTGACGAAAAAAGGCCGCGCTGTCGCACGGCCTTCAGTCTCACTTCGTGATCCCGCAGGGGCTCGAACCCTGGACCCCAACATTAAAAGTGTTGTGCTCTACCAGCTGAGCTACGGAATCGGATTTTCCCGGAAAATCACCGGGAGGGGTGCAAAAGTAGAATTTATCAGGGTGAATGACAAGTGGCCTTGCCGTCTGCCAATCAGAAATTTACCTGCTTTCTGCCGCTGCCTGTCCCGGCGCACGTCGGGGCCAACTACAGCCTTACGGGCGGGGCGGAAACGCCCGGCAACCGCAGCAGCTGCTACCTGAACACCGGATGCCTGTCAAACACCATTTCCCGGTCGAACAGGTACCGGTAGGTGATAAGGGTCCGGCTTCGCCAGGTGCCCAAAGACTCGCAGATGGACACCATCTTGGGGTTAAAATCCCCGATCCACTGCATCTCGAAGTCATCGTAAAGCTTGTGGCGCTGGATGTGGTTGGCCCCTTCCACGATGATAAAGCTGTCCACACCTTTGGACTGGTGCTCCGGCACGACGCCGAATACGAGGCCGATGAATTTCCGGCAATACCGGGTTTTTAACAGGTACATGAACCGCAGCTTGTTGAACCAGTTCAGCTTTCCGCTGAACTTCGCAAAAATGTGGTTGATGTCCGGCAGGTTGATCCATGTAGCCACGGGTTCGTCGTTATAGTACACGAACCAAATGATCTGCTCGTCGATGACGGGTTTCATTTTCCGGAAGAATGCGCGGACCTCCCGCTGGCCCAGCTCCTTGCCGCCGCCATGCCGCGCCCATGCCTTATTATAGATCACCCTGAAATCATCCGCGTACTTGTCCAGCCTGCTTTTCCGGAGGTATTCTGCCCGGTACCCGGGATCCGCTGATAGCTGTTCGTGGCGGCGGTAGAATTTTTCCTGGACGCGGTTAGCCACCTTTAGCGAATAGCACCACTGTTCGAAGTAATTCTTAAATCCGTATTGCTCGAACAAGGCCCTGTAGTAAGGAGGGTTGTAGTTCATCTTGTACGGCGGCGGGTTGAAGCCGTCCACAATGAGTCCCCACCAGCTGTCCCGCTCCCCGAAATTCACCGGTCCGTCCATGGCCTGCATACCGCGTTCCTCCAGCCATTGCCTGCAGGCGTCGAAAAGCTTGAACGCCGCCTCCCGGCTGTTGGTACAATCGAAGAAACCCATGCCGCCAACGGGGAGCTTGCCCTTTGCCGTTTTGCGGTTGACAAACGCGGCCACACGGCCGATAATTTTTCCATCGTCACCTACGAGGACCCACCGGATGCACTCTCCATGCCTGAAAAGCTTGTTCTTCCGGGGGTCGAAAACGGCTTCTACATCCTGGTCCAGCGGCCGGATCCAGTGGGGATCGTCCCGGTAAATGGAAAGGGGAAGCAGCAGGAATTCGCGACGCCGTGCGGCATTGTCCACCACATGCAGGTGCATGCGACAAACCTAGTGGATTTTAAAATAAATTAAAGCAATACCGCTTTGTCCTCCATAGCCCCAGGGATACGGGTTGGGGGCGGGTCATCTCCCATAACACGGAATATAGCCCTCGCCTTCAGTGGTTTCATGCCAGCATCCGGATTATATATATTTGTCTCGGGTCCGGGCGGGGTGCGAGGCCGCCGGCCCGGAAACTTTGTTCAACGGCAAGACCATTATCATCACCGGCAGCACGTCGGGCATTGGCCGGGCCTGTGCGCAGGCTTTTGCCGCCTCCGGAGGAACGGTGGTGGTGTGCGGCCGTGATGAAGGAAGGGTTGATGAAACGGTCAGGGCGTTGACGGCCTCCGGCGGCAGGGCCCTGGGTGTCCGGTGCGACGTGTCCGTGGAACCGGATTGCCGGGCGCTGGTGGAAAAAGCCCTGGAAGCCACCGGCAGGGTGGATGTACTGGTGAATAATGCAGGCATGGCCATGCGCGCCTTGTTTGGTGATACGGGAATTGAAGTGCTGAAGAAACTGATGGATGTGAACTTCTGGGGTGCGGTGTACTGCACCAAGCATGCCCTTCCGGCGCTGCTTGAATCACGTGGCAGTGTGGTCGGGATCTCTTCCGTGGCCGGCAAGAAGGGCCTTCCGGGAAGGACCGGGTACTCGGCCAGCAAGTTCGCGCTGGAGGGTTTTCTGCAGACCCTTCGGATCGAATACATGAACCGGGGATTGCACGTGCTCGTGGCATGCCCCGGATTCACGACAAGTAATATCCGGAAGCGAGCCCTGAAGGGCGATGGCTCCGTGCAGGAAGAAACACCCCGTGACGAGGGGAAAATGATGCCTGCTGAAACGGTGGCGCGGCATATCGTTGAAGCCGTACGACGGCGCCGGCGCGACCTCGTGCTCACCACCGAAGGCCGGGCGGTGATATTCCTTGACAAATGGTTTCCCGGGTGGTCGGACCGTATGCTCTACCGGCATATGGCTGCGGAACCCGGAGCCCCCATACCACAAAAGTGATAACCCCTTATGTTTAAGATGAGACTTTTCGCTGTTTTACTTTTCGCCCTGACCATGGCGGCCTGCCAGTCGGGTAAGGACCGGCTGGTACAGAAGATCGATGAGATGGAGAAGCGCGTGTTTGACGGTGCCACCCAGCAGGTGGACCGCAAGGCTGCCATGGAGCTGATCGTGCTGTATGAGCAGTATGCCGATACCTACCCTGAAGATACGGTAAGCGCGTATTACCTGTTTAAGGCCGGGGACTATGCCAACGGCACGGGCGACTACATGAGTGCCATCCGGTATTACAAGCTGTGCAGCGAATACGAAGCCTATTCACGCAGGGAGATCGCCTTCTTTCTACAGGGGTTTATTTATGAAAACCAGCTGCAGGACCTGGAAAATGCCCGGGCCATCTATTCTGAATTTCTGGCAAGGTACCCGGGACATCACCTGACCCGGGATGTGGAGTTTTCACTTGAAAACCTGGGCAAGACACCTGAAGAGCTGATTGAGATGTTCGAGCAACGAGACTCCCTGGAGTCTGAAACGGAAGCAGAATCGTCAGGCGCAGTGGAGCAGGTCCCCTCCTGACATCCTCATCCGGTATTCACGTATGGCCGGCAAGAAATTATCGCGAAAGGAAAAGCAACGCGCACAGGCCGCGCAGCAAAAGAAATCCGAAGCATCGGTAAAGATCGTTTCAGGACGTGAAAAGCTCGCCCGGCAGCTTGCCCTCGTTGCCGCGGTCGTGGGTTTCCTGCTGTACGCGAACACACTCAACCACGAGTACGCCCTTGACGATTATTCCGTCATCAAGGAGAACCGGCTTACCCGCCAGGGTTGGGACGCCTTCCCCGAAATCCTTTCCAAAAGCTACAGGTTCGGATATTATTTCACGAGTGATGAACTGTACCGCCCGCTTCCCAAGGCCATGTTCGCCGCGGAGTGGGCCCTGTTCCCCGACCAGCCCGCGGCAGGCCACTGGGTGAATGTGATCCTTTATGCGCTTACGGGATTCCTGCTTTTCATGGTGCTGTATCGTTATTCAAAAGGGAAGCATGCACTTGCATTTATAGTATCCCTGCTGTTTATCGCCCATCCCCTTCATACGGAGGTGGTGGCCAACATCAAAAGCCGTGATGAGATCCTGAGCCTGCTTTTCATCCTCCTGGCATTGCAGGCCGTGTACCGCTATGCGGCCGATGGCAGGGCGAAGTGGCTGCTGGCGGCCATGGGCAGTTATCTCCTGTCGCTGCTCAGCAAGGAATCGGGTATCACCTTCCTGGCGGTACTACCGCTCTGGTTGTACTTCTTTTCCACCGGGACCGGGGCCGCGAGGCTCCGTGCAACAGGGGCCCTTGGGATAGCGGCGGCGTTGTTCCTGTTGATCAGGCAGGGCGTGCTGTCGGTGAACATGAAAACGAACTTCTCGGTGGCCGACAACCTGCTGATGAACATCCACGATGCGGGGCAGCGGTTCGCCACGGCCGTGCACATCCTCGGCATCTACCTGAAGCAGCTTGTCTTCCCGCACCCGCTCGTATTTGACAAATCGTACAATGAAATTGAAGCCGTGGGGCTGGGCGACCCCGGCTTCCTGGTTCCCATGGCCATCCTGCTGGCCATGGGGGCCGTGGCCATAATCCGGTTCCGCAAGCGGGAGTTTCCCGTGCTGGGTGCCTGGTATTTTTTGCTCACACTGAGTATTTTTTCCAATGTCATTATCGTTATAGGTACCACGTACGGTGAGCGCCTGCTGTACCTTCCTTCACTCGGCTTCGCCATGGCGCTGGGGTATTTGATCTGCCGCACGGGCAGGGGAGATGGAAAAGCCGGCTCGTGGCCTGCCTTTTTAAAGGCCAACACCACGGCCCTCGTGCTGTGCGGGGTGGTGACTGCCGCCTACGGGGCGAAGACCGTTTCACGCAATGTCGTGTGGAAGAACAACTGGACCCTCTTTACGAATGACGTCAAACTGGCACCCAACAGCACACGTACGCATTATTACCTGGGCAATTACATGACACGGCCCGAGAACATCGGCGTCGATCCGGCCGATACGGCGCGCATGCATGCCGTGCTGGACAGTGGTATCGTGGAACTCAAAAGAGCCGTGGAGATCTTCCCCGGCTTCTGCGATGTGTACAAGCAGCTGGGCGTGGCGTACGGTAAGAAAGGGGAATCCAGGACGGCATTCGATTATTACAAACAGGCCATCGAATGCAATCCCACAGATGCGCCCGCACACAGCAATATCGGGACCATATATTTCGAACTGGGGGAGTACCAGCAGGCCCTCAATGCGTTCAAGAAGGCGGTGCAGCTCGATCCCAACTACACGGAGGCGCTTGTCAACCTGGGCAGCTCCTATGGCATGCTGCAGCAATACGACCAGGCATTGCATTACCTGCACAAATGTATCCGGACAGACCCGGGATATACCGAAGCGTATTTTTTCCTCGGTATCACCTACCGGTTCAAGGGCGACCAGCAGAATGCCGAACAATACATGCAAAAATACCGGGAGCTGGGCGGGCAGCGGACCGGCCCCTGAAGCGGCGGCTTGTTTGATTATCTTTACCTTTGAACCTTCATTTAAAAACCAATCCTATGAAAAAAGCAGTACTGGCTTTTACGGCAATTTTTATCTTCGGCCATGCCGCGGCCCAGTGGACCAACCAGAGTGTCCCATTCGGGTTTGAAGGCTACGTTAACGATATCGAGGTGGTGGACGGTACCACCGTATGGGGCAACCCATGGGACGCCATTGCTACTTCGCCCTATACCCAGGCCTGGGTGCGCACCACCAACGGGGGTACCAACTGGAATGTGGGACTGATTTCAGGTGCGCCTGCAAACCATAACATTTCAAACATCTAGCCCATTGACGCCAATACCTGTTACGTCTCCATGTGGATCAACGGATCCGCGGGCGGGGCCGTTTACAAAACCACGGACGGGGGTATGACCTGGAACCAGGTGGGCAATAACATGTTCAG
>JAHEKC010000003.1 GCA_024638565.1 Bacteroidota bacterium
ATTATATATATGCCAGAAGTCGAGCTCGTAATTATTATTCGCATCGATGGTGAATGCCGGTGTGAATAATGCGGAGTTGTCAAGACCCGGGTAGTTACCCGTCAGGTTGGTAGCCCATACATTGGGTGCCGAATTGGCCGTGCTGATGTTCGGTGAAGCCGGCACACCCATTTCCCAGGAAGAGGTGCTGGCATACGTAAACGAATGCAGCGTGGCCCACTGGGGCTGAGCGCCGTCGAAGTCGTTGCAGTACTGGTTGCCGCCGGTGACGTTGATCGTATCGATCACCTGAACGACATAACACAGCGTATCGTCCGTGGGATTCTGGTCGAGCGTGTCGTTCGGGTTGTTGGTGATGACGCATACGTCATGGCTTCCGGCCACCGCCACCCACGGGAAGTTGGTGAACGAATGGAATATGGAATCATCAGTCGCCAGCACGGGGCTGAAGGTAAGGTTGTCCGTACCCACCAGGTTGCCGTCCAGCCAGAGCTGGGCGTCCACCTCGGCAAGGTCGGTCGTGCCCCTGTTCTTGATAAAAGTTTCGAAGTTCAGCAGCTGCCCTGCGAAGATCAGCGGGATGGGTGCATCGTCTCCCACCACCACCGGTGCGGCGGTCAGCGGCACGGGAACTTCAAGGCAGAAGTCATCCATCGAGAAGCCATCCAGGTTGGTGAAGCCGGTGGAGCAGAACCGGAACCGGAACTGCACCGTTCCCTGACCGTTGAAGCCAAGCGTACCCAGGTTGTCCATGCGCGACTGTGTCCAGCCAGGAGTGAGGTTGGTCCAGCCGTTGCTGGTGCTGGCACATGAGAGCGTGGTGTTGTACCACTGGAACCAGGGCGATCCAAGGCCGATGGTTCCCATGGTGGTCCACGGGAGCCCGTTAACGGAGTATTCTACATAAACGCCGTCCTGGTTTATCTGGGTGTCGTGGTTTCTCCAGAATGACATCTTGCAGTCGACGGCATTGGTGAAGTCGAAGAAGGGCGACATCAGGATGACATCGGCATTGATGCCGTATTGTGTGTTCAGGTTGACATCCCAGGCATTGGTACCGCTGTTGGCCCCGGTGGTGACACCGAAGTTAGGGGTACCCAGTTCCCAGTTGGTATTCGGATCCCCCTGGTTGATGACCACCCAGCCGTTATTGCCGCTTTCGAAGTCGTCGCAATAGGGGGACGTGTAGTTGAGCGGTATCACCGGGATACCGGTCAGCGTAATGCACGTGGTGTCATTGGTGGTGTCCCCGTCCATGATAAGTTGCGTGTAGGCACACAGGTCGAAATCACCGGCGATGTAGGAAAGCGTTCCGGTGAGATTTACCGGAAGCGATACCAGTCCGGGCGACAGGGCGCCGGTCCAGGCCGTGGTATCGAAAGGTTGCCCGTTGATGGCCCATACGATGTTGGTGGCCGTGATGGGCTGACTGCCGAAATTCTGGAATACCACCGAGATGTTGGCTGTCTGGCCCACGGGCGCGAAGCTGCCAGCCGCAGGGTTGTTGAACAGGATCACCCCGGCGTCCTGCGGACCGGGTTGCGTGATGCAGATGTCATCAATGCTGACACCCGACAGCGGTGAGCTGGTGGAAGACCGGAAGATAAACCGGAACTGCAGGAACTGCTGGCCCGGGTTGGCCGCAATGATATCATCGATGAAGTATGTACTCTTTTCCCAGCCGCTGGAAGAACCGTTCCATCCCGGCAAATTGTTCGCGAAGTTGGGTGTGGTATACCAGTTGATGGCGGTTCCGGGAAGCGACGGTACGTTGTTATCCCAGAGGATATTCCAGGTGGTACCGCCATTAAAGGAATATTCGAGGTAGAGTCCGTCGTTGTTGTTGATATTCCGGTTCTGCCAGAAGGAGAACGACGGGTTTACGGTACCGGCAATGTCGTAGATCGGCGTGGTAAGCGTACAGGACTGGTTGGTCAGGTACGGCGTGGACAGGTTTACGTCCCATGCGATCACGCCGGAATTTGCCGAGTTCGTCAGGCCGAAGGCCGGCATACCGATATCCCATATCATGGCCGCGTTGGTAGACGAGGTCTGGAAGCCCAGGTTTCCGTTCTCCAGGTCGTCACAGGCCGTGGGTGCCAGCACGGGCACACCAGTCAGGGTCACACACGAAGTATCGTTAAAGCTGTTGCCGTCCATCGCCAGGTCCGTCCAGGCGCATATCGTATAGGCACCCACCGGGATGGTGAAACATGGCGGCATCGGGAACACGGGAGAACTCATGCCCGCCAGGATGGTACCGGAATAGTTGAACGGCCCGAAGGTAATGGGCCCGCCGCCGCCGATACTGTCTATGGAGTAGTAAACATCAAAATTGGAAATGTCGTTCAGGCCGAAATTCTCGATCGTCACCTTGATCGTATCGCAGAAGCCTGCCGGCCCCGATGCGCCGGGCTGGTTGATCACCGTTACGCCGGCATCCCATGGCTGCGGTTCCTCGATACAGAAGTCATCCACGGAAACACCATCCAGGTTGACCGAAGCGTCACTGGTGAAAACGAACCGGAACTGCGCCTGGGCCTGTGCAGCCGGGAAAACGTATTCCGCCTGGAACCATCCGCCCAAGGCGGCGCTGTTGCCCGACCAGCCGGGACCGGAACCCGAGATGATGTTCGGGTTGGTATACCAGTTGGTCTGGCAACCGCAGCTGTTACCGAAATCTCCAAGTATGCTCCAGGAGGCCCCGTTGTTATCGGAAAACTGCAACTGCAGGCCTTCGAAGGTGTTTTCCATGTTGTAGTTGAGCCAGAAACTCAGTTTCGTGTTGGCCGCGAATCCGCCCAATGGCGGAGAGATCAGGTATGCTTCCGTATTGCCCTGGTAAGCGGTGGTAAGGCTGATATCCCATGCATTCGGACCGGAATGCGTTCCGGTAGTAATGCCGAACGCAGGCAATCCCAGCTCCCAGTCGGAGCCGAAGAAGGTGGAGTCTGTCCACAGGTTCTGTGCGTCGAAGTCGTCACAGAACGGGTATGAGATACCTGCCGAAGCGACGAACGAAATGCATCCGGATGAAGGATGGAAAGTGGTATTGGCACAGGGCGTACCGTCGATGGCCCTGATATAGTAGCAAACGGAGTCACCGTCCATCACGCCCGGGATCTGCGCGTTATAGTTGTTGCCGGCCACATTGGTCATCATCAGCGAGTCCAGCGGACCGCCGTTCACGTTCCAGAACAACCATACCGAAGCGATGCCGGATGCGTCAGTCACCTCCGCATCTATATCGTACGGTCCCAGGTTGTATACCGTATTCTGCCAGACGATCCCGATCTGGTTCACCGTGGGTGGTGTCAGTTCGCAGGGAGAGACTTCCAGCCTGATGTTGTCGATCATCCAGCCGTTCATGCCCTGGCCGCCGGCCGCGCCGCCGTCATAGAGCACCCAGCGGATATGCGTGGGCAGGCCCAGCTGCGCCCACTGGGAAAGGTCGAAGTAATCCTTCTTCCACCAGCTGTTGATCGGCACCGTGGTGGGGTTGGTCGGATCCCATGTCGCACCCCATGACGATTCATTGAACGTGAATCCCTGTGCCTCGTACGAACTGCTGTTGGGCGCGGGGCCGAACAGGTCGTCCGTGATGTACTCCGAGGTCAGCTGGATCCAGTTCAGCCCGCCGTTGATGGACACTTCCACTGTTGCGATGTCAAAAAAGTTCGTTTTGCAGATGTGATCGAAGGTCAGGATGGCATTCGTATTGCCGCCCCAGTTGATCGCATTCACGGTCTGCAAGGCGATGGTATCACCTGCCGACATGGTCAGAAAAGCCGAATCGCATTGGCTTCCTTCACTGGAGAGACGGTTGTTGATGTCCCATTCGGAAGCCGGGTTGTTGGAAACCGAAATCACGGAGTCACCGAGCGAAGGAGCTTCGAAGGTTTCCGTCCAAATAAAACCAGTCTGTCCGGTTGCACCCATTGTCAAAACGGATAGACAGGCGATTAAAGTCAATTTTTTCATGTGACTGGATTATAATTAGTTATGTGTAACGAAATAGGGTCAATTAGAATTCTTCAAAAATAATCAGATTATTGATATTAAAGGCGGTAGGCCGTATTTTGACATTGACAATAACGTATTGCTAATGATCATTTTACATATTGTTGATTACCTGATGATTACCATTTTTCTTACCTGCCGCTGATATTGCCATGTCACGGCGTAATGATAGACGCCCGGAGCCAGGCTGCGGGTGTATGCACGGAAGGCATGCCTGCCGGCGGGCAATGCACGGGCCTGTTGCCTCAGGACCACCTGCCCTGCCAGGTCGTACACTTCCAGCACCACCTGTCCGGACCCGGGCAACGTGAACGGTATGGCGGTCATATCCGAAACCGGGTTGGGAATGTTTTGCCCAAGCAGGAAGCCCTGCATCGTGTCATGCTCCTGAACGGATGTAATGCAGGATGAATCCGGACCGAGGCTTTCGAAACACACATCGTCAATGGCCCAGCCATCCCCGGAAATGGAAAAGTCACTCTGGAACCGGAACCGGAACATGACGGCATCTTCGCCGGGCCCGAAACACATTTCCTGTTCGGAAAAAATATAGCCGGCCACGGAACCGGACCATCCGGCCGTGGGCGGCAACCCGAACGAGATCACGAATGGTGAGGTGTACCAGAACGTGCCGGGGTTGTACTGTCCCAGCGACTGCCAGGAATTCCCGTAGTCCGTGGAATAGTCCACCGCACAGCCGTCCTGGTAGATCTCCGTGGCGTACTGGTGCCAGAAGCTGAGTTTGTACCTGTTCCCCGGGTCAATGGTGAATGCCGGCGTGAACAGTGCCGAGGTATCCGGACTCGGGTAGGGGACGGATACGCCGGTGACCCATGCATTCGGAAATGAATGGGCACTGGTCAGGTTGACCTTGTTGGGTGTTCCGATCTTCCATGAAGAGGTGGGCGAGTAGGTAAAGGCACTCAGCGAGGTCCATAGCGGCTGGCCGCTTTCGAAATCGTCGCAGTATGATGCGGTACCGGTAACGCTGATGGTGTCGATGACCTGCAGCACATAGCATGCGGTGTCGTCCGCCGGGTCAAGATCCGTTGACGCATTGGGATTGTCCGTGATCACGCATATGTCATGGCTGCCGGCTGTGGCAAGCCATGGGTATGAAGTAAAATTGTGATTCTGCACGCCGCCGGTAGGAAGGGCCGGTGTATAGGTAATGTTATCCGTACCCACCATGTTGGTGCCGATCCACAGCTGTGCATCCACGCTCGTAAGCGGAGCCGTACCCTTGTTCGAAATATCAGCGTTGAAGACGATGTTCTGCCCGGTGAACACGAGCGGGAACGGCGCGTCATCGCCCACCTTTACGGGTGCCGCTGTTAGCGGGACGGGGATTTCGATACAGAAGTCATCAAGTGAGAAGCCGTCTTCTGTGATCACGGCATCGGAACAGAAGGCAAACCGGAACCGCACGTTCCCCTGGCCGGGGATGGCAAGCTGCCCCAAATCGTCCATCCGTGATTGCACCCAACCCTGGGAGCCGCCGTTCCATGCGTCGTCATTGCTGCACCCGATCATCGAGTTATACCAGTTGAAATAGGGCGCGCCTGCTCCCGCGAAGCCCATGATTGTCCAGTTACCCCCGCCTACCTGGTAATCGAGCCGCACCCCGTCGAATGGCTGTTCGGTCTGGTGGTTTCGCCAGAAGGAAAGTTTTGCATCCGCGGCATTCGAAAAGTCGAAGAAGGGAGAGAGCAGGTATACCTCTGCATTATTGCTGTATGTCGTGGTCAGGTTTATATCCCAGGCATTAGTCCCGGAATGTGCGCTGTTGGTCGTGTTGTATGCAGGGGTACCCAGTTCCCAGGTAGTGGCTGAGTCGCCGTTATTCTGCACCGTCCACCCGGCGTTACCGCTTTCGAAATCGTCGCAATAACCATTCGCGAATGTGAGCGGGATAATGGGGATACCCACCAGCTGGATGCAGGTGGTATCGTTGGTGGTATCAGTATCCGAAACCAGCTGGGTATAAGCACATAATTCAAAGCCACCTGAAACATAGGTTAGGGTGCTGTCCAGTACGACAGGTGGGGATACGCCGCCGGGCGGCAGGGTGCCGGTCCAGGAGGTGGTGGAAACCGTGTTGCCATTGAGTGCCCAGGTGATGTCGGTGGAGATAATATCCGTACTGCCAAAATTCTGGAAAGCCACTTCCACCGGGCTGGTATTGCCCACGGGGGCTGACGATCCCGGCATGGGACTGCTGACCAGGATCACCCCGGCATCCTGGGGTCCCGGCTGGGTCATGCATATGTCATCGATGGAAACGCCGGACAGCGGCCCGTTGAAGCTGGTGGCGTAAATAAACCTGAATTGTACCTGCGTGGCGGACGGGTTGGCGGCCAGCACGTCATCCAGGTAATAGATGCAATGCTGCCATCCCTGTGAATTCCCGTTCCATCCCGGAAAGCCTCCGCTGAAATTCTGTGCCGTGTACCAGTTAAGCGCGGTACCGGGCATGGAAGGCACGCTGCCGTCCCACAGGATGCTCCAGCTGCTTCCACCGTCGAGGGTGTACTCCACGTACAGGCCGTCATTCACATTGATGTGCCTGTTCTGCCAGAAGGAGAACGACGGGTTTATGGCGCCGGTAATGTCGTAAATCGCGGTTGACAGGGTGCAGCTCGCATTGTTCGCATAAACGGTAGAGAGGTTTACGTCCCATGCGTTGGCCCCCGAGTAGGCGCCCATGGTGAGCCCGTAAGCGGGTGTACCCAGCTGCCAGTTCATGGCGGGCGTGGTGGTGGATACCAGGTAGCCCTGGTTCCCGCTTTCCAGGTCATCGCACGTGGATAAACCGAGCACTGGTACGCCGGTGATATCGGCGCATGCCGTGTCATTGAAATGGTTTCCGTCATTGGCCTGGTCTGTCCAGGCGCAAAGGGAAAACGGCCCTGCCGGAACGGTAAAGCAGGGCAATGTATCCTGTACCATGATGCCGGGGGGAAGGCTGCCATTCCACGGGAAGGGACCTGATACCATGCCGTCAATGGCGTAATACAAATCGAAATCCGTCAGCGTATCCAGTCCGTGGTTCCTGATCGTCACGATGACAGGTTCACAGCCACCGGCTACCTCCCAGACGAACGGCTGGTCTATGGACTCCACCCCGGCGTCGAAGGGAGTGGGTTCCTCGATACAGAAATCATCTATCGAAACGCCGTCACCCGTCACGGACACATTCGAACAGAACCTGAACCTGAGTCTCAGGTTTAATCCGAAAGGAAAATTGCTGTCAAAAACATACTCCGCTTTCTGCCATCCGCCGGATGAACCCGACCACGCGTCGGCATTGCTGCAGGAAATGTTGCTGTTATGCCAGCCCGTCTGGCAATTGCATGTATTGGCCAGGTTCCCCAGTGATGTCCAGGTATTCCCGTTATCCGTCGAGTATTCCAGCCAGGTGCCGTCGGCCGCGGACTGCGTGGTGTAGTTGATCCAGAAGCTCAGCTTCGAATTCACCGCCGGCGTGGAGAACACCGGGGAGTACAGGTAGGCGGAGGTATTGTTGAGGTAGGGGGTACCAAGTGCAATGTCCCAGGCGTTTGGCGGTGAATGCGCGCCCGTGGTGGTGCTGTAGTTGGGCGTGCCCATTTCCCAGGGCGACCCGGTACCGATCACGGTGGTGGAATCCGTCCAGAGGATGGTGCCGTCGAAGTTGTCGCAGAAGGGGAAGTCCAGGCCGTCCGACACGATGAACTCGATGCATCCTGATCCCGGGTAGAAGGCCTGGTTCATGCACGCGGAAGCGTCCACGGCGTCGACGGAATAACAGATAGTATCCCCGTCCATGGCGGACGGGATATCGGCTTCGTAGAGGTTACCGGAAACGTTGACCATGCCCATAGTATTTACCGGACCGCCGTTCACAGAATAGTGCAGCCTGACGGTATCGATACCTGAATTGTCCGTCACATCGGCCGTAACGGTATAGGGACCGGGATCGAAGACGATGTTCTGCCAGGGTATGCCTGCCTGCCCGATGGCAGGCGGGGTCACCTCGCACGGCGCGGCCTCGATCCGGATGTTGTCGATGGCCCAGCCGTACTTCCCGTTGCCGCCGGGTGGTGAGGAACCGTCGATCAGGATCCACCTGACGATTAGCGGCAGGCCCGTGGTGGCCCAGTTCGACAGGTCGAAATATTCGGTCCGCCACCAGGTGTTGTCCGGTATGGCCGCTGCATTGCCGGGCAGCCAGTCGTTGACCCAGGACGATTCGTTGAAGACATAGCCCTGGTTTTCGAAGTTGCTGCTGTTGGGATACGGCCCGAAAAGATCATCCGTGATATATTCTGTCGTGAGCGGAAACCAGCTGGACCCGAAGTCGGGCGACACCTGTACGGTGGCGCCGTCGAAGAAGTCGATCTTACAGATGTGGTCGAATGACAGGATCACGTAGGTGTTTCCCATCCAGAACAGCGTGTCGGTGCGCAGTTCGATCGTATCTCCCACACCCACAAAGGCCGTATCACAAAAATTAGGTGATGCCGCAATCCTGTCCGTGGAATCGAATCCGTGCGTGCCGTTAAAGACCGTGTGCACGCTGTCCCGGTAAGACGGTGCGTCGAAGTCTTCCGTCCAGGTAAATGTCTGCCCGTGGGCGGCAGTTGGTGAGATGGCGAATAGTAGAATCACCTGTAAAATCCTGTTCATCAGTGAGGCGGGTCCTGCTGCCCCGTAATCCGGGGCGGTGGGCAGTTGGTTTCATCCCAAAAGTAGGGATTCGGAACTAATCGACTGCACGTAACCCCTTAAATAATACCCACTTGTGATATAGACGCGATTGCGCCTGTGAGGGTTGCAAGCGGCCTGTAGAAAGGAGGAAAGGTTGGGCAATGGCGGCACTTGAAAAGAGGGTAAATGCAGCATTGATAATCAAGCGGTAGTCAGCAGGGGGCATGCGGCGGCGCCGTTCCAGTTAATCCCGGTTCCAATATTCCTGGGAGCTTGGGTCACTCCTGCAAAGCCTTCAACCATCAACCTGTTAATAATGGCATTGACGGTTCGACCACCTGGCGGGGATACTGCTTTTCAGGCGCCGAACCAATTAACCCCTGCCTACCGGCATGACTTCAGAAGCGTGGCGCAGGGATGGCAGGCGGGGATCACGTTTCACGAAATGACTGTCTCCTGCCGCTTGCCCAATCAAGGCATATTGCTGATTTAATCCGGCATGACACTGTAAACAGTTCTATTCTGCTTCCGGTCGGTCACGGTGACGACGGTACGCCGCAGCCCGGCGGGCTTTTCACATGATAGCTTCCCGGCCTTGGGGTCCCAGTGGGCCACGCTCCAGCGCCCGTCGGTAACCACCTCGTATGTGTGGACACCGGAAAGACTGTCCGTTACTTTGAAGACCAGCCAGGCGCCGCCCGCAAGGACGTCCAGCGAGTCGCCCGTGTAGCTGATCACCGGTGGTACCGTGTCGGGAAGCAGGGCGAACGTGCCAAAAGCGCCGATGCGCGCGGTTATCCAACCATCCATATGTGAGGAGGCTAAAGCCGATGGCGTTCCCGCCCGGTCAAGCGAAACGATGACCGCCTTGTCAGGTGGGACGCCCGGCGGCAGTTTAAGCGAGAGTCGTGGCCGCCGGTGAATGGGGATGCCACGATGCCCGATGTACCATACAGGACCCGGGAATCCTGCCATCGTGTCCCGCCCGACAGTAAAGGCCTGCAGCCGGTAGGTGAGCGGCATGCCATCGGCCTTGAGCCTCACGAGGGAATCCATGTAATAAAACGGCTTATCCCACGTGACGGTAACTTCCGGGACGGGTGTCCGGCCAACGGGCGGCCCGGAATGCCTGAAGGTAAATGTCGTGTCCGTGCGGTTACCAGAAAAGTCGGAGACGGTAATGCGCGCCCTGTGCGGCAATGTATCACCCGCAGACAGGAAACCATCGCCCGGGCTGAAGCGCCGCAGGGCATTGCCGGGCAAGCGGTGCAGAAGGATATAGGTGCGCCCTGGTTCCGGGGTGTCATGGTCAGTGGCGGACATGGCATAGCGCGTGTCGCTATAGCTGAACCGGCTGACCCTATGACGGTACCTGGTTTTTCCGTCCACCTCTAGTGTGACCTCCCGGGGTCCCAGGTTTATTTCAGGTGAGCCCATGTGGTCCGATATCTCGACAGACCACGCGGCCAGTTCACCGCCACGGGGCAGCGCGAGTTGCTTACCGGCAGCGGGTGGGGTAAAGGCGGTATCCAGCCACAGCCCGCGGGGGGTGGTGCGGTAGGCATGGTAACGAAGGCCGGTGATCACAGGAGGTACGGTATCGCGGACACTGTACCCATGCGCCATGGGATCAACCGGTTCCTGTGACCGCGTGTCGCGAAGTTCGAAGTGCAGGTGGGGGCCCTGCGAGCTGCCCGTGTTGCCGCTGTATCCAATCAGCGTGGCGGGTCCGGCGGGAAACCGGCCGCGTTCCGGGAACAGGTTCACCTCGAAGGAACGAGATGCCTCCTGTGCCGCAAGTACGTAGGCCTGCAGGGTATCGCTGAAACGGCACAGGTGGGCATACACGGTGGTAAGGCCGCCCGGGTGCTCCACGTAGACCGCATGCCCGAAGCCGCCGGCCTGGACCTTCACCCGGCTCACATGCCCGGTATCAGCTGCCGTTACGGGCAGCCCGGTGGCTTGCCCGGTCCGCAGGTCTATGCCGGAATGAAAGTGGCCGGGCCTGATCTCGGCGAAGGTGCCGGACAGGTCCGCCATGGTGTCCAGCGGCATGGCCGCGCGGAAGGGATGCTGGGCGGTGGCGGGAGCCTGGACCAGCCCCAGGGCCAGGAGCCCGGCCCCCAGCCTTTGAACGCTTGATTTTCCTTGCATTTAAAGGCTGTAATTACTTAAATTCAAAACACTTATTAAAAAAAATTGGTTGAAAAGTTTTCCACCCTGTCATGGCCCGGCCGGGCTCCGCTTTTACATTTGCCTCAGGTTAAAACTGCCAATATGATCGAAACCGCGGTAAACATGGACGAGGTGAAGACCAAGGTCCAGAAATTAATAAATTTGCATAGTGGACTCAGGGAGGAGGTGCAGCAGCTCGAATCGCTGAACGCCAAGCTGAGCCGGAAATTAGAAGAACAAAAATCCAAACATAAAACGCTCGAAAGTCAACACAAGGCATTAAAAATCGCGAAGGCAGTCAGTCAGGGCGACGGTGCCGATCAGAATACCCGGGACCTGAAGATGAAGATCAATGAATACATCAGGGAAATCGACAAATGCCTCGCATTCCTGCATAAGTAAGCCTCATGGAGAACAAATTATCCATCAAGTTAAACATAGGTAGCCGCCAGTACCCGCTAAGCATCAACCGGGACGAGGAGGAACAGATCCGGAAGGCGGCGACGCTGATTAATGAGCGCATCCGGCATTTCAAGGACAACTATGCCGTCCGCGACATGCAGGACCTGCTGGCCATGGCGGCCTTGCATTTCGCCACGGCTGACAAGATCCGTTCTCACGAAAACGGAAGCGTCGATATGCAGGAAGAAAAAGCGGCAGAAATTGACCTGCTGCTTTCCGAGTACCTCGAAAACCAGTAATCGTTCTTTGAGCAGTAAGGCTTTGGCATCCGCCGTGGCGGATGCCGCAGATAAAAGCCCGCGTAAATTCTGATCATTGTTATAAACTCAACACAAATCCACTTGGAGATAAAGCTCAGGGATTTGTAATGCAGGCCGCATCATATTGACGCAAGTCACTATGATCCTGATGTACCCGCCCAAAGGTCGGGCAGGCGAAGGGACAGCGGAAACGTGAAAAATCCGGCATCTCCACCCATGATTAAATGGGGTTTATTAACAACAGGGTTCGCGGGTTTTTTTATGGCGCTCGGTGAGGGCCACACCTATTCATAAATTATTTTCTATAAATTCAGACATCATGGAATTCGGACAAGATATGGTCTTCTCTACAGGCATACCCGCGGTAGCGGGTTTGCTGGTTGGCGGGCTGGTGATATGGCTGCTGATGCGGAAGTCAAACCGCAACAAGGAGCAGGCCGCCCAGGCACGGGCGGATGGGATTATCAAGCAGGCGGAAGCGAAAGGGGAGGTCATCCTCAAGGATAAAGAGATGAAAGCGCGCGATCGCTTCTACAAGCTCAAGAACGAGCATGAGAAGATGATCGCTTCCAAGGATAAGGCCATCCAGATGGCAGGCAACAGGGTCAAGCAGAAGGAATCGAACATTTCGCAGAAAATGGAGAAGCTGTCGCGACAGCAGAACCAGCTCGATGCCGCCCAGCAGAACCTGAAAGACCAGCGCGAGGCCATCGAACAAAGAAAAAAGGAAATGGACAGGCTGCACGAGCAGCAGGTGGTTGCACTTGAAAAGATTTCCGGCCTTTCGGTCGCCGACGCCAAGGCCGAGCTGGTGGAAGCGCTGAAGGCGGAGGCCAAGACGAATGCACAGGCATCCATCAAGGATATCGTGGAGGAGGCAAGGCTGACCGCCGGCAAGGATGCCAAGCGTATCGTGATCCAGACCATCCAGCGGGTGGCCACCGAGCATGCCATCGAGAATTCAGTGACGGTCTTCAACATCGAGAATGACGAGGTGAAGGGCCGGATCATCGGCCGTGAAGGCCGCAACATCCGTGCACTGGAAGCCGCCACGGGTATCGAGATTATCGTGGACGACACCCCGGAAGCGATCGTGCTTTCCGGTTTCGACCCGGTGCGCCGGGAGCTGGCACGCCTGGCGCTGCACCAGCTGGTTAGCGACGGGCGTATCCACCCGGGCCGTATCGAGGAGGTGGTGAACAAGGTGCGCAAGCGGCTGGAAGAGGAGATCATCGAAACGGGAAAACGTACTTGCATAGACCTGGGCATCCACGGGCTGGCACCCGAGCTGATCCGGCTGGTGGGTAAGATGAAGTACCGGTCGTCATACGGACAGAACCTGCTGCAGCATTCCCGGGAGGTGGCCAACCTCTGCGCCATCATGGCTTCGGAGTTGGGGCTGAACCAGAAGTTTGCCAAGCGGGCAGGCCTGTTGCATGACATCGGGAAGGTGCCCGACGACCAGCCCGAATTGCCGCATGCCATCCTGGGCATGAAGCTTGCCGAAAAGCACAAGGAAAACCCGGAGGTGTGCAATGCCATTGGCGCGCATCATGACGAGGTGGAGATGAACAGCCTGATTTCACCCATCATCCAGGTTTGTGACGGGATTTCCGGTTCACGGCCCGGCGCCCGGCGTGAGATCGTGGAGCAATACATCAAGCGGCTCAAGGACCTTGAATCACTGGCGCTGTCCTACAAGGGGGTGGAAAAGGCCTTCGCCATACAAGCAGGCAGGGAACTGCGTGTGGTGGTGGAGAGCGAGAAGATCGACGACCGGCAGTCGGAAGCATTGTCCTTCGACATCGCGCATAAGATCCAGACCGAAATGACGTACCCGGGCCAGGTGAAAGTAACCGTGATCCGCGAAACGCGCTCGGTAAACTTCGCCAAATAAGGAACGGGGCGGATACCGCCTTCCGCAGACATGATACCCAGGCAACGGTGGCTATCGGATTTTTCGAAAAACGTCTTCCGGTTGTCCGCCGGCTCCATGGTAGGGCAGGCCCTTACGTTGCTCATGGCGCCGCTGCTCACCCGCCTGTTCACACCGGCGGATATGGGCATCCTGTCCGTATATCTTTCCGTTGCGTCCCTCTTCCTGGTATTCAGCACCGGCAAGTACGAACTTGCCGTTCCGCTGCCGCGTGATGACGAGTCGGCGCTGGGACTTGCATCCCTCGCGCTGCGTGTGGCGGTGGTGGTTTCCGCCTTTGTGTTGCTCGGCTCTGTCTTGTACGGGATGTTCTTCGGCGGCTGGGCGCAAAACCCGGAACTCGACACCTGGATATGGTTCATGAGCATATCCGTGTTCTCCCTGTCAGCGACACAGGTTTGCATTCATATCCTGCTGCGGCGTAAACAATTCGTACCACTTTCAAGGGTGCGTGTGGTGGAGGCCTTTTTTATGAATGTGCTGCCTGCACTCATATATAAGATCGGTCATGTGGCATTGCTCGTGGCCACCCTGGCGGCACATTTCCTTTCATTCACCTACCTGTATGCGGCGGCCTCCCGCCATGTCGGCCGCCTGCGGAGCAAGATCCGTGCGGCGACCGTGGGCTCCGTGGCACGCGCTTATGCCGACTTCCCCCGGAACAATATCCTGCAGTCCTTTACGGATATGTTCCAGGTGAACGGTCTCGTGTTCCTGATCCCGGCTGTCACGGGAAACCTGGCGCTGGCAGGCCTGTACGGGCTGGCCATCAGGATCCTCCAGGCGCCCCTGTGGATCGTGGTGAACCCCATCGCACAGGTGTTCTATTCCGAGGCGGCGCGGCATGAAAGCGGGAGCGCTGACACGCGACGGCTCCTGGGCAAGGCCCTGTCACGCACCGCCCTGCTAACGCTGCCTGTACCCGTGGTGTTGCTGGCAGCGGGTCCGCAATTGTTCTCATTTGTATTCGGCGAGGAGTGGCATGATGCGGGAATGATTGCCCGTATCGTCAGCCCCTGGCTTTATCTCGACTACTTGCGCACCACCGCTGTGCGGGCGGTCATCATCCGCCGGCGCCAGCATACCCTGCTGCGGTTTTCACTCGTCGCCAATATCCTGCTTGCCGGAGCGTTCCTTGCCGGTACACCGCTTGGCCTGGGTTTTCATGGCAGCCTGGTCGCCGTGTCCGTATCGCAGTCGGCCATGGCACTTGTCATACTCGCATGGGCCCTGTCCCTGAAAGGCCATTCCGGATCCGATGAAAGCCGCGATGAAGGTTAAGACCTGGGCAGTACCCGCCATGCTGGCTGCCGCCTATATAGGGCCCGGGATCAGTTATGGCAAGCTTTACCTGTTTCATCCGTTGCTGTTGCTTGCCGCTGCCGTCTTACTGGCCATCCCGCGGCAGCGCAAAGAACTGCAGGCCGCCATGCTGAGGCCTTCCGCAACGTGGTATGTGGTGCCGCTGCTGCTGATAAGCACAGCCTGGTTTGCCCTTTCGCTCCTGTGGGCCGGCAATACAAATTACGGTGCCAGGTATATCGTATTTCTGCTGATGGGCTTCGGGCTGGTGGCCATGATGCAGACTTACGTCAACAGCGGCGAGCGCCTCCATGCGGTGGTCCGTGTGTTGTGCCTGGTGTTTCTGACGGAGATGTCGGTGGGCCTGCTGGAAGCTCTGACGCCATTCAGGTGGCCGGTATCCCGTTATTCAGCTGTGGCCGGCCTGTTCGGAAGAGCCAACGACTATGCATTCCTTTCCGAGGATCCCTATGCCAGGGCATTTGTGGATGCTTCCCCAACGGGTTTTGCCTGGAATTCAAATAACTTCTCCGTTACCATATCCCTTTTCTTCCCGTTCTTCCTTTTGCTTCGTAACCGGTGGCTGGCCGTCACCGGCATGCTTTCCATCCTGTTTCTCATCCTGATGGCAGGTTCCCGCATATCCTTCCTTACCTGCGCTTTCGTGTCATTGCTTGCCATCCCGTTGGCAGGAAGGTGGGTTCGCAGGCGTGCAATGATGATCTTCTTTTCCGTTATCATGCTTTCAACGGGGTTCTTCACCCTGCAGCCCACAGGTATTGCAAAGGTGGACGAGATCTATATCGTCCGCAGCGATGCATCTATTTTTGACAGGCGTTTCAGGATACGGTCCGAATATTCACGCGCCACACGCCTCGAACTTTTCAGGGACGGATGGTCTGCGCTGGCCGGATCACGCGGCATCGGCATCGGGGGAGGAAATTTCCAGCATTACCGTGAATCACGTGCCGCACCCGGTGAAAAGGTGGTGGCCAGCCTTCATAACTTCTGGTTCGAGGTAATGGTGGAAGGCGGCGTGGCCTATGCGCTGCTGTATTATGGCTGGTGGCTCATGCTGTTGTCCGCGCTGCGCAGGCGGCTGAAAGCTTGTGCCGACACGCACCTGGCCTATATCACGCAGGGTGCGCTGCTGTCCATGCTGGTATTCGGCATCAGCGCGATATCGCTCAGTGGAGCCGTATATTACCTGCCCATGTACCTGCTGCTTGGATTTGTCCTTTCCGTGCTGAAAGTACACGCACTCACCAATGAAAATTCTCCTGCTGTCGGACGCTAACTCCGCGCATACCCGTAAATGGTGCGAAGCCCTGCGTGCACGGGGTGCGGAGGTGGGTGTGTTTTCCCTGGGCCACCCGCGTGACGACTGGTTCGGCCGTCCGGGCATGGTTCTTTATTCAGCCGGCATGGACCCCGCACGGCATGGAGAATCTTCGCCCGGTAAAATTATTTACCTGAAAGCATTGCCAGGTTTGCGGAAAGCCATCAGGGCATTCGGGCCGGACATCGTGCATGCACACTACGCAACCAGCTACGGGCTCCTGGGTGCCCTCAATGGTTTCCGGCCATATGTCGTTTCCAGCTGGGGCAGCGACGTCGCCGCCTTTCCCGGCAAGAGCTTCCTTCACCGCACCCTGCTGAAGTACGTATTCCGCAAGGCGGACCGCTTGTTCGTCACCAGCGCGGAAATCGCAAGGGTGATGCGACCCCTTACAGCTAAGAAACCGGTGGTCACGCCGTTTGGCATCGATGTGGATGCCTTTTCTCCCGGCAACGGCACGCCGGGTGAAAGGCTGACGGTGGGAACGGTAAAATCGCTTGAAAGGATTTACCGGATGGACGTGCTTATCCGGGCATTTCAACAGGCAAGGATTAATATGGACGGTAAGCACCTTACACTGCTCATCGTCGGGGAGGGTAGTGAACACGGGAAACTGGCAGATCTCGTTCGTGAACTGAAGCTGGAGGATGCGGTTTCGTTCAGGGGCTACGTGGACCCTTCGCGGGTGGCATCATGCCATCAGGAGATCGATATATTTGTGAACGTACCGGAATACGAAAGTTTCGGCGTCTCCGTACTGGAATCCATGGCCTGCGGCAACCCTGTGGTCGTAAGCAGGACCGGCGGCCTGAAAGACCTTGTGACCGACAAAGTCAACGGGCTGGTGGTGGAACCCGGCAGCGTGGATGAAACCGCCCGTGCGATCACCACCCTTGCCCGTGACCCGGCATTGCGCGGCAGGCTGGGCAGGGAGGCGCGGAAAACAGTGCAGAAACATTATGACATGAAAAAGAACATGGATGCCGTGATGGACCATTACCGCCAACTGGCAGGACAGGAGGACGCGGGCTAAGCCATGATGAAGATCGTAACCGTTGTCGGCGCCCGGCCGCAACTCGTCAAGGCTGCCGTGGTAAGCCGCATCATCGCCTCGCACGATGGCATGGAAGAGGTGCTGGTGCATACGGGGCAGCATTTCAGCGGCAACATGTCGGATGTCTTTTTCCGTGAAATGGAAATCCCGGAACCCAAACATCACCTCGGCGTGCATTCGCTGCCTCATGGCGCCATGACCGGCAGGATGCTCGAGGGAATCGAGAAAGTACTTACGGACGAGCAGCCTGATTTCCTGCTTGTATACGGAGATACGAATTCCACCATCGCCGGCGCGCTGGCGGCACGGAAGATGTTCATCCCCGTGGTGCACGTGGAGGCGGGGCTCCGCAGCCATAACATGCGCATGCCTGAAGAGATCAACCGGATCCTGACGGACCGTATCTCCGATATCCTGTGCTGTCCCACGGAGACCGCCGTGCGGAACCTGCATGCGGAAGGTTTTGAGCGGTTTCCCTGCGTCATTTCACGTACCGGTGACGTCATGCAGGATGCGGCCATGTATTACGCGGAAAAAGCCGCCGGTCGGTCCGGCATCATGAAGGAGATTGGTGATGACCCGTTTATCCTGTGTACGCTGCACCGCCAGGAGAATACTGACGATGCAGCACGGTTGAAGGATATCCTGGAAGGACTTCGTACGGTACATGAAAAGAAAAGGGTGATCATGCCGCTGCACCCCCGCACGGCCAAGGTGACGGCAACCCTCGGGGTGAAGGTCCCGGTAAATACCATCGACCCGGTGGGTTACCTTGACATGATCGAATTGATCAGGCACAGCGACCTGGTGATAACCGACAGCGGCGGGCTGCAAAAGGAAGCGTTTTTCTTCGGTAAGCATTGCATCACCATGCGTGACGAAACGGAATGGACCGAGCTGGTGGAACATGGCTATAACAAGTTGTCCGGTACCACACCGGATGGAATCCGTGGGGCCGTCGAGGAAATGAGCGGCAGGGAAAGTGATTTCAATATCGACCTCTACGGGCAGGGTCGCGCGGGGGAACGGATTGCCGCCCTGCTGGAAAAGGCATCGGCCAAAAGCTAGCGCATGCGGGTGATCATCCTCACGCAGTACTTTCCGCCTGAAACGGGAGCGCCCCAAAACAGGTTGTGGGCGCTGGCCCGCGGGTTTGCAAAGCGCGGCGCGCGGGTGACCGTTCTCACCGCCATGCCCAACTATCCGGCCATGAAGGTGATGGAAGGGTACAGGGGAAAGTGGTTTATGAAAGAATCCATGGACGGCATCACCGTGCACCGGGCATGGATCCACACATCGGCACGCGGCGGGATGCTGCGGCGTCTTGCCAGCTATTTCTCCTTCGTACTGACCTCCCTGCTGGCCGGCCTGAAGCTTCCGCGTGCCGATTACCTTCTCTGCGAGTCGCCGCCCCTGTTCCTGGGATGGTCCGCTTGGATTCTGAGCAGGCTGAAAGGCGCGAAGATGATTTTTAATATCTCGGACCTCTGGCCCGAAAGCGCGGAGAAGCTCGGGCTGGTGAAAAACAGGACCGCGCTCGGGCTGGCGCGCTGGCTGGAGATGTTCCTGTACCGGAAGTCGTTCATGGTGACCGGGCAGACACAGGGCATCGTGGACAATATCGCGGGACGTGTTTCGGGTCCGCAGGTGTACTGGCTTCCGAACGGGGCCGACTTTCCGGATCATGGGAAAGCACATGACGGTGCCTCATGGCGCCGGGAAGCCGGCTACGGGGTAGAAGACTTCCTGTTTCTCTACGCCGGCATCATAGGGCATGCCCAGGGACTGGAAGTCGTGCTGCACGCGGCGAAAAAGGTGCCTGATGGGGTGAAGTTCATCCTGCTTGGTGACGGGCCGGAAAAGGAAAGGCTGGTTAACCTGAAATCAGAGATCCGGGCGGACAACGTGGCATTCATGGATCCCGTACCCAAAACGGAGATGCCGCGCATTCTCGCCGGCGCGGATGCCGGTATTGTCCCGCTGCGCAACCTGCCGCTCTTCCGCGGCGCCATCCCCTCGAAGATCTTCGAGCTGATGGTCATGAAAAAACCCATCCTGCTTGGGGTGGACGGGGAGGCGCGCCGGCACTTCATCGACCGCGCCGGCGCCGGATTGTTTTTTACACCCGGCGACACGGAAGATCTTTCAGCCAGGGTGCGGGACATGATTGCAGACCGTGCGCACATGCGGGAAATGGGACTGAACGGACATGCCTATGCACGCGAACATTTTGACAGGCAGAAGATCACCGGTGCCTTTTACAGCCAGCTGGAGGGGGCGTTGCATGGGTAAGGGAGCCTCCTATCCAGCCATGCGGTTCTGGCTGTGTGCTGTGGCGCTGTGTCTCCCGCTCGCCCCCCGGCTGCTGCCGGCACTCATCGTGCTCATGGCCATCGCCTGGATCCGCGAAGGCGGTTACCGTGGCCTGGCAGGCGCCATGCGCATGGCTGCCCCGTGGCTGTTCACGGGATACTTTTTACTGCACCTTGCCGGGATGGCATGGTCGGACAACCAGGGGCACGGCTGGAATGACGTGGTGATGAAGCTAAGCTTCCTGGTGATGCCGTTGTTGCTGATCGGTACGGGGCACGATACACGCGAGGGCATCTTGCGTTGGTTTATCACGGGTTGTGTGGTGCTGGTCCTTTTCCTGTCTGTGCGTGCAGGCTGGTACAGCGTACGGGAGGGATCCCTGTCGCCGTTCGCCTATACCCGTTTCGCAAGCTTTCATCATCCTTCATACCTCGCCATGTACCTGAACTTTGCCGTGGCAGCCTGCCTGCATGCGGTCCTTTGCCGGCAGGGCAGACCATGGATCCTGGGATCCGCGGCAGTTTTATGTTCGGCTGGCATCATGCTGCTGGCGTCTAAAACGGGAATCGGCATCCTGGCCGCTACATGCATTGTTAGCATGGTGGTGCTGTTGAGACGGCGCAGGGTGCGGGCGGCCCTGTTGTTTATCCTGCTGCCCTCCGCGCTGCTGGCCGGCGATTACGCCATTTCAGGTGCAGGCTGGTCGCGGCTGGTATTCATGAAAAACGTGATCAGTGAAATAGGCCGGTATAAATACTCATCGGAAAGTACGCTTGTCAGGCTGTACATCTGGAAGGCGGGAGTGGAGGTCTGGCAGGAGAAGCCTGTGCTGGGCACCGGCACCGGCGATGTAAAGGATGCACTCGTGGAGAAATACAAACAGGAAAAAATGCTCGCTGCCCGCGATGCGAGGCTGAATGCCCATAACCAGTACCTGCAGACTGCCATCGCGCTGGGCGGCGTGGGCTTGCTTGTCCTGTGCGGGTCGCTTGTCGTCCCTGCCATCCGATCAATGCAAACCGGTGATGGCCTGTACCTGTCGTTCCTTGGTATCCTGGCGCTGAGCCTTGTTTTCGAATCGATGTTCGAACGCCAGGCTGGCATTGTATTCTACGGATTCTTTAACGCGCTGATGTTTTACAGCATGACGGGAATTCGAAAAGATGGGTGAACAGGAGGATATAAGGCAGCGGTATGCCCGGCGCAAGGACGCGGGCATATCCAGGTTGTATGATCCGGCTTCGGCATACACCAGGCATGTGGTGGCCGAGCGGGAAGCGGTATATGAAAAGATCCTGCGTGAACGGTTCAGCGACCTGCACCGGGTGCGGATGCTGGAAGTTGGTGCCGGGACAGGAGGAAACCTGCCTTTTTTCATGCGGCTGGGTATCCCGGTTGAAAACATCTTTGCCAATGAGCTGCTGGAAGACAGGCTGGTGGATCTGAAGCGGGTAATTCCGCCGGCACAGGTCACGGGCGGTGATGCACGCGCACTTGCATACGTCGGCGAGTTCGATCTGGTATTCCAGTCAACGGTTTTCACCTCTGTCCTTGACGACCGTTTTAAACGCGAGCTTGCAGAGCGCTTGTGGACATGCACGCGACCCGGGGGCATGATCTTGTGGTACGATTTTACCTACGACAATCCCCGCAACCCCGATGTGAAGGGTGTGCCTGTCCGTGAAATCAGAAGCCTTTTTCCCGGTGCGCCGGTGGTGACGCATCGGGTGACGGTTGCCCCGCCGATCGGGCGGAGGATCGGCCGCCTGTACCACACCGTGAATACCCTGTTTCCGTTTTTGAGAACGCATGTCGTGGCCGGAATCTACAAGGACTGAAAATGGCCACCAGCGGAAATATCAGGGACCGGCTGAAGATGGAAACTTCGCGGTTGCATTTACGCCCGTTCGAAATTTCAGATGCCGCCGAACTGTATGCCCTTAACGCCGATCCGGAGGTGATCCGATACACATGCGACCCGCCGTTCGCGAGCAAAGACGAAGCCGCCGCCCTTGTTTCAGGGTATGACCAGTATGATACGCATGGCATGGGCAGGCTGTCCGTATTGCTGAAACAGACCGGCGCATGGCTGGGTTGGTGTGGCCTGAAATACCACCCGGAGAACGAAATGGTGGAACTGGGATTCCGGTTTCACCGGCGTTACTGGGGAAACGGGTACGCGACGGAATCTGCAAGGGCATGCCTATCATACGGGTTCGGGACAGGGCTTCAAACTATTGCGGCAAGGACGGTGGCTGCCAACAAGGCGTCGATTCGCGTGCTTGAGCGCCTGGGCATGAAACCCGCCGGCACCGGGAACTTTCACGGGATGGACGGAAGGGTGTTCAGGTTAAGCAGGGAGGATTTTTTATCCAGGCAGAAATAGCAAGGGAGATGGATTGCTATTGGTGGCCGTTCAGGGTTTAAAGTTGTTGAATTGTTGAGGATGCCGCCATTGCATCCAGGGAATACGCATTAACTGCCACTGCCACTACTACTGCCACTGCCACTGCCACTACTACTGCCACCGCCACTTGCTCATGAAACGGGATTCGTTCCTGTCACAAGAAATTTCTTTCCCAACAACAGGTACCTTCTGATCCTACCATTCCAGCATCCGGATGACCAGCAGGGTTACCGTGCCGGTTAGTGCCCAAAGCACGATGCCGAAAACAAGGGGCCGGAAGCCCACCTGCTTCAGGTTCTTGTGTGAAAGGCTTGCGCCGATGAGGAAGAGGGTGATGACGAGCAGTTTCTTCGCGATGACCACCAGGGTGGAGGTCAGGGGAGCGGCCACGGGTATAAAGGTGTTGATGCACATGGCGGCCAGGAAACCGAAGATGAACCATGGAATGGTAATCCTCTTGGAGGTCCGTTTCCGGAAGAGGGTAATGAAAAATATCAGCGGGATGATCCAGAGGGTACGGATCAGCTTCACGGTCAGGGCCGTTTCCAGGGCCTGGGGTCCGTACTCCTGGCCGGCCCCTGCCACGGAACTGGTATCGTGGATCGCCACCGCTGCCCACATGCCGAACGTATGTTCATCCATGTCCAGCCAGTGGCCAATCTGCGGGAAGAGCACCAGTGCCACCGCATTCAGGATGAAAACGGTGGCCAGTGATACGGATATATGGCTTTCGCCCGCGCGGATGGCCGGGCTGATGGCGGCGATGGCGCTTCCCCCGCAAATGGCAGTACCACCGGATACGAGGACCCTGACATTCCGGTCCAGCCCGAACAGGCGGCCCAGCACCAGGCCGGCAAGCATCACCGCTGTCACGGAGCAGAGCGTAAAGACAATTCCCTGGCGTCCCGCCTCGGCGGCGGAATAGATGTTCATCCCGAAGCCAAGCCCTACCACGGCAATCTGCAGCAGGATCTTGGGAGCGATATGCCGCAGGTGGATAAAGGGATGCCCGACGGTAAATGCCAAGGCCATACCGGCGAAGAGCGCCAGTGGCGCACTCATCCAGTTGGCAAAGCAGATCGCCAGGACAACGATGAAGATGATCTGGCGGTAGGTGGTGGGAATGCGCGAGAACATGATTCCGGCGGTTACGAGAAGCCGATCTTTTTACCGAGGGGAAACTGATCCCGCAGGCCTGCCATGCGAATGGCGGTGATGGCCGCCTCCACGCCTTTATGCCCGTGGGGTCCGCCTGCCCGTTCACGTGCCTGTTCGGATGTGGCGGTGGTGAGTACACCAAAGACAAATGGCATGGGAAACCTCACGGAAAGCATGGCTAATCCGTTGGAGACGGCCTGGGCGATAAAGTCAAAATGCCGGGTCTCTCCCTGGATGATGCAGCCCAGGCAGATGACGGCATTCACCTTTTCATTTTCCACCATGCTGCGGGCGCCGGCAATAAGCTCGAAGCTTCCCGGTACGTCGATCCGGATGATCTGGTCTTCCGCAACACCACAATCCCGTAAAGTGGAAAAGGCTCCCTGGTAGAGAGCCTCTGTTATTTCCTTGTTCCATTCAGCGACCACGATCCCGATCCTGAAACCGGAAGCGTCGGGCAGCGATTGCTTGTCGTAGCCGGTATGGCCAGCGGTGGACATAGGTGGTTACTTGGCGGCCATGAGCTCGGCACGGGTCAGGAACCGGTCGATATCCTTGGCATCGGAACTTTCGGGGTAGTCTTCCTTGATGCGCTTGTAAAGGTCTGCAGCTTCCTGCCACTTACCCTGCATTTCATATACCATGGCCAGCTTCATTGAATAAATGCCGCCGGTGAAGTAGTTCTTGTCCCAGCCGATGGCCTTCCGGTAGAATTTAATTGCTTTTTCCTCATCTCCAAGCTCGAGGTGGGCGTCGCCTATGCCGCCCAGCGCCACGGCGCCGCTGAGGTCATCCTCTGCATCGTACCCGGAAAGGTATTCGATGGCGGATTCGAACTGGCCTTTCTTCAGGAAGCAGATCCCGGCGTAGTAGTGGGCCAGGTTAGCGGACTTGCTGGACCCGTAATTCTCAATGATTTCGAGGAATCCCGGGTAGTTGCCATCGCCGTTCAGGGCCAAATCAAGCGAGTCGGTACCGAAATACCTTTCGGCCATGAACATCTCTTTCTGGGCGGAGGTTTCCTGGGGTTTGACCCAGTACAGGTTATACAGGAAATAGCCTCCTACGATCACCAGGATGGCAATCCCTATGATGCTGAGACTCCGCTTGTTCTCGTCAAGATACTTCTCAGTCTTATTTATAGTTTCGCTGATATCGAGGTCGGTTTCCTCTTTCTTCTTTGCCATGTAACCGTCAGGTTTTGAAAACGAGGTGCAAAAATAGGCTTTTTCACCGATCGGAAACAGCCGCGGCCCACAATCAGCCCACCGGGAACCACCCCGCCAGAACCCTGAAGGGCAAAGGGTTTCAGGGGCAGACATGATACAGGGCCCGGTTTTAACACCTGTTCATAACTTGAATGCGGGCTTGCAATGGCATTGGATATATTTGCCCGAAACGCAAAGCAGTGACCCTTATCAAATCCATATCAGGCATCAGAGGTACCATCGGCGGGAAACCGGGAGAGGCACTGACCCCTTTTGATATCGTAAAATACACCGCAGCCTTTGGCGCATATATCGGCCGCCAGCGAAAGGGCGGGCGGCGGAACGGCATTGTCGTGGGACGCGATGCACGCTTGTCAGGGCCCATGGTCCATCAGCTGGTCACCGGCACGCTGGTGGGAATGGGCATTGACGTCATCGACCTTGGACTGACCACGACCCCCACCACGGAGATGGCCGTGACGCGCCATAAGGCGCGCGGCGGCATTGTCATCACGGCCAGTCACAACCCCAAGCACTGGAATGCACTCAAGCTGCTGAACGAGGACGGGGAATTCCTGTCGGCGGGCGCCGGTGATGAGATCCTGAGGCTTGGAGAGCAGGGTAAAATGTCCTTTGACGAGGTCACCACCCTGGGAAGGATCATTCCGGATCCTGATGCGCTGAAGTCGCATATTGATGCCATTATATCTCACCCGATGGTAGACAAGAAAACAGTTTCAAAACGGCAGTTCAAAGTCGCCGTGGACGGCATCAACTCCACCGGTGGTGTGGCCGTGCCGGCATTGCTCGATGCGCTGGGCGTGGAGATGGTATTCCCGGTCAACTGTGAACCTGACGGCCAGTTCGCCCATAACCCCGAACCGCTGCCGGAAAACCTCGAGGGTCTTTCTAAGGAAGTGGTTAAAAGAAAGGCGGACATCGGCATTGCCGTCGATCCGGATGTGGATCGCCTGGCACTCGTTTGCGAGGACGGTGAGATGTTCGGCGAGGAATATACCCTCGTGGCCGTGGCGGATTACGTGCTTGGCCGGACGAAGGGAAACACGGTTTCAAATCTCAGTTCGACCCGCGCCCTGCAGGTGGTGACCGAGAAAGCCGGCGGACGGCACTTCGCCACAGCAGTGGGAGAGGTGAACGTGGTGGAGATGATGAAGGAAAAGCATGCGGTCATCGGTGGTGAGGGGAATGGCGGTGTCATTCTCCCCGACCTGCACTACGGACGCGATGCGCTGGCCGGGATTGCATTGTTTTTGTCGCACCTCGCGCATTCCGGAAAGAGTGCCAGCATGCTGCGTGCCACCTACCCTGATTACTTTATCTCGAAGAACAAGATCGAACTGCACCCGGATACCGACCTCGCGCGACTTTTCGATGGGATCAGGTCCAAGTACCAGAAGCATCCTATCAACACCGTGGACGGGCTTAAGATCGAGTTCGAGGACGAATGGGTGCACCTTCGCAAGTCCAACACGGAACCCATTATCAGGATCTATGCGGAAAGCAAAAGCGAAACCACTGCCGGCAATCTCGCAGAAAAGATTATCCTCGATATCAAGGAGCTGATGAATGCCGGTTTGGTGAAGGCGTAGGGCTGCTGTTCACTGTTCGCAGTTCAAGGTATTCGTCTTTGCGGCGCATGTATCCCGGCGCTTGCGGGGAGAAAATGGAGCTGCAATCACCGCATCATATTCGTAAGCCAACTGGATTCAGGATTCGTGTTTCGTCGTCTGCAATCCGTGCAAACGCCCCAACTCATCCACTTCCCATCCCAACTGCGCAGCGTGAATCTATCCCGGGTGTTCCCTGGGATATTTATGCGGGTTCACGATCCTTCACAACCCGTGGCAGGAAAAAAGTACCGAACGGTGTAATGCTGAGCAGGAATGCCACAAAGGTCGTTTTCCATGACAGCGGCATGCGCTTGCGCGCCTCCCATAACAGGGACAGGAAAACAATAAACAGGATGCCATGCAGGCTGCCCACCACCCGGACCGCCTCCCAGATGCCTGCCATGTGCTTCATGGGCATGGCGATGAATAGCAGGACCAGGTAGGATATTCCTTCCGCATGGCCGGCCATGATGAGTTTCTTCCGAATGTCTTTCACGTGGCAAAGATAGATAGTTAGTTAATTAGTTGGTATTTCCCGGACCTGCTTGACAATAAGTCCCAAATACGTTCCCGCTTTAATTATGACAGCAGCCCGGTGATAAAGTGCACCCAGTCGCCCGGCAGGAAACGGGAACCGGTATCCGTGCCGCTCTGGTATCCCATTTTCAGGTAGGACTGAACAGCGGCATACCTGCGCGAGAAATAGAACCTGGAACGGATGCCGGTTATCCCGTAGAAGAGCGTGCAGGCGAGTCCCCCGAACAGCAGTCCGCCTGCCAGGCCCAGGAGCAGGTGGGCGTCGATGCGGATGGCTAGCAGCACACCCCATATGGCGCTGCCTGCCTTTAAAACCATCCCTATGCGGTGGCTGACCTCGGCAAAATGGCTTCTTGGAATAAGGACCGTATGGCTTACGTTTTTCAATGTGCGGCGACGGTCGGAGCCCGTGACGGTTTCATAGAACATGCGGTACCTGTATGGCCTGCCGTCGGCATCACGTTTGGGGTTTTCCTTCTTTGAATAGTAGCAGTTGTTCTTCCTGACATCGATCACGATGGGATCTGTCACATGCAGGACATGATGCAGCCGGATGGATGCCGGCCCGATGGTATGCTTGCCCGGGTAGAGCGGTGCAATGATATAGGCCAGCGTGGTTTCCTTTACTTCCGTGCCGTCACGCCTGGCCTTGCCGAAGGAAACAAACGGGGCACCGGTAATGAAGAAGCCGCCCAGCCTGGGCTTAAGGAAGATCCGGCCTTCACCCGTATAGGTGAATGAAAGCCGGATCTCCTCGTTCACCTTTGCCGAGCGCCGGTCCGTGGCAGCCGTGAAGGTGTGCGTGATGCCATGCCCCGCATCCGTGCTGCTGCGCCCCGGGTCAAGGTCATATGATTTACGTTTTTCCGGATCCGAGAGGACTTCGTAGGCTTCGCGAAGTTCCATGAAAAAATCTGTGGCTTCCCGGTTGCCGGGATTCTTGTCGGGATGATAAATCATCGCCAACTTGCGGAAAGCTTTTCTGATTTCCTCATTGCTGCTGGCTCGTGCAACGCCGAGCAGCTTGTAATAATCCCTTTCCAAAACAGGTGTCGTTAGCGAAAGGTACATATTTGACCCCTCACGCCGCGCGGCACGTACCGGAAAAACACTAGGTTTGACTCGCTATGCACTATCACTTTTCTATCCCGGAACCCGCATCCGGGTTTATCGAAATTACCGCTACCGCGAAGTCAAAAGGAGATGTATTAGAATTGCAGCTTCCCGCGTGGCGGCCCGGCAGGTACCAGTCGGGACATTTCGCACGCAATGTACTTCGGATGGATGCCCACGGGGCAGGGGGGCAGCTGCTCCATACGGAAAAGGTCACCAGGGATCGCTGGCGGATTCAAACCGGCGGATCCGGGACTGTCAAGGCGGTATACCGGTACTATGCCGCGCAGCTGGATGGCGGCGGTTGTTACCTGTCTCCTGACCTGCTGTATGTGAACCCGGTGCAGTGCTGTGTATACGATGCCGCCAACCCGCGGGAACCCTGCAGTGTAAGGCTTGATATTCCCGGGCACTGGCAGGTGGCTACCTCCATGGCGCGGCAGGAGGACGGCGCTTTCCGGGTCCTGCATTTCGACGAGCTGGCTGATTCGCCTTTTATCTGTTCCCCATCGCTGAAACACCATACGTACACCAGCAAGGGGATTTCGTTTCATATCTGGCTTTTGTGCGAGTGCGAACCGGGTTGGGATCGCATGGAAAAGGACTTTCGGGCATTCACGGAAGCGCAGGTCAGTACCATGCGGGAGTTTCCGGTGGAGGAATTTCATTTTCTAGTTATCCTGCCGGAGTATGCCTGCTTTCATGGTGTGGAGCACCTGCGCTCGACCATGCTGCTGCTCGGACCTGGTCATAAGCTGATGGACGAGCTGTACGACGATTTTCTTGGGGTGGCTTCGCATGAACTTTTCCACGTTTGGAATGTGAAGACCATCAGGCCGGCGGAGATGTCGCCCTATGACTTCACAAGCGAGCAATACAGCAGGCTGGGTTATGTGTATGAAGGATTCACCACCTACTACGGCGATCTCTTTCTGGCCCGGGGCGGCTGTTTTAACCTCGATAAATACTTGTCGTGCGTGGCCAGGCGGCTGCAACGTCACCTGGATAACCCGGGCCACCTTAATTACTCCGTGGCGGAATCTTCGTTTGACACCTGGCTCGACGGCTATGAAGCCGGCGCACCCGGGCGGAAAACATCAATATACGACGAGGGCTCCCTCGTGGCCCTCATGCTGGATCTGCTTATCAGGCAACGGTCGGGGGGCAGCGGATCACTGGACGACGTCATGCGCATGCTGTACGATGAATTTGGCAGGCAGGGCAAGGGTTATACGGAAGCGGATATGGCCAGGCTGGCAGGTCATGCCGCGGGCATTGCGGTGGATGGCTTCTTCAGCGATGTCGTATACCGGGCCGTTTCCTACGAATCCATGTTGGGAGAGCTGCTCGGCCATGCGGGACTGGAGATCAGGCGCAGCCCATCACGCCACTGGCACGAAAGGCTGGGGCTGCGCATCGTTAAAGATCCCCTGGTTCGACTGGCCTGGACCGGTTCGCCAGCCGCCAAAGCAGGAATAATGCCCGGCGATGAGCTGCTAAAAGTGAACGGTATGCCGTTCCCGGATGCCGTTAAAAACCTTAAACCCGAAGAAGGGAGTCCGCTTTCATTGCGCGTCCGCCGGTTGAATATCGAAAAGAATCTTACGCTTGATCCTGACTTCAGCGTTTCGTTCTTCGACAGGGTCGCCATCAGGGAGGCAGGCCATCCCACCAAAGCCCAGCTGGCATTCAGGGAAAGTTGGTTGCGCGGGTAAGTGCAGCCTGCCCGCTTCCTGGCGTTCGGGCAAGGGTTTTCGGATCACTGTTCACTAATTTCCCGTTTCCTCTTCCACCGCCTGTGGCTCCACAGCCAGTACTCCGGCGCCCCGACGATGTCTTTTTCCAGCATGCGCGTGACCTTTTCCGTGATTTCGCCTGGCTTCATGCTTGAAGGATCTTCAACGGCCAGCTCGAATTCAAATTCGTAATAACCGCGCTTTAACTTGAGAATTCTGCCGAATACGACCGGGTAGTTGTATTCGCGCGCGTATTTTTCCGTACCGAACAGGACGGCGGTTTCCTGGTTGAGAAAGGTGGTCCAGTAGCAGCGCGAAGCGGAAGAGGGGGACTGGTCGATCGCGAAGATGGTCATGGTTCGTTCAGCGGTATGTTCCCTGAAAAATTCCTTGACTTTTCGTGTGGCGATCATGGTCAGCCCGTACCTGCTCCTGGATCGCTGCATTTTCCCGTCAAGGAATCGGTTGGTAAGCGGGGTGTAGATCCCGATGGTCCGGTGCTTTACCAGTTCATCCACGGCCACGGCGAACAATTCCCAGTTGTTGAAATGTCCGCCGGCGAGGATCACGCTCCGGCCATCGTCATGCAGCTTGTCAAGTACTTCCGGGTTACGGCACTTCATGCGTGCATGGACCTGGCCCGGACTGATCGAAAAGATCTTTACGCTTTCAACCACGAGGTCGCACAGGTGCCGGTAAAACAGCGATGCGAGGCGGACTATCTCCCGCTCATTCTTTTCCGGAAAGGCGTTTCGCAGGTTACGCATCACCACCTTCTTCCTGTACCCGGCCAGGCGGTAAAGGACCAGGTGCAGCAGGTCTGAAACCGCGTACAGGATGCGGAAGGGCAGCAGGGAAAGGGGGATGAGGACCCCGTAGTACAGGAGAATGCTGAAAATCGTCATCGGCGCAAGCCGCATAAAAGATCAGAGATGTTCTTCGAAGAAACGGGTGATCATTTCCATCAGGTGCACACGGTCCGGCCCGCGGACGTTATGCTTGTAATCCGGGTAGGCGAAATACGCCACTTGTTTGCCGGCTTCTATCGCTTTCTTCAGGTACATCATGCTGTGCTGCAACACGACCACATCGTCGCCGGTGCCGTGGATCATCAGCAGGGGACAGTCGAGGCTGTCCACGTAAGGCATGAGTTCAGATTCTGCATATCCTGCAGGATTCTCCTCCGGCGTATCCATGTACCGTTCCGTATACATCACTTCATAGTATTTCCAGTCCGTCACGGTGCCTCCAGCCACGGCAGCCCTGAAGACATCCGGGTGGCGGGTCACCAGGCCGGTGGTCATGTAACCGCCGTAGCTCCAGCCGTGCACGCCCATGCGTTCCGTGTCGATATATGGCCTGGACCTGAGCCATGCCACGCCGGCCATCTGGTCTTCGCGTTCCACCACGCCGAGTTGCCTGAACAACGATTGTTCAAATGCCAGCCCGCGGTTGGCGGATCCGCGCCCGTCGACCGTGAACATGATATACCCGCGCTGTGCCATGTAGTGAAACCACAGGTTGGCACCACCCAGCCACCGGTTACGGATAAGCTGGATATTGGGACCGTTGTACACATAAATAATGCAGGGATATGTCTTAGTGCTGTCGAAGGCAGGTGGCAGGAACATGCGGCACTGCAGGTCGTCACCGTGGCCGTTGGGAATCCTGAACATGCGCATGTCGCCCAGCAGGTAGTCTGCCAGCGGATCAGGCGCGGCAAGAAGTTCCTTGTGTTTTATCCCGTCAACCGAGCTGACCCTGATGGTGCGCGGTACCTCTACCGAAGAAAACCGGTCGATAAAAAGGGTCTTCGCATCGTTAAGGGTAATGCCATGGGTTCCCGCGCCACGGGTGAGCCGGGTCATGCGTCCCGTCATGGAGACGCGGTGCAGGTCGCGGTTAACAGCTCCGCCTGCAGTGGAAGTAAAGTACGCGTGGCGGCCTTTTTCGTCCAATCCTTCGAACGACATGACCTCCCATGCGCCGCGGGTAAGCTGGCGGATCAGCTTGCCGCTGGTGCTGTAAAGGTACAGGTGGTTCCAGCCGTTCCTGCGGCTTTGCCAGATAAAGCGGTCACCCTTCCCGGGCAGGAATTCCATGGCATGCAGCGGCTGTACATACTTGTCATTCTTTTCCTCAAACAGCGTTTTTACGTACACACCTGTAGAGGCGTCATACTGGTTCAGCCGGAGGTGATCCTGCCCGCGGTTGAGGACAGCCACGTATATTAGGTTGTTATCCGGACTCCAGGCGATATTGGTCAGGTACTGGTCCCTGGGCGTGCCGGTCTGCAGCCAGGTGGTCTTTCCTGTAGAAAGGCTGTAAACCCCAACCGTGACATGGTGGCTCGAATCACCGGCCATGGGGTACCGCACCAGGCGGGGGCCCGCCGGACGTGTGGAGTAGTCGTTTACCGGATAGGTGGTGACCATGGTCTCATCCTTCCGGTAGAAGGCAAGCCGGCTGCCATCCGGCGACCAGAACGTACCCTTGCTGATGCCGAATTCATACCGGTGCACAACCTGCCCGTTGACGATGCCGTCACTTCCGTCATCCGTCACACGGATTGACTTTCCGTTTTTCTGGATGTACAGGTCGTTACCTGACGTGTAGGCGATGGCCAGTGTTTTGTCGTGCATGTCCTTGTGAGGCGCGGCGTCTGACAGTTCAGTTTCTATAACGACGCTTCCTTTGCCGGTTCGTGTGTCATAGGCACACAGCATTGATTCAGCTTTAAACGAAAAGGTGTGGGGGCCGGTCCAGGTGACACCGGGGAAGGACTTTAGCGCGGAAGTGAGAATGTCTTTAAAGGCGGTGTTCAGATCCCCGGTCGTCACCAGTGGGGCAGCCGGCTGTTGGATCGATTCACGCATCAGCACCATGCCGGTTGAATCCATAAAGCACCAGTCATCGGTATCCTTAATCCACTTTAAACCTTCAATATTCTGCGGGGCCAGTTCACCACGGGTGCCGAGCACAGCCTCTTCCATGGTGAGCATGCGGTCCTGCGACTGGGCGCACAGGGAAAAGAAAAAAAACGGCCAATAGAATAAACGGTACTTTCCCATCTGCTTTTTCGGGAAAGATAAAGATATTGGGTCACCCGGCCGCTGACAATACGTGGCCAGGGATTTCGAAGCCGCGGGAAAGAATCAGTAGAATGACGCGCTAATCACGGGCTTTAACCGGTAGTCGCCATTGCCTTCTTCTATGATCGAAACCGAAGCATCAAAGTCGATCACCAGGGTATGGGTTTGTCCGCCTACGACATCATAGTTCACCGTGCGCTTCAGCCCGGTTTCATCCTGGCTGGAAAGCTGGAGGGGATGAGAGGTGCCATCCACGACCACGCGGTTGTCCGAACCGAGGATCAGCCTGAACTGGGTCAGCTTACCGGCAGGTAGCGTGGTGGTGTCCAATACGGCTGTCGCGTTATTCTGCAGCAACAGCAGGTCGTACACCTTGTCGGGCACATCGGCTGTCATCCATCCCGACCCGGCCGTATGCAGGGCCACGGCGACCACCTCTACAAGTACGGAATCATAATCCGCCGGGGCGTCCGTGATCTGGAGGATGAGACGGCTTTCGCTTTCCCTGCTTTGCTGGCAGGCAGCGAACAACAGTACGGCAAATGCCAACAGTAGGATGCGGTTTTTCATGCGCCTAAAATAGGAAAATCGTGAATGGAGCGTCCGGGGTTCCGGAAAACTTATCGACTACCCGAGGTAGGATTTCAGGATCCGGCTTCGCGAGGTATGCTTCAGCCGGCGGATGGCTTTCTCCTTGATCTGGCGTACCCTTTCACGGGTCAGCTCGAATCGTTCCCCGATCTCCTCCAGCGTCTTAGCTGGCGTGCCGTTCTCCAGGCCATAGTACAGGCGGATCACATCCGCCTCGCGGGGGGTGAGCGTGGTCAGGGCGCGTTCAATTTCCCGGCGCAGAGATTCGGTCATCAGCTGCGTTTCGGGCGACCGTTCCTCATCGCCGGGCATGAGGTCCAGCAGGCTTGAATCCTCGCCTGAAGGGAGGGGGGCATCCATCGATACATGGCGGCCGGAGCCCCGCATGGTATCACGGACGTCATCAGCTGAGATGCCGAGTACGACCGAGATCTCCTCGTTGGTGGGTTCGCGTTCGAAGTCCTGCTCCAGCTCGTTGAATGCGCGGTTGATCTTGTTTATATAGCCGATCTTGTTCAGCGGCAGGCGAACGATGCGTGATTGCTCGGCCAGGGCCTGGAGGATGGACTGCCTGATCCACCAGACGGCGTACGAGATGAATTTGAAACCACGTGTTTCATCGAACCGCTGTGCGGCCTTGATCAGTCCCAGGTTTCCCTCGTTGATCAGGTCGCCCAGGGTCAGCCCCTGGTTCTGGTATTGCTTCGCCACGGATACGACGAAGCGGAGGTTGGCTTTGCACAATGCCTCGAGCGCCGAGTGGTCGCCTTCCCTGATCTTTCGGGCCAGCCGGGCCTCGTCTTCAGGGGTGATCAGTTGAACTTTGCCGATCTCTGAAAGGTACTTGTCCAGGGATGCCGTCTCGCGGTTCGTTACCTGCTTGGTGATCTTTAATTGTCGCATTTTCTATATGTATGGTAGCTGTAACGGCCCCTCCCGGATGTAGTTTCAGAAAAACATCACTCACAGGCAGTTGTGTAAGAATGGGAGGGAATTGACCTTTCAGGCGGACCATTTTGCAAGCACCCTGTAAGAATTCCATAAAAAACTGGTAAAGGGAAGGTTAGCTAATCTCCGAAATGTATCAACGGAGGTTTACCTCAGGAGCAGAATAGTGTGGGAATCTCATGCTATTCCAATTCGTTATTTCGAGCGGTGATGCAGGAACCCGTGCGGCAATCCCGCACTATGAAATAACTGGTCCAACATGAATCTCCACCGCAAGAGATCGCGTGGCTTCGGCCGGGACTTGCGATGACGTCGCTGATGTCGGGATTGTTTTGTCAGCCTTTCCCTGGCGGTCAGGGCCGTTTCGCAATAACGGCATTCACTTCCACTGCCGCTGCTGACTGCCGCTTGTAAAAAGAAGCTGTATGATTCGTAAAAGCCAGGATTACCCTGAAAACTAGTTCTCCTTAACCTCAGGCTTCCGGCGCTGGTGCCGGCGGTTGCCGCCACCCTTGCCACCGCGTTCGCGGTCGGGCATGCCCTCGGGCTTCGGAAGCAGCGCCTTCCGGGAAAGCTTCAGCTTACCGGTTTTCGCGTCGACGTCGATAAGTTTGACCTTGACCATGTCGCCTTCCTTGAGCTTGTCTTCGACCTTCTCCGTGCGTTCCCAGTCGATCTCCGAGATGTGCAGCAGCCCGTCCTTGTTGGGCATGATCTCGATAAAGGCGCCGAATGGCATGATGCTCTTGACCGGTCCCTCGTATTCCGTACCGACTTCCGGCACCGCGACAATGGCTTTGATCTTGGCCTTGCACTCGTCAATGCTCTTCTTGTCGGGGGATGCGATCTGGATGATGCCTTCGTTGCCTACCTCTTCGATAGAGATCGTGGTATTGGTTTCACGCTGCAGCGCCTGGATGATCTTGCCGCCCGGGCCGATCACGGCACCGATATATTCCTGGTCGATGCGCATGCTTTCGATCCGCGGGGTATGCGGCTTGTAGTCGTCGGCCGGTTTCGAGATGACCTTATCCATCTCATCGAGGATATGCAGCCTGCCGGCGCGTGCCTGCTCGAGCGCTTTCATAAGCACGTCGTATGGGAGGCCTTCCACCTTGAGGTCCATCTGGCAGGCGCAGATGCCGTTCCGCGTACCGGTGACCTTGAAGTCCATATCGCCCAGGTGATCCTCGTCGCCCAGGATATCGCTTAGCACGGTGAACTTACCCTTGCCGTCTGAGATCAGGCCCATGGCAATGCCGGCCACGGCACTTTTGGTCTTCACGCCGGAATCCATCAGTGCGAGCGAGCCCGCGCAGACTGTTGCCATGGAAGAGCTTCCGTTCGATTCCAGGATGTCACTGACGATCCGGATGGTGTACGGGTTGTCGTCAGGGTTAGGGAATACTTTCTTGAGCGAGCGCATGGCCAGGTTGCCATGTCCCACCTCACGCCTTCCCACGCCGCGAAGCGGGCGGGCCTCTCCGGTGGAGAATGGCGGGAAGTTATAATGCAGTAAAAACTTGTTGGTGCCGTCGAACATGGCGCCGTCGATAATCTGTTCGTCCAGTTTGGTACCCAGCGTGACGGTAGTCAGCGCCTGGGTCTCACCCCGGGTGAAGACGGCTGAGCCGTGTGTGCTGGACAGGTAGTTGACCTCGCACCAGATGGGACGGATCTCGTCCAGCCTGCGGCCGTCGAGTCGTGCGTCTTCCTTCAGGTACATGTCACGCACGGCCTTGTATTCCACGTCGTGGTAATATTTCCGTACCAGTTCTTCCTTCTCTTCCCGTGTTTCTTCCGGCATGGCTTCGAGAAACTCATCACGGATCTTTTTGAAAGCTTCCGAGCGCTCATGCTTGTTCGGGTTGCGGCTGTTGGCCACTGCATAGACCTTGTCGTACAGTTTGTCCACCTCAGCGCGCAGGGCTTCGTCATTCTCCTCGTGGTGGTATTCACGCTTTTCCTTCCTGCCAACCATGTCAGCCAGTTCGAGCTGGGCTTTGCATTGCTGCTTGATAGCCTCATGGGCGAACTTGATGGCCTCCAGCATGTCGGCTTCTGACGCTTCATTCATTTCCCCTTCTACCATCACCACATTTTCCAGTGTCCCGGCCACGATCAGATCGATTTCGAGGTTTTCAAAATCCTCCACCGCGGGATGGATTACCAGCTTGCCGTCGAGCTTTCCTACCCGCACTTCGCTCACGGGTCCCCCGAATGGAATGTCGCTTACCGCGATGGCGGACGAAGCGGCCAGGCAGGCCAGCGCGTCAGGGGCCACGTTCTTGTCAGCGTTGATCAGGTTCACTATTACCTGTGTGTCCCCGTGATAGTCATCCGGAAACAGGGGCCGCAGTGCCCGGTCGATCAGGCGACAGATAAGGATTTCGTATTCGGACGGACGTGCTTCGCGTTTGAAAAACCCTCCGGGGAAGCGTCCCACGGAAGCATATTTTTCCTGGTAATCCACGGTCAGCGGGAGGAAATCGATCCCTTCGCGGGGCTCCTTGTTGGATACTACGGATGCGAGGAGCATGCATTCTCCCATGCGGACTAACACGGAGCCGTCTGCCTGCTTGGCCAGTTTCCCGGTTTCGATGGAAATTTCCCGACCGTCGTCGAGCTTAAATGTTTTTACAATGGGTGTCTTTGACATGTGATTCTTAATGTTGGGCCGGCTTTTTCGGGTTTGCCGTGAGCCGGGAAATGAAAAAAGGCAATGGGATATTGCCTTTAAGTTGTTAATTTATTTTCTGATCCGGAGTTCGGAGATAATCTTCCTGTAACGGGTGATATCTTTTTTCATGAGAAAATCGAGCAAACTCCTGCGCTTGCCCACCAGCCGGATCAGGGAACGCTCTGTGGCCTTGTCCTTGGGTTGCTCTTTCATGTGCTGGGTCATTTCGGTGATACGCTGGGTAAAGAGCGCGATCTGCGACTCTGCCCGGCCCGTATCCTTTTCCGACTGCCCGTGCTTGGCAAACAATTCTTTTTTCTTTTCTGCGGTTAACGACATGTAGGTAAGGGTAAAGGAGTATTGACTGTATTTAAATGGTCGGCAAAGATAGCGTTCCGCGCGGTCAATTCAAACCCCTGAAAACGTTAGGCATGAAGCGCTTGTGATAATTGCCGTATCACGCTGCGGGAATGGGATGCCCATAACCTGATCCGCCGGGCACCCTCAGCCTTTCATCAGCTCCAGCAATAATGAAAGCCTGGATTTCAGCTCCTTGCGATGGATTATGAAATCCAGGAAGCCATGCTCAAGCAGAAATTCCGAGGTCTGGAAGCCCTTGGGCAGGTCTTTCTTGATGGTCTCTTTCACGACCCGCGGACCCGCGAAGCCGATCAGGGCACCGGGTTCCGCAATATTAAAATCGCCCAGCATCGCAAAGGAAGCGGTCACGCCCCCGGTCGTGGGGTCCGTCATCAGCGAGACGTATGGGATACCGGCGTCTGACAACAGGGTCAGCTTGGCCGAGACCTTTGCCATCTGCATCAGCGAAAAGGCGGCCTCCATCATGCGGGCGCCCCCGGATTTGGATATGATCAGCAGCGGTAACCGGTTTTCGATGCAATGGTCAATGGCCCGGGCTATTTTTTCCCCCATGACTGCACCCATGGAGCCACCGATAAAGGTAAAGTCCATACATGCCACCATGAGGTCGTGACCGTCCACCTTGCCGTAAGCGGTTCGGATGCTGTCATTCAGCCCGGTCTTCTTGCGTGAATTGACCAGCCGGTCCGCGTAACTTTTCGTATCCACGAAGCCGAGCGGATCACCGGCCAGCAGACTGGCATTAATCTCCGTTGGCTCATCATCGAAAAGGATGCCGAAGTATTCCCGGGAACCGATGCGTTCATGATAATCGCAATGCGCACAGACATACAGGGCTTCCGCATGCTCGGTGGTGGAGATCATCTTTTTGCACTTGCCACACCGGTACCAGAGCCCTTCAGGAGTCTCCTTCTTTTCCTTGGTGGAGGTGGTGATGCCGCCTTTGATTCGCTTGAACCAGGACATGGATGGTTGTGTTTGGCTTTCCGGATTTCCGGCAGCCCTAGGCCAGGGTGATCTTCTTTTCCAGGTAGACATCCTGGATCGCATTCAGCATGTGGATACCTTCCTTAAACGGCTTTTGGAATGCCTTGCGGCCGGAGATGAGTCCCTGCCCGCCGGCGCGCTTGTTGATGACGGCGGTGGCTACCGCTTCGGCCATGTCACTGGCGCCTTTCGATTCGCCCCCGGAATTGATTAGTCCCGCGCGGCCCATGTAACAGTTGGCGACCTGGTACCGGCACAGGTCGATCGGGTGGTCACTCGTCAGTGATTCGTAAACTTTCTTATGTGTCTTGCCGAACTTGATGGCCGTGTATCCGCCGTTGCTTGCAGGCAGTTTCTGTTTGATGATATCCGCCTGGATAGTCACGCCCAAATGGTTGGCCTGCCCGGTAAGGTCGGCCGCCGCATGGTAATCCTTGCCATCCTTCTTGAACCCCGGGTTGCGCAGGTAACACCATAAGATAGTGGCCATGCCCAGTTCATGCGCGCGTGCAAAGGCCCTGGCGACCTCCGTAATCTGCCGGGACGACTCCTCTGATCCGTAATAGATGGTTGCGCCCACGGCCGCGGCTCCCATATTCCAGGCGTCTTCTACACGGCCGAAGAACACCTGGTCATAAGTGTTCGGATAGGTCAGGAACTCGTTATGGTTTAGCTTGACGATAAACGGGACCTTATGCGCGTACTTGCGTGAGACCGCGGACAGCACACCGAAGGTGGAAGCAACCGCATTGCAGCCGCCTTCGATGGCCAGCCGGACAATGTTTTCCGGGTCGAAAAACATGGGGTTGGGAGCGAAGGATGCACCTCCTGAATGTTCCACGCCCTGGTCGACAGGCAGGATGCTGACATAACCTGTTCCGCCAAGCCTTCCGTTCCCGTAGATTGCATTCAGGTTCCGCAGGACCTTGTTGTTGCGACCTGACTGTGCAAAGATACGGTCAACGAAGTCCGGTCCCGGTGCATGCAGCTGGTCTGCCGGAATGGTCTTGCAACGGTGTTCCAGCAACTCACCCGCGCGTTCGCCGAGAAGTGATGTGATCTGATCCAATGCCATAGGGGAATTCGATTTCTGGTTTAATTCTGATGAAAAGCAAAATTAAGGATGCGCGACAAACCTACTGGTTTTTTTTTCAAATACAGCAGGCGGATAATAAGGCCTACAGGGCAGGCAGTGCGCCTGACATCACCAGAAGGTACTTCAGTATCATGTCGCTTTCCGTTGAATCCAGCCTGGCCTCTTCCGCCATTTCCGGAAAAAGTTCCTCCCAGGCGTGTTCGGTATAAGCCATGGGTCGGTAAAGGGTGTGACACGAGCTGCAGTTAAGGATGTACATGCGGTGGCCTTCCGCCAGCTCCCTGTCGCCGTAACCCGGCCATCGCGCGGAAGCGCGGACCGCATCCTCGGCAGTGGGGGCCGGCAGCTGAACGGCACAGGCGGCGGACACCATCAACAAGGCCACCAGGAAAGTCTTTGGAAGGGAAACGCGCATGGGATCAGAATACGTATGCGAACAGCAGCCGGATGTCGTACTTTTCGTTATGATGCAGTTCAAGGCTTTCGCCCGATGACGACTTCAGGTCTGTAATCTGCGGCATGACATTCAGGATCAGCCACCATGACTTGGCGGCATGGTAGGAGAAGGTAGGCCCCGCATACAATGCGGAGTATTCCCATTCACCCTTTTCGAATGCGTTGCGGTTCTCCACCTCGACGCCAAGACCGAATCCCTTTTTGGATAGGTGCATGTAAGCGAGTTCGATATTTAGCTTGTTCTCCTCATTCTCGTATTCCGTTTCCTGTTTCTCGGATTCGTACTCGGGTTCAAATTCGGCCTCACCCACGATATTCATGGCAAAGAGTTCGTCACCGATGCGTTTGTCGAGGATGATCTTGGCTTCCAGTTCGATTTCAGAAGTGGAGACGGTGTACTCGCCATATATGGCAGAACCCAGCCGGTTGGCGACCGGATCGCTGATCTTGTATTTCCATTCGTTTGAAAAGGAAATGCCCGTGGTGCCCGTTTTAACCGAGCCATCACCCTCCGGATCGAAATAGGATACCTGTCCGTAATTCAGGTAAAAGGCGGTCTGCAGCCTGTCCGTTACCCCGAACTCGAATTCGAACCGCTGGACCAGCTTGCTGTAGAAGTCATCCCGGCCAAAGCTGTAGGTCGACCACACCTCCAGGTCGAAATTTCCCTTGTTCAGCACATTGGATTGATAGGTGCGGGCAAAATTCCGGTCCTGGGCCGTTGCGGCTGAGAAAATAAACAGGGCGAGAAGGACGAGCAGGGCAGGGCGTGTCATGTCAGGATTCAATTACAGGGTGATGGAAAATGGAATGCAAATTAACGATGTGTTGTATGAAAATACAACCCGGCCGGGGCCTGACTTTTGCCCGTAATGTGAATAAACCCCGGGATTAAAACCCGTGCGCAAACCTGTTGATATAAAAGGCTAGTAATCCTTGAATATCAGCAATCTGAAGTCATCCATATAAAATACTTCCTGCCGGTCATTCCAGACGAATGCTTTCACCACCGCATGGTCCGGCAGCGGCCGGTCAAGGGTGACAACGGCATGGGCCCGGTGCCATTCGTCCGTCGTGCTTTGAAAATCACCAATTCTTCTTCCGTACCAGCTTATATTTTCGCTGGCCGAATCCACGCTGAAGACGAGCTTGGCCCGAAGCGGGGCGTCCGAGCGGAACCTGGCCGACACGAAAACCTTCAACGGACTTTCTCCATGCAGGGCGTTGCCGCGCAGATCAAATCCGGGGCTGAATTCCACATTGACGAGGGTCCCGTTTCCCGTGGTGTCCCCAAGGGGCAACGTGGCATCGTAAGCCACCAGCACCGGCCCCTGGTGCAGGCTGTCCTTCCCGTAAAGGGTAATACCGCTATTGAAGTGGCTGGCCCGGGAAACGATAAACGGAAACTTCGCGCGGATGACGGCTTCAGTTTCCGGAAGGTCGTAGATATTGCTCCAGGCATGCATCAGATATGGTGTCGTCGAGCGATTCACGGCATCGGCCAGGTTGCGGATCATCCCGTACTCGTTGCATTTATACAACTCGAATGGTACCGGTTCCCCTGCCCGGATGAAGTAATAATCCAGGTAATAGGGCGCATGAACGTTGGCGGTGCGTGTAATCCTGTGCGATCCGTATTCACTGTTATAGCGCAAAGTCTCTTCCGCCAGTTCCCGGAAGACTGCAAAATGCTGCGTGCTATAGTATTTGTTGGACACGGCTGTACTGTAACAGCCTGCCGCCAGGATCAGGATGACGAGAACCTGCAGCGCCTTCCGTGGCAGGCGCAGGAATGAACAGATGAATAGCAGTGCAAACCCGAAACCGAACAGCACCACGGAATATTGCAGCACGGGATTGACCCACACCGAGTAGGCATAACCTGCCAGGACCGGTACCAGGAACCACGCGGCCAGGATAAGGCTCCGGCGCCCGGTCTTTTCAAGCACAAATACATTTACCAGTGCCATGGCCGCCAGCAATAAGGCCAGTCCGCCGATCAAGAATGACCCGTTGAACGCATAACCCAGGTAATTGCCGAAGAAGGACGGATCGGGGGGACCCAGCCAACCGCCATCGCCGCCCAGGCCCCCTGTGCCCAGTTGATGCGACAGCACGCCCAGGTGCGGCAGGTACAGCAGCACGATGACCAGGCCGCACAGCAGGTACCCTTTCATCCTTTCACGCGGGGCTATCCATAGTCCGGCGAGGCAGATCAGTCCAGCGGTCAGCATGGCGAAGTAATGCGTGTACATGCTGGCACTCACGCCCAGAATGAACAACGCGTAGTCGGTCCAGCGTGGCCGCGATACCGTCCGGGAACTTCGGAACCGGTCCCGGAATATGCCCGACCAGCCCCAGGCGGCCACCAGGACGGTAAACAGTCCAATGCTGTACGGCCTTGCCAGCTGGCTGTACATGACCGGGTATTCAAGTACGGCCAGGAATGCAGCTGCGGTAAGCCCCGCACTCCGGCTGAACATCCTTTTGCCCAGCAGGAAAACGAGGTAAACCGATGCCACGCCTGCCAGAACGAACGGCAGGCGCACCACCGTGGCTGAATTGCCTAACAGCCCTGTCCACCCATACAGGAATACCTGCACACCCGCGGGATGCATATCGGGCTTCACCCCATTTTCGATCAGCATTCCCAGGTCATCAAACCGCAAGCGTGAAAGGGCGCTGAGTTCATCGTTGGAAAGAGACCATCCATCGAAGTTATAAAGGCGCATCACGGCCGCCACTGCCAGGACCGCCCACAACAGTATTTTATTCCGGTGCTTCTTCACGGTAATATTTGTACGGGTTGAAACGGCAAACCAGGTTGCCGGGAATGTTCAGGGCGCCATAACGTAACGGGAATGAAATTCCTGGCCGAGCCTGCACCAGTCCCTTGCTGAAACATATGCTATACCTGCCGTTGCCTGCAGGCTTCGTAGAGGACGATCCCGGCGGCAACGGAAACATTTAACGAGGTGATGGTGCCGGGCATGGGAATACGCAGCGCGGCGTCAGCCATCTCCAGATAGGCAGGGGAGATGCCATCCTCTTCCGAACCCATGATAATGGCTGCAGGCGCGGACAGGTCCGCATCCTGCAGCAGATCTTTCCCCTGTTCCGTACAGGCATACAGGCGCAGACCGCTGTCGGCAAGAAAGCGGAGTGTCTCCTTCAATTTCGAAACGCGGGCAATCCGGATCTTGCTTATGGCGCCAGCTGAGGCCTTAACAGCTTCAGCCGTCACCGCCGCGGCACCCCGCGCAGGGATAATCACCAGGTCAGTACCGGCACAGGCCGCGCTCCGGCAGATGGCACCGAAGTTGCCCACGTCGGTTATGCGGTCCAGCACAAGCACAAGCGGTACCTTCCCTTCCTCGAAAATGGCCGGGATCACACCCTCCACGGCATGGAATGTAACGGGAGACATGTAGCAAATCACCCCCTGGTGGTTCTTGCCCGTGATCCTGTTCAGCTTTTCCACCGGCACCACCTTGTATACCAGGCCCCGTTCCCGAAGCACGGATCTCAGCTTCCCCACCTGGGGACCCTGCAGGCCTTGCTGGATAAATACGGTTTCAGGCTCCTTCCCGGATTCCAGGAATTCGATCACCGGGTGTATGCCGTAGATGTAGTTCTTCAAATGGCTTTTGCTTTCAATTTCCCAGGACGCTCAACCCGGACCTTTATGTCCTAATCATTGACCACCACTCCCTGCCGCCAGCGGTCCACCATTCGAAACCAGGTTTGTTCATAATAGTTGGATCGACGAAGGATATAGTCATTGGTGGAAAATGGATTGTAGATCTTGTCGAACGAGAAGGTGACGGAACTGATGTTGTTGTAATTTCCATAGGTCCATTCCTCGGAACCCGAATTCCGGAATACGGAGGTGGGTGCGCCCATTACGGTAAAGATCATGCCCCGGTCCGTCTTCCAGCCTTCGAGGTAGGAGGTGAACAACCGGTTGGCTTCCTGTATCCGGGTATAGTATTTCCGGATAAGGGTTCGCGCACGTTCGCGGTTGCCTGCCAACTCAACCCAGAATTCATCGGTAGCCCTTTTCTTGTCGCCTGCAGCCGACAGCTTTTCATACTCGCGGTTGGTGGTGATATAGCGGAGCGATTCCACCAGTTGTGCCGCATCGGTGATCCTGGGAAAGTCTTCGTCGAACCGGTAGATGGAAATGCCGGCCTTATTGGTGGTGTCATGCTGGAAGTGGTAAATGCCGTTCCGCAGGAGGATGATGACCGCGGAATCCGAATCTATGGTGAAAACACTATCCGCGCCGTAGTCGAACCTTACCGGGAACCGGGAGGCGAACGGGGGTGCGGCCACCGGGAAACCGCGGAAGTAGCACCTGACTACCAGCGGCCCGTGTGCATTGCTGCCCCGGTAAAATCGGAATGGCTCGGTGCCGGCCACGTGGTTCCGGAACATGGGGACCTTGGAGTATGCCGGGACAGGAAGGAACCGTTGTGCGGATTGCGGGCTGCTCTTGTCCGCGTCGACGAACCAGGTCACGCTTTTCTTCCGGTAAAGGTCCTCCAGTTTGACGGACAGTACGAATGCCGGTTTGGGTGCGCGGAAAGAAATATTGTACATCAGGTAATCACCCACAGCCGACTGGTTGGCAAATACTGCGGAACCCGTGTCAAGCACACTCTTGCTGTCATAGGTTTCATGAAGTGACCATGTTACCCGCACGGAAGCATCCTGCTTTCCAGTGGCGCCTTTTCGGTACAGCAGTTCATCCTTGTGGATGCGGATATACAAAATGGATAAATCACCATCGTGGAAGAGGGCGGATGCGGGATGAAGGAATGTTTCCCGGTAGTCGTAGTTGATGGCCAGGTTCTGGTTGGAGAGCTTGGTAAACGATTTGCACGAAGCCATCGCGGAAAGCAAAACGATGGCCGCAAGAATTCTGTTCATCCGGGTAATCATCAAGTCTTTTTGGTTGGGCTATCCCCTTGTTGAAAATGCGGGTATAATAAAGGATTATGTATGACGCAACTTATCACTGCCACTGAAATGAATGGCAGGGTATCGGTTTACAACGATTCTATGCCAGGGGACAAATATCCTATTCCGGTTCCGCCCTTTCCACCAGTGGCGGCGCAAGTGACTTTTGCGCTTTGGCTCCGAGTTTTTTCATTTTTTCCGCGCGCCGGACCAGGTTGCCACTGCCTTCGGTCAGCTTGTTCATGGCCTCCGTGTATTCCCGCTTGGAGTCGTCCAGGCGGCGACCCAGCTTCAGCAGGTCTTCCACGAATCCGACAAACTTGTCATATAGCTTGCCGCCTTCCTCCGCAATCTCAATGGCATTCCGCGTCTGTCGTTCCTGCTTCCAGATGGATGCTACCGTCTTGAGCGTGGCCAGCAGGGTGGAAGGGCTTACGATGACGATTCGGCGGTCCCAGGCATATGAGAAAAGCTCCTTATCCACACGCATGGCGGAGCTGAATGAAGATTCAATAGGAAGGAACATCATCACGATATCCGGTGAGTTATAATTATCACCGGTATGGTAATGCTTTTCACCAAGGATCCTGATATGGTTCCGCAGCGATTCGATGTGCGCTTTCTCGTACTTCGCCGCTTCCGGACCCTGGGCGTGCACCATTTGTTCATAGGCCGTCAGGGATACTTTCGCGTCGATGATCAGGTGCTTTTCCTCCGGCAGGTAAACGACCACATCCGGCTTGATGCGTTCGCCGGTTGCATTCTGGGTGACGTCCTGGGTTCTGTACTGTATCCCTTTCTCGAGGCCCGAACTCTCGAGTACCTTTTCGAGGATAAATTCTCCCCAGTTGCCCTGCTGCCGCGTGTCGCCCTTCAGCGCTACCGCCAGGTTATTGGCCTCTTCGCTGATCCGCTGGTTTTGTTCGATCAGCCTCTTGATCTCGCCTTTCAGGGTGTTGCGCTCGCTGGCATCCAGCTTGTAAGCGGTGTCTACCTTCTGTTCGAACTCCCTGATCTTTTCCTTCAACGGGTTAAGGACAAGGTCAAGGTTGCTCTTGTTCTGTTCGGTGAATTTCCTGCTTTTTTCTTCCAGGATGGCGGCGGCCAGGCGTTCGAACTCCTTCCGCATGGTTTCCTCCTGGGATTCGAGTTTTTCCCGCAGGGACTGAAGCAGGGTGTTGGCTTCGGACAGCGCGGCGGTCTTGTCCATCAGCGCCTGCCGTTCGGCCCTGAGCTCCGAATCAAGCGCGGAAGCCTTTATCCGTGCTTCATCCAGGCTCCGCTCCACAACAGCCAGGTCCTTTTCCACCCGCCCGTAACGGGCCCGGGCGAACAGGTATGAAGCAACAGCCAGTGCAGCAGCAAATGCGATGTATAATAAAGTCATAAACCGGAAAAATCAAAATTAACACAAATCACGGGAAGGCAGGGTATATCCCGTGTCAGCGCACGGCTTCAGCATAGAGCGTAATACGCGGGAGCGTATCGAAAAACGTCCCGTTGCGCCATACAGGGACCTGGCTTTGCAGGTATCCGGACAGGGAAGCATCCCCGAACCCGGCAGTGCGCATCATGGCGGTCAGCTTGCCTTCATGAAACCAGTTCATCCGGTGATAGGGAAACCTCGACTGCAATTCGGGCGGACACCGTCCGGTGCAATGGTCAAATGCGGATTCAAGCGGCATTTCTGAAAATACCTTTTCAAGCTCCCTGTCCCCGATCCGCTCCCCGGCACCTTCAACCGTGATGGTTGAAGCGGTGGCTGCAAAGTCCTCCAGGAATACCTGGCCCAGGGAGGCATTGCTGAGCGGCATTATCAGGTTCGTGTGCTTCCAGTGTGCAGTTGCATCATGGTCGTGTTCCCAGTAAAAGAAATCCCGGTCTCCGCGACGCCATGCATCGTGTGACAGGCGGGTATTGCATACGGTAATCCGCAATGTGCCGCCGGGTTTGAGGATCCGGTGCGATTCCCTGAGGGTAAATAGCGCTGCCTCATCCGTCACATGCCCGAGGGTATGACCACAATAAACCAGTTCGGCAATGCCATCATCCAACGGAAGCGGAACCATGCGCATAAGATCATGGCGGATATGGCCGGCAGGCGTACCCCCGGGAAACAGGTCGATATGGGTCCAGCACGGGTGAAGGGCGGAACCGCCCCCGATGTTATAAAATCTCCGGTCACGCACCGCGTCATCGCCGAACAGGCGACGGTAATCACCGGTGTCGTCAAGGTTGGCGATTCGCCTGATGTCGAAGCCTGTTTTTTGCAGGAGGCGGCGCAGCGGGTGCACGTAGGTCAGATTTGTTTGTTATTTAAGTGCCGCTGTCACAATAAGTACGTGACTGCTTACCGCAGCCTCCTGCCGCTTGTCCATGAACAGCAAGAGGACTTACGTCCCCGCGATGATTTGGATAGGACCTGGTCCCGTACAACTCACGTACCGGGCAGGATCCCGGGGCCGGCAGCCTGCAGTTCGGCACGGCTCACGTTCTCGGATTGCTCCAGCGCCTGTCGCAGTGCTTCTGCCAGGTGCCCGGTAAGTTCGCCTTTCCGTTCAGGCGATACCAGTTCGTCGTCGATCTGGATTTCCTTTACATCCCTGTTGGCGGAAAGGGATATGCGCACCTTCCCTTCGGCAGCCGTGCCGTCCACCGTAATATTGTCCAGCCGTTGGCGGATCTCTTCCATCTTTTTCTTCAGCTCCATGAGCTTGCCAATCTTATCCATCATTTTTCTAGGTTCCGGGTTTAAAGTATACGGTCGTTGAACTGTTGAACTGTTGAATTGTTGAATTGGAATGGACCAGCCTCAACATTCAACTATCAACCATCTATATCCTGCTATTCCGGCTTTGTCCATGCAGGGCGGCATGTTCCTGCCATTCCATATGCCACTTCACTGATTGCTGACCACTGTTCACGCGTCACACCAAAGGTAACCATCTCCCGCCTTTTTATCGGCCTTGTACAATATTCCATAATTTTGCGCTTTCAAATTGAACGCTATGGCTAAAGAAGTAGTAATTGTATCGGCAGTACGCACGCCCATGGGCAGTTTTGGCGGAAGCCTGCGGGGCCTTTCCGCACCACAGCTCGGTGCAGCAGCCATCCGGGGCGCCATGGAAAGGGTCAGCCTTGATCCCGGGGAGGTGACCGAAGTGTATTTCGGAAATGTTTTGCAGGCCAACCTGGGCCAGGCGCCGGCGAGGCAGGCGGCAAAATATGCAGGCCTGCCGGACACGGTGCACTGTACCACGGTGAACAAGGTTTGCGCTTCGGGCATGAAATCCATCATGGTGGGCGCACAGTCGATTCTTTGCGGCGACAATGATGTGGTCGTGGCCGGCGGAATGGAAAGCATGAGCAATGTGCCGTTTTACGCGCCGGATATGCGTTGGGGAAGGAAATACGGGGATACAAAACTTGTCGACGGGCTCGCGAAGGACGGGCTGGTGGATGTGTACAATGCCTATGCCATGGGGAGTGCAGCCGAACTGTGCGCCCGGGAGTGTAACATCAGCCGCGAGGACCAGGATGCCTTCGCCATCGAATCGTACAAACGCGCCGCGGCAGCCTGGAAGGACGGAAAATTCCGGGACGAAATCGTTCCCGTGGAAGTGCCGCAGCGGAAGGGAGACCCGGTCCTGTTCGCCGAGGATGAGGAATACCGGAATGTCAAATTCGAAAAGATTCCGCAGCTGAAATCAGCTTTTGAAAAAGGCGGATCTGTCACCGCCGCCAATGCCTCCACCATGAATGACGGTGCAGCAGCGGTCGTTTTGATGAGCCGGGAGAAAGCCGATGCCCTTAAAATTACGCCGCTCGCCGTGATCAGGGGCTATGCAGATGCGGAACAGGCACCTGAATGGTTTACCACCACGCCCTCCAAGGCCGCTCCGCGTGCCGTGGACAAAGCCGGGCTGAAGATGGAGGACATCCAGTACTGGGAACTGAATGAGGCGTTTTCCGTTGTGGGCATTGTGAACACACGTGAAATGAAACTGGACCCTGCGAAGGTCAATGTGCATGGCGGTGCCGTGGCGCTGGGACATCCGCTCGGATGCTCAGGCGCACGTATCATCGTGACGCTGATCAACGTGCTGCGCCAGAACCAGTCACGGTACGGCGCGGCCGGCATCTGTAACGGCGGCGGCGGTGCCAGCGCCATGGTGCTGGAAACCTGACGGTGCCCCGGGTATAAAAAAGTGCTGCATGACCGACGGACTCTTGGTCAGGGAAATTGAACCCGCTGATTTTGACTATATCATCCGGTACTGGACGGGCGCCGGCGATGCATACCTAGAATCGCTGGGCGTGGATCTTTCGAAAAGGCCCGTCGCCGGCGATTTGCGTTCTATGCTCGAGGCGCAGTATACGGCTCCCTACCTAAAGAAGAAATCCTATGCGCTGATCTGGGAGGCCGGCGGCCGTACCATTGGCCACTGCAATATCAACGATATTTCGTTCGGCCGGGAGGCGAAGATGCATTTGCATATCTGGGAAGCCGCCGACAGGCGAAAGGGATTCGGTGTGCCGGGCATCCGCTGGTCGGTACCCTTGTTTTTTGAAAAAATGAAACTGGAGCGATTGTATTGCGAACCCCATGCGAATAACACCGCTCCGAACAGCGCGCTCGCCCGGGCAGGATTCCATTTCGTGAAGGAATATGTGACCGTGCCCGGCCCCATCAACTTCGAACAGCCGGTTAACCAGTGGTTAATCACGCGGGATGACGTGAAGGGTATGGCGGGATAGCCGGAATTAATTCTAAAAATTACGACCAAGATGGAAAAAGAACAGAACCTGGCATTGCTGATCGATGCCGATAATGTATCCCACAAGCATGTCAAAGCCCTGATGGAGGAGGTAGCCCGCTACGGAACCCCAACATTCAAGCGAATATACGGCGACTGGACACGTCCGGCGCTTTCCGGCTGGAAAAAGGTACTGGTGGAACATGCCATTACCCCCGTACAGCAATACAGCTACACACGTGGTAAGAACTCCACTGATTCAGCATTGATCATTGACGCCATGGACATCCTGTTTACCGGTGGGGTGGATGGCTTCTGCATCGTCTCGAGTGACAGCGACTTTACACGGTTGGCGACACGATTGCGGGAAAGCGGCAAGGTGGTTATAGGCATCGGTGCAAAAAAGACGCCGGCGGCATTCATAGCCGGGTGCAACAAGTTTATCTTTTTGGAAATCATCGAGCAGGACGCCGGTGCCGCTCGGGGTTCGGTAAGGAAAAAGCGAAAGCCGCCGTCCGTATCGCCGGTAAACCAGGGCCTCGCCCGGCTGGTAAGCGACAGCATCAGCGACCTTGCCGACGAACAGGAGTGGGTCTTCCTGGGAACGCTCGGCAACCTGATCGTGAAGAAGCATCCCGAGTTCGACCCGCGAAACTATGGTCACAAAAAACTGCTCGATCTCATGCGCGGCCTTCCGAATGTCGAAATCGACGAACGCAAACAGGGCAAGGATAAGGTGGTGCATTATTATGTGCGCAACCGGTAGAAACTGGCTTTTGCCGCCCAAGCTTCAGGGTTCAGACAGACGGATCACGGTAAGCGGTTTACGAATCACGGTTTACGGATTACGATTTACTGTTCACTGATCACTGTTCACGGATGATGCCCTCCGTCTCGTCCGTCAATTCGAAGAATAATTACATTTGGACCCCGCTACCAAATGACCCACGGAATCTGCAACCTGAGCCTTGTGTCGGTGTATACCGAGCCATCGTACCGCAGTGGCATTGCGACCCAACTGCTTTTCGGGGAGGCATTTGAAGTGAAGGAGCAAAAGGGGGAGTGGCTCAGGGTGAAGCTGGCATACGACGGTTACGAGGGCTGGATGCCCACGGCCTGCTGCGTGGATATTGATAAGGAAGATTACGAAGCGCTGGGGGGCGAGGAAACCTACATCACCTATGACCTGGTCCAGATTGCGCTGCACGACAAGACAATTGTATCTCTTGTGCTTGGAAGTTCACTTCCGTTTTACCGCGACAAGAAATGCAGGGTGGGGGAACGGCAGTACCAGTTCGACGGTAATGCCCGTTTCCCCGAGCGGCTGGGTACCAGCAGGACCCTCATGGAAAATGCCTACATGTACCTGAATGCACCCTACATGTGGGGTGGCCGGTCGCCGTTCGGCATCGATTGTTCGGGCTATACCCAAATGGTATTCAAACTTTCGGGAATCCGGCTGCAGCGCGATTCGCACATGCAGGCCGAACAGGGACAAACGGTGAACCTGCTCGATGAGGCGAATGCCGGTGACCTGGCATTTTTTGACAATGAAGAAAGCAGGATCACGCATGTGGGCATCCTCGCGGGAAAGGACCGGATCATTCACGCCTCCGGCAGGGTGCGCATTGACGCCATCGACCACCATGGCATTTACAGCAAGGACACCAACCGATACAGCCACAGGCTGCGACTGATCAAACGGCTGCTTTAATTTAATCCAACCAAACAAGATATAGCATGCAAACGTTAAGTGAAACGATTGAAAAAGTAAAGAAATTCCATGCTGTTTTCGGACTGGCGTCCGGCGACCAGCCCGAGGGAAACCTTGATGAGGAAACGGTCAAATTGCGCCACCGCCTGATGGAGGAAGAAAACGACGAGTACCTCCTGGCTGCAAGCAACGGCGACCTCGAAGGCATTGCGGATGCCCTGGGGGATAAGTTGTACATCCTGTGTGGAACCATCGTGGCACATGGCCTCCAGGACTGTATTGCAGAGGTTTTCAATGAAATACACCGGAGCAACATGAGCAAGCTCGGCGCCAATGGCAAACCGGTCAGGCGGGAGGACGGCAAGATCCTCAAGGGAGAAGGCTATTTCGAGCCTGATATCGGTTCGATCATAGACGAGAATACCGGATAACTTTTACACAAACCAAACGTATAAAAGGCTATTATCATTATATTTGATTCCCAGTAGTTTATAGTTTTCCAAAACATGACCAGATGAATAGATCCTTACTCATTGCGATTGTACTTTTCGTAGTCCAGCCGGCGTTCGCGCAGCAGCAGCCGGTACAGCGCTGCGGTACGGCAGCACACACGGCCTGGCTCGAAAAGCAGGACCCGTCGTATGCCATCCAGCGGCAGCAGTATTACGAGCGGGCGCTCGAGTACGAACACCAGCATGGCACGGAATCGGGTGCCATTGTAACCATTCCCGTGGTATTTCACGTGGTTTGGAAAACGTCGGCGCAAAACATTCCGAATTCAAAGCTGCTCGCACAGATCGATCAGCTTAACCTTGACTACACCGCCAGCAACCCGGACACCGCCAGCATTCCGTCTGTCTTCAAACCGGCGCTTGGCAATGCGGATATCCAGTTCTGCCTGGCCACGCAGGATCCTAACGGTATGCCCACGGACGGGATCGAACGGGTGCAGACATCCTATAACTCCTTCTCCACGAATAACGTCGTAAAGAACGTATCCCCGGCCTGGGACCGGAACCGGTACCTGAACCTATGGGTTTGCAACCTGGGGTCAGGCCTCCTTGGGTACGCCCAGTTTCCCGGTGGCAGTGCCTCCACGGACGGCGTGGTGATGCACTACGGCACCGTGGGCAGCGCACAGAATCCGGCCAACTATAACTGGGGCTTTGGTGCCAACTTCAACTGGGGGCGTACGGCCGTACATGAGATCGGGCACTGGCTGGGGCTGCAGCATACCTTTGACGGCGGCTGCCATACCAACTGTGCGCTTCAGGGTGACAAGATATGTGATACCCCACCTGTTTCGGGACCTTCCTACGGCTGCCCTTCCTTTCCGAAGATCAGTTGCAGCAATGGCCCCAACGGCGGCATGTTCATGAACTACATGGATTATGTGGACGACGACTGCATGAAGATGTTCACCAACCAGCAGGCGAATGTCATGGGAGGCATTATCAACAGCGCACGTGTGCTGCTCCAGACCTCGCAAGGCTGTGTGCCGCTTTCCGTTTCTGATCTCAATACGCTGAACGCGTCCGTCTATCCCGTGCCCGCTGACGACTACCTCGAGGTAAGCCTTTCCGGGGCAATGGACCTGGAGGTCATGTTGTATGATGCCGAAGGCAGGGTGGTGTACAGGTCCGAAGGATGGATCTCCGGACCGCTGCACATCGATGTCAGCCGCTACCCGGCAGGGGTATACATGCTTCACCTTTCCACCAGCGAAGGAAATACGAGGAAGCGTGTTGCACTGATGCATTAAGCACTTGTTGCTTTAAGGATAAGGGCAGCTTTCGCTGCCTTTTTTTTTCCCTTGACCACCTGGTATGTACTGACTGCAACTGCAACTGCTACTTGTAAAATTAACCACCCGGTCCCTGCAGTTTATTTGAACATGATTCATTGAAACCACCCATCCTAATACTTATCTTCGCAAGCCTTATCGAATCACCTGCAACAGCATGAAGATCACCTTCCCGGATAAGAATGTGCGTGAATACGCACCCGGCACCACGGGCCTGGATATAGCCAAAAGCATCAGTGAAGGGCTTGCCAGGAAAGTGCTTGCCGCGCGTGTGAACGGGGAGGTGCGCGACCTCGCCCGGCCGGTGGATAGCGATGCGGCAATCGAATTCCTGACGTGGGATGATACGGATGGCAAATCAACCTTCTGGCATTCATCGGCCCACCTGATGGCAGAAGCCCTCGAACACTTTTATCCCGGGGTCAAGTTCTGGGTGGGCCCGCCCGTAGAGAATGGCTTTTACTATGATGTCGACCTGCGCGGAAAAACCATCAGCAACGAGGATTTTTCGAAGATAGAGGCGAAGATGAAGGAGCTGGCAAAGCAAAAGAACGCCTATGTCAGGAAGGAAATGCCCAAGGAGGAGGCGGTGCGTTACTTTTCGGATAAGGATGACGAATACAAGCTGGACCTGCTGGAAGGACTCGAAGACGGACAGATCACGTTTTATACCCAGGGCAACTTCACGGACCTGTGCAAGGGGCCGCATATCCCGAACACGGGACTGATCAAGGCCATCAAGCTGATGAACGTGGCCGGCGCCTACTGGAAAGGCGATGACAGCAACAAGCAGCTAACCCGCCTCTATGGTGTGACCTTCCCGAAGCAAAAGGACCTGGACGAATACCTGGCCATGCTGGAGGAAGCCAGGAAGCGGGATCACCGTAAGCTGGGTCGTGACCTTAGCCTCTTCATGTTCGACGACGACGTGGGCCCCGGGCTGCCTTTATGGATGCCCAATGGTGCCGTCATCATTGACGAGCTCGAAAAGCTGGCGCGGCAGACCGAGCGGGATGCCGGCTATGTGCGCGTGCGCACTCCGCATATCGCCAAGGAGTCCATGTATAAGACCAGCGGCCACCTGCCTTATTATGCGGACAGCATGTACCCGCCCATGGAAATGGAAGGAGAACGGTATTACCTCAAGGCCATGAACTGCCCGCACCACCACAAGATCTTCGGGCACATGAATGCCAGCTACCGCGACCTGCCCATCCGCCTGGCGGAATACGGTACCTGTTACCGGTATGAGCAGTCCGGGGAGCTGTTCGGGCTGATGCGGGTACGGTCGCTACAGATGAACGACGCTCATATCTACTGTACGGAGGAGCAGTTTGCAGAAGAATTCAGGGCGGTGAATGACATGTACCTCCGCTATTTCAGGATCTTCAACATTGACAAATACGTCATGCGGTTTTCCACCCATTCAGCTGACAAGCTGGGAAAGAAGTACGTGGACAATGCGGAGCTGTGGCTTAAGACGGAGAAGATGGTCCGGGATGTGCTCGTGGAGTCGGGCATCCCCCATGTGGAGGTGGCGGATGAGGCGGCTTTTTACGGTCCCAAGATCGATGTCCAGGTCTGGAGTGCCATCGGCAAGGAATTTACCATAGCCACCAACCAGGTGGATTTCGCCCAGCCCGGGAGGTTCGGGCTCGAATACCGGAATTCGAAGAATGAAATGGAAACCCCGATCTGCATCCACCGGGCGCCGTTGGGCACCCATGAGCGGTTTATCGGTTTTCTCACCGAACATTATGCCGGAAATTTCCCGTTGTGGCTGGCGCCGCACCAGGTCAGCATCCTGCCCATCAGCGACCGGTTCAACGCTTATGCCCTGAGAATTCATGGATTGCTAAATAATTCCGATATTCGCAGCCTTATTGACCGACGGGATGAAAAAATAGGCCGGAAGATCCGAGACGCGGAGTTGCAGAAGGTCCCGTATATGCTTATCGTGGGGGAGAAAGAGGAGCAGGAAGGTACCGTATCGGTCAGGCAGCACCGCCAGGGGGATGCCGGAACTCGCACCATCGACTTATTTATTTCTGACTTAAAAGCTGAAATTCAGCGACAAACATCTGTTTAACCAATTAGAGGGAGGATTATATAGCCAGGTTTAAAAAAAAGAAGCCCCGTCCGTCGTTTAAACGACCCTTCAGGGGGCGGCCCTTCCGAGGCCGCGGGCCCTGGAAGCGGGAGCCTGAACACAAGATTAACGGTTTCATACGCGCCAAAGAAGTGCGCGTGGTGGGCGAAAACATAGCGCAGGGGATTTATTCCACTGAGGAAGCAATCAAGATGGCCGAGGGCCTGGGGTTGGACCTGGTGGAGATATCGCCCGACAGCGATCCCCCTGTTTGCAAGGTCGTTGATTACCAGAAGTTCCTTTACGAGAAGAAAAAGAAGGAAAAGGAAATCAAGGCCAAAACGGCCAAATCCGTGATCAAGGAGATCCGGTTCGGGCCGCATACGGATGAGCATGACTTCAACTTCAAGGTGAAGCATGCCCTCAAGTTCCTGCAGGAAGGCGCCAAGGTGAAGGCCTTCGTACACTTCCGTGGCAGGCAGATGGCGTACAAGGAACAAGGAGTGATCCTGCTGCTTAAATTTGCCCAGGAACTGGAGGAGTACGGAAAAGTGGAGATGATGCCGAAATTGGAAGGGAACCGGATGCACATGCACCTGATCCCGTTGCCGAAAAAATAAAAAGAGCCGGGAAACCGGCGTTGTAAACAATTAATACCATGCCAAAGCAGAAAACGAATTCCAGTGCCAAGAAAAGGTTCAAGCTTACCGGCACCGGGAAGGTCAAAAGAAAGCATGCGTTCAAGAGTCATATCCTGACCAAGAAGTCGATCAAGCGCAAGCGTGCACTTACCCAAACGGGCCTGGTGGATCCGTCCGATGAACCCCGTATAAAGGGCCTGCTTAACCTGTAATTCTAATCCTATTTAATTAAGATCATCATATGCCCCGTTCGGTAAATAACGTCGCTTCCCGCGCCAGGCGCAGGAAGTTCATGAAACTGGCCAAAGGAAACTGGGGCCGCCGGAGCAATGTCTGGACGGTCGCCAAGAATACGGTGGAGAAAGGGCTGACCCATGCCTACCGCGACCGCCGGAACAAGAAAAGGACTTTTCGCGCCCTTTGGATACAGCGGATCAACGCTGCCGCGCGTGAACATGGCATGTCCTATGCCGTGCTCATGGGCAAGCTTAACAAGTCGGGAAGCGAGCTGGACCGCAAGGTACTTGCCGACCTGGCCATGAACCACCCGGAAGCCTTCAAGGCGGTGGTGGACGAGGTGAAGTAACTTCCACCTGCGGCAATTCGCCCCTTTTTTCTTTTTTCGTGCCAACCCTTGCCGGCAGTTCCTGTTTCCGGGAGAGGAAATATCTTTGCCTTACCCAAACCTTTACCAATCCATGAAACCACTGCCACACCTGATGGCGCTCGTCACCTGCCTCGGCATTCTATTCGGATGCCAGCCCCGTGAATCCGCCGATTTCCTGTTTTACAATGGCCTTATTTATACCGTCGACTCCGTATCCTCCAGGGTCACGGCATTTGCGGTGCACGACGGCAAAATCGTGGAAACGGGTGATGACGCCCTGCGGGAGCGATACCGGGCGGAACGGGAGGTCGACCTGAAGGGCCGGCCGGTATACCCCGGCTTTACCGACGCCCATGCGCATTTTTTCGGCTATGCCACCGACCTGGTGAAGTGCAACCTGTACGGTACCCGTTCCTTCGAAGAGGTGATAGGGAAGGTGACACACTATGCAGCCACCAACCGGTTTTCCTGGGTACTGGGCCGCGGCTGGGACCAGAACGACTGGGCAGATCCCTCATGGCCCGACAAGGATACGCTTGACCAGCTGTTCCCGGAAACACCCGTATACCTTATGCGCATCGACGGCCATGCCATCCTCGTGAACCAGGCAGCGCTGGACATCGCGGGCATCCATGCCGGGACGGTCATCCCGGGTGGCAGCGTGGAGACGCGTGACGGCAGATGTACCGGGTTGCTCATTGATAATGCCGTTGACACTGTCAAGCAACATATCCCGCCCTTTCCCGCATCCCTCGAGGCGGAGGCCCTGCTCCGGGGGCAGGCCAACTGCCTGGCCGTCGGGCTGACTGCCGTGACCGATGCAGGCATCGACAGGGAGGACATCCTGATGATCGATTCCCTCCAGCGGGCAGGTAAGCTGAAACTGCGCGACGATGCCATGATTTCCTATACCAGGGAAAACGTGGACTGGTTCCTGGCGAACGGCCCTATCCTAACCAGGCGCCTGCGTGCGGCCGCATTCAAGCTTTACGCCGATGGTGCACTCGGCTCGAGAGGCGCCTGTCTCCTGGAACCCTACACGGACCAGCCCGGACATTACGGTTTCATGCTGCACGACACGGCATATATCATGGAAGCGATGCAGGCAGCATACAATAACGGCTTCCAGCTGGCCACGCATTGCATTGGTGATTCGGCCACCCGCACCGTGCTCCGGATGTACGCCCGCCTGCTGGGTGCAGCAAACGACAAACGATGGCGTATTGAGCACTGCCAGGTGGTGCATCCCGACGACCTGTCCTATTTTACTGACTACGGTATCCTGCCTTCCGTGCAGCCTACGCATGCCACTTCGGACATGTACTGGGCGGAACGGCGCCTGGGGCCGGAACGCCTGAAGCGGGCCTACGCCTATAAGACCCTGCTCGCGCAGCGGGGCCTGCTTCCGGGTGGCAGTGATTTCCCGGTGGAATCGATCAACCCGCTTTATGGCTTTTACGCCGCCGTGTCTCGCAGGGATCAGGAGGGATACCCCGAAGGACGGTTTATGGAAGGTGAGGCGCTCACGCGCGATGAAGCGCTGCGTGCCATGACCACCTGGGCGGCCTATGCCTGCTTCGAAGAGCAATACAGGGGCAGCCTTGAAGCGGGTAAGGCGGCCGATTTTGTCATCCTGGAAAAGGACATCATGACCGTACCGGAAGAAGAAACCTGGAAGGTAAAGGTGCTGGAAACCTGGATCGCGGGAGAAAAGGTATTCGCGCGCTGATGCATGCTGCGATTTGGTATAGCTGCTTTTTCGACAGCATGATACTTATGGATGTCTGGGAGCATGCAAATTTTTCCATCTACAAATTTGAGCGTGATGGTTTGCCAGGCGATTTCGCTTCCGGTCAAGAACCACGAACAAACTGCCCCTGCTACTGCCCCTTGTTTATAGGAAGCAGGATGCAGCGGTAACGTCAGATTGAAATAAAAGGAATACTACTTCTTCAACGTCGCCGTACACGTCTCTGATGCACCCGGGCCCTGCAGGTCGGTGCGAGTGTACGACACCTCCATGGTGGAGCCGTTGCAGTCAATCGTTCCCTCTATATCCATTACGGGAGATACGGTCTGGTTGTAGATCCGGTATCCGCCTTCCCGTACGACTGCGCGTGTGACGTATCCGGAAATGGGAAACCCGGTGAGGGAGATGGTGTCGTTCGCGGAGTTGGATGAGGCGGTGGTGGTATAGTTGTTGGCACCGGAGGAGGAGCAGTTCTCGGTCGACGCGTAGTCGCCCTGCGCCCTGATGACTTCCACATGCCTTTCCACTTCGGTGGCAAAGTTGTTGTTGTCGTCCTGTGCGCTGTACCGGATCACGTAGTGGCCCGGAACATTCATATCGACGGATCCGGTGACAATCACCGCTACCTCTCCATCTTCACCGTCCGTGGCCTTGGCGCCGGCATCGGGGTACTGGCTATAAATTTTCACGTAAACGGTGTCAGGGTTGTTACCCATGATTTCGACTACTGGCGGGATTTCATCCTTTTTACAGGCGCTGAGCACGAACAGGGTACAAAGGGGGAGGAGCAATCGCTTCATCATATGGAGTATTTGGTCCGTTTCCGCATACGGATTCCGGGCGGAAAAGTTCTGGCTTCCTGCCACTTATTTAAGGAAAGACGCCTGCGGTACGTGCCATCACCAGCATGCTATAAAATCATGGTTATGAGACATTATAGCCAGGCTTGTTCAATTAATATGTTCACACGGGGAGGCGTAGCCTGGCTGCCACCGCTTGTACGCACCATGGCTTAAGGCAAGGCGGGGCGCTGCCACGGCTTCATGCCTCCGTGAAACGACCTTCCCCGCCTTATCCACCTGTGATTAATATGAAAACCTGTCTTGAACACAGTCAGGTTCAGATAATTGAAAAATTGTAGTTTTGGGGACCGCCGGTCTTGGATTGCCGGGTATACATATGAAAATCATAAGAATAGTATTGACGGTGGTCATCCTGTTGCTGGGATTTTTTCTATTCCGCGGGATACAGAAGCCTATTGAATACCAGAAAGAGAAGGACAGGCGCTACAGCAGGGTAATCGACCGGCTTAAGGAGATCCGGACGGCACAGATTACCTTCAAGGCTGAAAACGGGCATTATGCGGAAAGCTTCGATGTGCTCACAGAATACCTCAGGAACGGAAAGATCACGGTCATCAGGCAGATCGGAAACCCGGACGACACTACCGCGGTGGTGATCCGGGATACCATCCTGGTCCCGGTGAAGGACAGCTTATATCCCAATGACGGTAAACTGATCGACTCCATTGCATTTGTGCCTTTCGGCGATGGCGCGCGTTTTGAAATGAGTGCCGGCAAGGTTGAGAAAGGGGAGGTGATGGTTTCCGTTTTCGAAGTGGTCGATTCCAAACCTTTCGATCCGAATGAGGTGCTGAGGGTCGGCTCTATGACGGAACCTACCAATGCCGGCAACTGGGAGTAAAACCCGCCTGGTATCCGCCTACGATCCATCGCTCGACGAACATCCCGCCGGGAACACACGCCTTTTAATCGAAGCGGGCCCTTTTTATCTCAACGCCCTGCTTACCGGTTCGCGCCCGCAGGAGTTACTCGCTGTCGAACGTTTCACCTTTCCAGAAATGAGTGATATGGGTCAGCTGGCTTCCGGCTATGAGGATGCCCGTGCTGAAAGCAGGATCCTGTCCCTGGAACTTCCGGTTTCATGTGCGGTGTCTTTCGGGACGGCGTTGCTGGTACCCGCGGAGTTCAGTCGCGGGGAAGATGCTGCCAGCCTGTATGCCTTTTGCCAGGAAAAGGAACAGGACGAAACCGTTGCCAGTCATCCGTTGCCCGGTGCCGGAGCCCTCTTCCTGTTCACGGTCCCCGGCCTGATAGAAAACCTGCTCAACTACTGGTTCGCCAGGGTTCGTTTCCTGCCGGTCGCCGCCTCGCTTGCCCAGGCCGCCATGGCCTCCCCCGGGCACCGGGACGGAAAGGCAGCCTGGCTGCACGCAGGGGAAGGCCATGCCAGCCTGCTGGTCACCCATAACGGCCTGCCCGTGCTGTCCAACAGCTACCGGGTCGACACGCCGGAGGATGCGGTTTACTACGCCTTGTTCGCGCTCGAGCAATGCGGGGCGGTCAGGAGAAAGACCCCGGTCACCCTGAGCGGTGATTCATCGTCCCTTCAGCGGGTTCGGGAGTTGCTGGAAGGTTACCTGCCGGCCGTGGACCTGGCTCGTGCCCCCGCGTTCTACAGCACATCCGCGATCAGCAGCCGGGTGGAATACCACACCTGTTTCTCCCTGTTCAACCAGCACCTGTGCGTATAATCAGCGGCAGCCATCGGGGCAGGGTCATCCGTGCCCCGGAGATAAAGGGGGTGAGGCCCACGACCGACTTCGCGCGTACCGGCCTGTTCAACCTCCTGCGCAGCCGGCTGGACCTGCAGGGGATCACGGCCATCGACCTGTTTTGCGGCATCGGTGCGGTGACGTGCGAGTTGCTCTCGCGCGGTGCCGGCCATGTCATGGCTGTGGATGCAAACGGACGTTGTGTACGTTTCGTAAAAAAAACCGTGATGGCGCTGGGCTTCGAAAATGTAACGGTCGAGAAGTCGGATGCCGAAAAATTCATGTGGAATGCCCCCGGGAAGGCGGCGCTCGTCTTCGCCGACCCCCCGTATGATTACCCGGAGTATCATGCACTGGTGGAGGCGGTATTCAGCGGCGGAGGTCTTGAGGAGGACGGCTGGTTTGTGCTCGAGCACGGGCCGCGGACCGGTTTCGGTGAACATCCTAATTTTGTGTTCCAGCGGCAGTACGGCCATGCGGCATTCAGTTTTATGCGCGTACCTTCGCCAGATACACCATGAAGACAGCGCTCTTTCCCGGCTCGTTCGATCCCGTGACCCTGGGTCACGAAGACATTGCCCGTCGTGCCCTTCAGCTTTTTGACAGGGTCATCATTGCCATTGGTAACAATGCTTCAAAAAAATACATGTTCCCGCTGGAGAAGCGCAGGCAATGGATCGAATCCTGCTTTGATGGTGTAACAGGCGTGAAGGTGATGACCTACGACGGGCTTACGGTTGATTTCTGCAAGAAGACAGGTGCGGCATATATTGTCCGCGGGCTGCGAAACGCATCCGATTTCCAGTTTGAACAGGTTATCGCGCAGATGAACCAGGCCATGGCCGCGGACGTGGAAACCGTATTCATCCCCAGCCGTCCCGAACTGGTGGCGGTCAACTCCACCGTGGTACGCGACATCATCCGGCATGGGGGAGACATCAGTCCGTTCGTACCAAAGGCGGTGAAGGTTTGAGTCAACCTTCATTGCAGATCAAGGCCGTCATTGCGAGGCGGCCCTGACCGGGAGGAAAGACCGACGAGGCAATCACTTCCACAAAGCCAATGGTCAACAGGATTTCAGATATGCGTGACGGTTTGCCAAACGAAATAAGTTAACAGCTACGGATCTCCCCGGTAGCCTGCGGCGTTCGGGCAGGGAACCACGAACCTTGTCCGCCTTTGCCCTGGCGAATACGGATTCTTGTTCGGTAGTCACGGCCAAGAGCAAATACTTAATGCATAACGCGTAATGCATAATTTTTAAGGAGCCACGATTGCCCACGCCTGTGCACTCGCCCTGGAATGTTCAATATTCAACGCTCAACGCTCAGGGGAGCCAAAATTTTCAGATTGACTTCCAGCCTCACATGAACCCGGATCTCCCCGGTAGCCTGCGGCTTTCGGGCAGGGAACCACGAACCTTGTCCGCCATTGCCCTGGCGAATACGGATTCTTGTTCAGTAGTCACGGCTAAGAGCAAATACCTAATGCATAACGCGTAATGCATAATGTTTAAGGAGCCACGATTGCCCACGCCTGTGCACTCGCCCTGGAATGTTCAATATTCAACACTCAACACTCAATACTCAGGGATGTCAAAATTTCAAGTTGAGATGCTGCCTGAATTGGTACCGGCTAACGAATCACCTCACTCGCCATACGGCGTTCGGGCAGGCAATGATGCTGTACTTCGTCATCGCGAGACCCGGCGGTAGTTGGGCGAGGCGATCCCACCCTGTGAAGCCGGCAGATTGCAAAGGCAGGTTATTAATTGCAGGAGATTGCCGCGCTCCTTCAGGCTGCACCCTCACTCGCCCGCAATGACGAATTAATTCACCGATGACCCAAAGACTGCCACTCCCACTGCCACTGCTACTGCAACTGCCACTCCTTTCCGGGATCCCGCATGTCATAGCACATAATAGGTAGCCAGGAATCGCATAATTTCATTCCCCCCGCACCCGTTATCTTTATGCCATGCGCCTGCTGTTGGTTTTTCTTTTATTGTTAAACGCGCCGTTCCCCGTGTGGGGCCAGTATACCGTTAAGGTAGAAGGTCCGGATGGTGAAGGGCCATCGGCCGAAAGGCTGGCGAAAGACCTTGGCCTGAAGCAGGCCTACCCGGATTCGATCACCGCACGGCAGGGTTTGCGTGAATTCCTCGTGGGGCTGTATGCCAACGGTTACCTGGCGGCGACCATCGACAGCCTGGCATTCGAAGCCGGGAGCGTGCGGGCCCGGGTAAGCCCGGGTGTTACCTACCGGCTGGCGAAGATCTCGCCCGGAAATGTGGATGAAGGGATCCTGAGCGAAGCTGGTTTCCGGGAAAAAGTATACCGCAACAAACCGGTAAGCCTGCGCACACTGGCTTCCATCCAGGAAAAGCTGCTGGACTGGTGTGATGCCAATGGCTACCCGTTTGCCACGATCCGCTACGACAGCCTGCAGGTGGTGGACGGGAAATGGTCCGCGGTTCTGCATCTGCAAAAAAACGGCGCCGTTACACTTGATAGCGTCATCGTTAAAGGGGACGCGAAGCTCAGCAGGGTGTACCTGTACAATTACCTTTCATTGAAGCCCGGCAGGCCATACGATGAGTCACTCGTAAAAAAGATCCCCACCCGGATACGTGAACTGCCCATGGTGAAAGAATTGCGTCCCATGGGCCTGGCATTTCACGAGGAAGGGGCGTCCCTTTACCTGTACCTGGACAACAAGCGGGCCAGCCAGCTGGACGGCGTCATCGGCGTACAGCCTGACAACAGCGGCAGCGGGAAGATCAACGTGACGGGTGATGTACATATCAAGCTCTTCAGTGCGTTCGGTTACGGGGAGCTTTTCGATCTCAACTGGAAACAGCCCGGCCCGGGAACGCAGGACCTGCAGGCGCGGTTCAATTACCCGTTCCTGTTCTCCTCGCCGTTCGGCATAGACCTGGGCCTGTCAATCTATAAAAAGGACTCCACCTATCTTGAGTTAAACCGGAGTTTAGGCGTACAGTTCCAACTGGGTGGCACTAACTACCTGAAGACATTTTACAGAAATAAAAAGTCATCCCTCATAGATACGGAACCATTCGAGCAGGTAACCGTGCTGCCCCCGTTCGCTGATATCCGGGTGAACAGCTACGGGCTGGGTTTACGGGTGGAGCGGCTTGACTACCGGTATAACCCGCGGCGCGGGTATGCCGTGGAAGTGGAAGGCACGGCAGGGCGGAAGACGGTGGAACGGAATGCCAGGCTCAAGCAGGTGAATTACGATTCCCTGGACCTGAAATCGACGCAGTTTACCGCGACGCTGGCCGGCGAATACTACATCCCCCTGGCTTCGCGCCAGGTGGTTAACCTGGGCGGCAGGGCAGGGCTGCTGCATGGCGACGAGACGTTTCAGAATGAAATGTACCGGATCGGGGGGCTGAAGACGCTCAGGGGCTTCGACGAGGAGTCGATCCTGGCTTCCATCTATGCCATCTGGAAGGCGGAATTCAGGTACATCCTAGAGGAAAACTCCTTTTTATTCCTGTTCGTGAACGGGGCATGGTATGAACGGGACCAGCGGGATGTCTTCGTAACCGATACCCCTATCGGTTTCGGGGCAGGCATCACCTTTGAGACCGGGCTGGGCATCTTTTCCCTGAACTATGCCCTGGGCAGGGAATTTGAAAATCCCGTGCTCATCCGGGCCGGCAAGGTCCATTTCGGCCTGGTGAATTATTTCTGATCCTATCCGCCTGCTACTCAAATCTTACACAAGTCGGTGCAATGGCTGCGACCATATTAAAATACTCAATATCAGTCATTAACGATTATTGAATAAGAGTAAAAATATCTAGTAACCTATAAATGAGCTATTTACGCATTAAGAAGTAATACTTTTGTATTATATGTGATAATCGTGAATAAAAAATTAAGCTTTAGCTATTTATACAAGTTAATTCAACGTAAATTGCAGTATGGAAAAGACCAACTAACCCTCTTTTCTTGCATATTTCGCTAACTCTTTGCTTGTAAATGATTCAAAACTCATATTAAAACCGGATACCTGTATAATGAAGAACCTGCTTTTCGCAATCGTTTTTACTTGTGTGGCCGGCATTTCATCGGCACAATTCAACCCTGGTTGGAACACATCCTACCAGCACACCGCCACCGCGAATTTTTCCAACGAAGGAAGAAAGATCGTAGTGGACAACAACAAGAATATTTATGTTTTGTGCGATGTGACCTCAGACAAAAACCTGTCAGGCGTCGTCACTGGTACCACCTATTACTATACCGTGCTGATCAAGTACGGCCAGGGCGGTTCCGTGACTGAGGAAATTATTGATGTACAGGATCATTTTTCTGCCGGATTCAGCCACCGCAGTGCATTCGGTATGGAGATTGACGCGACCGGAAATATTTATATAGGCTATTCCGTCTACAACCAGACCACGGATTATGATATCCGCATTGCCAAGTACAATTCTTCGCTCAGCCAGTTATGGGCCTACGATTACAACTCACCGGGCATCGACTCTGGGATTGTAATGACCATCTCGACCACGAACGTAATCTATGCCGTTGCGCAGACTGACATCAACGGTACGAAACGACACCGGATCATCAAGGCAAACGGGGCAGGCTCCACTTCAACGGGGCTGTACACCTTTAACTCGCAACCGGACTTCATCAACAACATTGTACTGGACAATGCGCAGAATATTTATGTAACCGGGCATCGAATCGTATCGGGTTACAAGACCATCCTGACCGCCTCCGTTACCAATGCCGGCAACTTCCGGTGGGAGGACGTGTTCAACGGTGGTTCGGTGCAGTCAGATGACATCGGACGAAACCTTACGGTGGGTGGGGACGGTGAGATTTACGTGACCGGGACTTCGGACCGGGCCACCTCAAATGGCCTCGACATCGTTGTGATCAAGTACCAGGCCGCCAACGGCGGACGGAAGTGGGAGTCCTACCAGAATTACAACCCCAATGACGGTGGCTTTTTCATTCACGCCCCCGGCACTGCGTTTGTTTATGCCGCTTCTGTTGCCGGTACGAATATTATCATGGACCGGCTGTTCATGACGACGGGCCAGCTGAACCGGCGCACCCTTTACACCCCTGTTCCCGCGGAACCGCATAACTCCGTGGGCAATGTGACGCTCAATGACATGATCGTCTCCTCACGCCCCAATTTCTACCTGACGGGTTCCGTTTCGGCTCTCAGCACGGCCAGCCAGTTGTTTACCTGCAGCTACCTGGTCCGGATCAATTACCTGCCGCGCGGCGGTTCCCGGGTGGCATTTGCCACACCCGTGGAGGGCAACTGGAATGAAAGTTACGCAGGTGTGGGCATTTCATTTACGAACGATCCGCAACAGGTCGCATGGATCCGGGATTATTTTGCCACGAATACAAGCCATACATTCGAAGCGGTGGAAACCCATCTTTTCAACCTCCCCGTGCCCATCAGGATGGCTTCCCAGGGCGGACAGGCGGAATCCGTTACCGTGTATCCCAACCCGGCATCCGACCTGATCCAGGTCAGGGCCGGATCAATCATCGAAAAGCTGGAACTATATAATATGGCAGGCCAGCTGGTGCGGTCATGGTATGATACGGGAGATTATGACCTGGTGGACGTGGCCTCCCTCAAGAAGGGTCTTTACTCGCTGAAGGTGACCACTGCCGGTAGCATCCATGTTAAAAAGCTATTTATTAGGTAGCATCAATAGCTCTAATCCTATAAATCATATTATCTGACAAATAACCCTATCAAAATCAATCTTAAATCAATAATTATGAAGACCAGTTACATTAAAAGCGTATTGACGTTATGTGCAAGCGTGTGCATGCTCCTGGCTGTGCCTTTCGTGGTAACAGCACAGGAATCCAACCAGGTAATTTCGGGACAGACCCCTTCTGCCGGATTAGATGCCGCGGTTGACGATTTTGTGAAATCTTTTCCGGATCACCAGCTTGCAAAGGCGTATGCAGCCGGCCCGGAGGATCCTGAAACTTTAGAGGCTATTCGGGCTTTTGTGCGTGATAATGCCGAAAAGATTAAAGAGAAAAAGCAAAACCGCGTTTCAGGTGGTCATGCGGCTCAACAGGAAGTAGCCACTGAGGCCGAAGTTGACCGGCGCCGACAGGTCATCAGCGAGCGCAACGAACAACGTGTTTCTGATCAGCGTCAGCGCGAGGCTGAGCTGATGGAAGCTGCCAATGCGCATGATGCATATATGCAGAAGCATAAGGACGATTCCATGGTAAAAAGGTTTAAAGCCAATCCGGAAGATGCGGAGGCCGCTGAGGCGGTGCGTAAGGGAACCATGCTTGAATACCCCGGTCAGTTTGATCTTAGCGATTCCGAACGGGTGGGTTTGGCCATGGAGGTTGAAACCGCAATGTTTCGTGAGCAGTTTATCCAGGAGATGCTTAATAGAGGCGCTTCCCAGGAACGCGCGGAATACGAGTACGACAAATTGCCTGATAGCGAAAAGCATGATCTGATCCGGAAATCACTCCAGGAAAAAGGGTATGATACCAAATCCCTCGAACGCGGAGCATCCGGTGAATCACCAACTCTCGTTCCAAACAAATAAATAAACCCCTAATCCTATAATAAATGAGACTTATGAGCTACATAAAGAAAACAGCGCAGCTGTGTATGGCCTTGCTCCTGCTGACAGGACTGGTGGCGAATGCACAGATAACGACGTTCCCGCATAACCAGAATTTTGAGTCGCTTGGCAACTGTATTGAGACTAGCTGTCCGGCCACTCCGCTAACCGCCTGCCCCCTGTCAAGTATTGGTTGGACCAACTTATCGGGCGGGGGCCAATGGTCAATCGATAATGGCGGTACCTCTTCTTTCAATACAGGACCTAGTGTTGATCACAATCCCGGAACCTCCGCAGGTAAATACCTTTATACGGAATCTTCCGGTTCATGTAGCGGCGGGGATATATTTGACCTCGTGAGTCCGCAGGTGATACCAGGCGGCAACATCGTTACCAATATGGTGCTGTGGTACCACATGTTTGGTTCCTCCATGGGCACCATGCAGGTTGCCATAGGTACAAGTACCGGTGGGCCATGGACGACTATTGAGTCGCCCTTTACCGCTAACACTAATACCTGGCAGAGCAAGACCATCGCCATACCGGTGGCTTTCGGCAGTTCCCCGTTCTATATCCGCATCCGCGGTATCACGGGAACGAGCTTTACCTCCGACATGGCCATTGACGATATTACCTTCAATGCCGTTGCAGGTTCGCCGTGCTCCGGTACGCCGGCACCCGGCAATACGGTTTCCTCCGCTTCTGCCGCATGTTCAGGAGATAACTTCACCCTGAGCCTTCAGAATAGCACACCCGGTTCCGGTGTGGGTTATGTATGGCAGTCAGCCCCTTCAGCCACGGGTCCCTGGACCTCTATCGGAGGCCCCGCTTCCTGTAATTACACCTTCCGGATGACGGACTCGTTCGGGGACGGCTGGAACGGTAATACCATGTCGATCCGCCAGGGCACCACCGTCATTCAGACTATTCAGCTTTTGTCAGGATCAGGACCCCAGGATGTGACGGTATCACTTAATGCCGGAACAGTATATAATCTGTTCTGGAATGCAGGTGGTTCCTTCGCCAGTGAAGTCGGCATCCAGGTGCTTAATGCATCCAATACGGTAATTTATACCAAGGCACCCGGATCAGGTTCGCAGAACACACAGTTGTTCTCCTGGACCACCACCTGCCCGGCACCTCCGGGCGGCCCTACACTTACCACCTCGCAGACGGTTGCCACCTGGTATCGTGCCATCGTTTCGTGTGGAGCTAATTCCGGGACATCGACTCCTGTTCAGGTCGGACTGCAAACCGGGTGCACCTGCTTTAATCCCTGTACCGCATCCTTTTCAACCGGTACGACTTTCGGTGACTATATAAGCCTGGTGCAATTGAACCCGGGCAGCTTGCTGAATAATTCCACAAGCGGCGCAGGTTCTCCGTATTATACATTGTACACCACTCCTGATCCCAATCTGCTGCTTGGCAATTCCTATACACTAACAGTAGCATCAGGAAGCTACGGCGGATCAAGCGACATCGAAGCCTGGATTGACTTCAACGGCAACGGGGTCTTCGAATCCGGAGAAAATCTCGGGCATTTTGACGGATCGGGTTCGTTTGCCACCGGCTCCTTCAATTTTACCGTGCCATTGACAGCCACTGCGGGAAGCAGCAGATTGCGCGTGGTGGAAGCTTTTGCCACGACGAACATTAACCCGTGCGGCAGCTATACTTATGGTGAAACGGAAGATTATTGCATCACACTGGTGGCGCCGCCGCCCTGCAGCGGCACGCCCAATCCGGGCAATACCGTTGCTTCCCAAAATCCTGCTTGCGCCTTCGGCGATGTAATGCCTGTGACCATGAGCACATCCAATACGCTCACCGCCTCCGGGCTCACGTACCAGTGGCAGCAGGCGACCTCGGCTTCCGGCCCATGGAGCAACGTGGGCGCCCCGCCATCCTGTACCTATACTTTCCGGATGACAGATTCCTTCGGCGACGGCTGGAACGGCAATACCATGTCGATCCGCCAGGGTACAACCGTGGTACAGACCATTACCCTGCCGTCCGGTTCTGGACCTCTTGATGTAAATGTGGTGCTCACCCCGGGTGTTTCCTACAACCTGTTCTGGAATTCCGGCGGTTCATTTGCCGGTGAAGTAGGGGTGGAGATCCTGGATCCGTTCAATAATTCGATTTACATCAAACCCCCGGGCAGCGGATCGCAGAATTCAACCCTGCATACCTGGACGGCATGTCCGCCACAGGGAACCTCACCCACATATACTACAACGCTTACGGCAACTACCTGGTTCAGGGTCGTGGTTACATGTACGGCATCGAGTCTGTCATCTACTTCCACACCACTTCAGGTTGTTGCAGGTACATGTTACTGTATTCCGCCCTATACAAATACATTCGTCAATCCAAGTTCCAACTGTACAACTGCGTCAGGATGCTCGGATAATGACGGCATAAGCAACTTCACGCTCAACAGCGTCTCGTTTAACTCGCTGTGTGACTGTGATGATGCCTATTCCTTTACACCCACTCCGGTTATCGGTCTTAATGAGGGAGGCATTCATCCCTTCAGTGTGACCACGGGTACAAACCCACCCGGACAGTACACCATAGGGGTTAAGATCTGGATCGACTTCAACGACGACGGTGACTTCGAAGATGCAGGTGAGCTTCTATATACCTCACCGGCACCCACTTCCGCAGTGCAAACCGGATTTATCCAGATTCCATGCGGATCCGGCATTACCGGAACACATCGTCTGAGGGTCCGATCTGAATTTGCCTCGACGGCATTCACCTCCTGTGACTCCCAGACATATGGAGAAACAGAGGACTATATGGTCAACATCACGGCCATTACACAGGTGCCGGCGGTAGCTACCAATATCTCCGGTCCGGGAACTGGAATCTGTGAAGTTCCATACGCCTTCTCTCTAGGGACGGGTTATGCCGGCCAGATCCAGTGGCAGTTCTCCACAACTGGCGCCACGGGTCCGTGGACCGATATCCTCGGTGCCGACGATCCCAACGTGTCACTCACGGCACCCGGCCCGACTACCTTCTACCTGAGGGTGCAGTTCAGCGGCCTCGGATGCCCGCCCACCACGGCATTCTCTGCCGTACACACGCTGGTGATCAATCCGCCACCTGTTACTATTAACTCCAGTGTACCGAGCCTGAGCATGTGTCGTGGCAATTCCATGACACTCACTGCCGTCGGCACGGGACCATATGTATGGAGTACAACGGAAACGACCCAATCCATCACGGTGTCACCGCTGGTAACCACTACCTATATGGTGACTACCGGAACCGGTCTCTGCCAGGGCAGCGGATCAGCAACCGTGACCATCACGGGCGGTCCCGTTGGTACGGCAAGCGTCAGCCCGAACAGCATCGAATGTCCCTATACGACCCGGACATTGACAGCCGACCTCATCCCGGGTGTGCCCGGAACGGGTTACACCGTTTCAGCCATCACCTTTGCGCCTGTGTCGACAGCCGGCACAAGCCTGAGTTTAAGTGATGACCAGCTTAGCGGTGCGCTGACGATGGGCTTTAGCTTCACCTTCTTCGGCAACACATATTCCACGGTTCGGGTTTCCTCCAATGGCTACCTGAATTTCGGTACCACCGGTGGCTCAGGTTGCTGTACGGGTGACCCGATTCCGTCCTCGGTTGACCCGGACAATATTGTGGCTTTCTACTGGGAAGACCTCGATCCGGGTAACGCCAGCCCACCCAACGGAACTGTAACCTACAGTACGCTTGGAACGGCACCCAACCGGATATTCGTGGTGTCATTCAATGGCATTGACCACTTCCCGAGCGGCAACCAGGTAACGAGCCAGGTACTGTTGTACGAGACGACCAATGTGATCGAAATGCATTCCCTTAATCTCCCGTCAGACGGTGGCCTGCATACGCAGGGTATCGAGAATGATGACGGTTCGTCGGCCTTCTTCCTGGCTGGCAGGGTGAACGCCAACTGGTCGGCAAGCAACGACGGGGTACGGTTTACGCCCAACCTGGGTGCGACCTTCACCTATGACGGGCCTGTTACCTATTCCTGGAGTCCTGGTCCTGTTACTTGTGTCACAGGTGACTGTTCCCAGGCTACTGCGACACCTAATTTGCCCACTGTCTATACGGTGACCATTGCGGATAATTCATGTTCCAGCACGGCTACCGTGGCGGTGGAAGTGCATCCCGAGCCGACAGCTGCCGCGACAAGCGCCAGCCCGGTCTGTCGCAACGAATCACTCGTATTGAACGGAACCGGGACCGGTGTCTCGGCACCGCCACCACCATGTGGCTATACCTTCCGCATGACCGACTCGTTCGGTGACGGATGGAACGGCAACACCATGGATATCCGACAGGGGGCAACAGTGGTGCAGACCATTACCATGCCGAGCGGTTCTGGACCTACCGATGTGATAGTGAACCTGACCGGTGGCCAGTCCTATGAACTCTTCTGGAATACCGGCGGCTCATTCGCTTCCGAAGTAGGAATAGAGATCCTGGACAACGCTAATATTTCGATATTCAACAAGCCTCCTGGCACTGGCTCGCAGGGTACGTCCCTTTACAACTGGACAGCTTCCTGCCCGGGTGGCGGCGGAAGCCTCAGCTACGCCTGGACCGGCCCAAGCGGGTATACGTCCAACGCCGAGGATCCCGTGCTGACCAACATCCAGCTTTCGGATGCAGGTGTGTATAACCTCACAGTAACGGATGGCAACGGCTGTACGGCCACTGCCAGCGAGACCGTCTTTGTAAACGAGCTGCCCATGCCTTATATTAAGAGCATTGTCAACGAGTCCTGTTTCAATGCCATGGACGGTTATGTCGACCTGGGATCATCAGGCCCTGCACCGTTCCTCTACCAGTTGTCACCCACAGGAGCCATCAAGTTTAACTTCTTCGGTGACTCGGTACGGTTCGACGGCCTCACGGCAAGCGCGCCCTCGTTCGGCTTCTACAGCGTGAACGTGACGGACGGCAACAACTGCCAGAGCGATCCGGACCTGAACTTCCAGATCTTCTTCATCGACACCGTACCTCCGACACTCGTTTGTCCGGGTAACATCACCATGAACAACGATCCGGGTGCATGCGGCGCGGCAGTAGGCGCAGCTGAAGGTTACGTAACGCCAGTGGGCACGGACAACTGCCCGGGCACGAACACCATCCAGCTGAGCGGCTTCCCGAGCGGCGGGTTCTTCCCGGTCGGAACCACGGCTGTATCCTACCAGGCCACGGACTTCGTGGGTAACCAGACGACCTGCTCGTTCCTGGTGACGATTGAAGACAACGAGAACCCGGTCATCACCAACTGCCCGGCAGACTTCTCGGCTTGCGAGCCCATCATGTGGACGGTCCCGACGATTACGGACAACTGTCCCTCCGGCCTGGTGATCACAGCGACGCATAACCCCGGGGATCCGTTCCCGGCCGGCACGACGACGGTGACCTATACGGCCACGGATGATGCGGGCAACGTGAGCACGTGCTCATTCAACGTGACGCGCCTCGAGCCTTCGGTTGAAGCAGACAGCCTGACTTCGAACCGCCTGTTCGACAACATCTGTATCGGCCAGAACATCACGCTGTCCCTGCATGGCGGCAGCCTGGGTGAAGGGGCCCAGTGGGTATGGTATTCAGGCGGCTGCGGCGTAAGCGGCGGCGGAACGCAGATTGCCTCCGGTGTCACGAGCGTAACGCTCACGCCTGGTGTAACCACGACGTACTATGTACGCGCCGAGGGTACCTGTAACAACACGCCCTGCCAACTGATCACGGTTACTGTTTCGACTGCACCGCCGAACGGTCAGATGACTATCTCCGGCGCACCTGCGGTAGCGGCTCCCAACTCGACACATACGCTGACGGCCTCCGTGCCGCCGACGGGTGTGGCATATTACGAGTGGAATACCAACCAGCCCAATGCAGGTAACCTGCTGTTCGACGGTAACGCGCTAAACCACCCGGCGCCTTACCAGACCACGAACCCGTCTGTTGACGTGACGTTCGTGGGTGCACAGCAGAACTATGTATTCCGTGTACGGGCGGTCAATGCCTGCGGTACGAGTAACCGGGCTAATGTCCGCGTCCGCGGTACGGTATCGGCTCCTGCGAACATCCAGGGCGCCATCGTGGCCTGTGCGAATACCTCCGAGCAGTATACCTCGGCGGCCATCGCCAACACGACCGGATACTTCTGGACCATTGCACCAGCCAGCGCCGGTA
>JAHEKC010000041.1 GCA_024638565.1 Bacteroidota bacterium
AATGTGAGCCGGTAACCAGCGCAAGGGACAGATGGCCGTTCAAGCCAAAGGTCGAATCGATGGCACCTGCCGGGTCTAGCTGAATGATCCGGCCCGTGTTGCCCGCCTTGCCGAACACCTGGATGCTACCATTACCCGTGATACGGATACCCTGGCATTCCATGTTTGCCACAGAAAGTTGCACATGGCCGTTCGTACCGAAGGCCGGGTCCAGCACGCCTGCAGGGGTGAATCGTATTACTTGCACGCCCGAAGAGGCGGTTTTTCGTGTACATGCCATGACGACATGATCGTTAGCCTGGAGGGCCACATGGGCATCCAGGAATGAATGAACCAGGGATACGGTGTCGGTAAAAACACCTGAATTGCCAAAGGAAGAAACCGTGATCCCCGTGGAGTCGAAGCGTGTAGCGGCGAAGTAGGTATCGCCGTTTCCCACCCGGTGGCGTCCCGCAACTACAATATCACCGTTTTGCAGGATCACGGCCCGCTGCGGGCGTGCGGAGGTGGTGAAGGCGAAGCGGGCCTTTCCGTCGCCTGAGAAGGAAGGATCAAGGGTGCCATCAGGCATGAAGCGCATGAGTCCGAAGCCATGCGTCCCGCCGTTGATATTGGCGTTGCTTACGCCCCCGCAGAGGATCCGGCCGTCAGGCAGTTGCGCCACGGAATAAAATCCGCCGCTGGAGATGTTGTCGAAGCGGAGGGTATGCGTCCCGCCCGTGCCGAAGGTGGTATCCGGGCTGCCGTTGCTGTGGTAGCGGGCCACGAAGGGGATCTGCCCGGACCCTGCGTTGGAGGATGCCTGAATACCGCAGGCGAGTATTTTACCGTCAGCCTGCAGCGCATAGGAAAAGCCCTGGTTGCGCTGGCTGAATTTATGATGCACGATGCCGCCACTTCCGAAAGCAGTGTCCGGCGCGCCACAGATGTCGAACCGGACCATATTATTATGGTAATCGTTGGCGCTAGTGTTTAAGTCGTATCCTGCGGCGATGATCATCCCGTTGGGCTGCACCAGCAACGTATTCAGGTCGTCGGTGGCGCCGGGACTCACCACCAGGCGTGCCTGGTCAGCGAACAGGGAATCGGGTATCCAGGATTGGGCGGAAACCTGAGAGGTCAGGATCAGCAGGCATGCGGGGAAAAGGTGTTTCATGATCGGATCGGTTTATGGGACAATAATAAAAACCGCGGATGGCTTATCCGTTTAAAAGGCATCATCTATTCTGACGAATTCCCAGTTGGGGCCGGTTAGCCGCTGCAGGTCCTTTCCCGTGCTACCTGCCTGAAAACCGTTAATTTCGCATCCCTTCCTGTTAAGTCCATTGCCCGGGTGGCGGAATTGGTAGACGCGCTGGTCTCAAACACCAGTTCTCGCAAGAGAGTATCGGTTCGACCCCGATCCCGGGTACAACAGTACATGCTGTTCGGCATATAAAATTGCGGGTTCCCTGAGTGACAGCCCTGTGTCCTGGGCTTTTCGAATGCCCTTATTGTGTTCTTTCCATGAACCAAATGGAACAAAGGCAGGCGGGGATTTCCACTCGCGGTACAAGCGGTGCATTTTAGTCGTTCGGGAAGGCCCGCCGTCACTCATTCGTCGGGATTGCAAGGAAACGCGCAGGTCTCAAACACCTGCGCTTGAGGGAGCGTACAACAGGGTCAGGGTGGGAATGAGTGCGGGAGTGAGGGGTTAAAAATTGTTTAAATTGTAGGAGAGTAAAATGTAAGCGGGCTGGCACATCAAGCAGGAATTGGTCCAATGGCCTGCTTGAATTTAATCCCGGATTTGGCAGCTTATGACGGATTGAACCTGTGCAAAGCTTGAATCCCTTTACATCACAATTCTATTTTACGCCTTATAGTTTGATTTTCTTTTCAACCACCTACTAACGGATCCCGGATAATTCTTAGACAGCACCCTTTATGAAAGGCAAAAAAGAGATTGCGGTTAAATTTGGGCTTTCGCTGGACAATGACGAATTTAACATCACAAAAAGCCTGCTGGATCCGGGGTGCAGGTACTTTGTCGGCGACGATGTGCTATCCGGACCAGATGATATTTGCCAATCGTATGAGCAGAATATGATCGAAGGGCGCAAAAAACTGGACAAGCTTGAATGGGGGAAAAGCAGGGTCGAGGCCATCAGCGGGTCAGAATTCTGCGTTCATTTCACCGACTACCTTACCCATCGAGGAAAACGACATACCCATAAATGCCGGCAGCTGCTCATGATCGATGACCATAGAAAGATCACCACGATCAAACACATCCATAACCAGGATGAACAGGAAAGGCTGGATCAGTATTACATGGAGGTCGGGCTGAATAAAAAATAATCCCGGGCGTCGGTGTAATCCAAACACATTTCGAATTATAAATAATACCAAGCTTCAAACACACGTGCAAAGGGTAATACATACCATGAAACCACTTCTTTTCCTTCTTCTTTTTATCACTAGCCTGGCTTCCTGCGGTCAGCCCGGCACGGTCAGCCATGCTATTGCTGCTGATATCAGAAACCCCTTTACCCCGGCACAGGACTCTCTCAGGTTATTATGTGGCGATAATCCTCTGCCACTGGTAAAGGAGCGAAAAAATGATACCACTCCCTATGACCTGTATTACCTGGATCAAAAATTATTTGAAGGCTGGGCTTACGAAGTGTTCCCGGACAATCATCACCGGTATCGCTACTCCAGGTATGAATCCGGGCAGCGGGTCCGACAGATTACCTATTTCGCTAGCGGCCTGCTGGCATCCGATTTCCATCAGGAATATGGAGAACCCGGAAGTGCAAGGATGTGGCACAGGGACGGAACCCCGTATATTAATACCTATCACAACAAAAACCATGACCCGGACGGGTTGCAGTGGAGATGGTTTAAAAACGGTGCCGTAGCCCGGAAGGCGCTGTTTGACAATGGAAAGTTAATATACGAGCTGCTTTACAACATGGACGGGTCGCTGTCTTCACAGAAAGGAAAGGTGCCGGAAGACCAATAGGGGCCGATTCGAAATTGGTTCGGACAGGGCCTTCATGGCAAAGCGTCCCGACGAACGTCGGGATCGGCGGTAAAATCCTGACCTATAGAAATTATAAACTGTTAATGAGGCGAACGCTCAATACGCAAGGACGGACTGAGTTCGGCTTCATTTCTAATTGACAGGGGTAGTACTTAATGCTTCCCGTCTGAACGACTGATTCTGCCAGTCGGGCGGGAACGCTTATTGCGTATTGTAAAAGCGTGGCATTGCTGCTTTGATTTGCCAATTACCCGCCCGCTAAATCTTTGAGAATTGAACATTGAGTGTTAAATATTGAAAATTCCTCCTATGTCGCCAATGCCTATTAAGCAGTACCTTTATCTACCCGTCGCATGAAAAAGGCCTTGCTGTCCGTTTGCCTCCTGCTGCCCTTCGCGGCAACCGCACAGGTGCCCCTGCCATACCACAATAATTTTGAAAGTGACACCGCGGGGTGGTACGTGGATTCGGTTTACGCGGGGGCATGGGAATGGAATGTGAAAAATGATACGCTGTGCCCCGGAAGCAAGGGACTTGGCGTGGGGCTTACTTCTACATCGTTCCCGCTTTTCAACACACACCATGCCGTCTGCTCGCCTGTGTTCACGCTGACCATGGGTCCCAATGCCACCCTGTTCCTCCACCATAAATACAGCTCTGTGCCCGGCCAGGCGGGGGTCTGGATGGAATACAGGCGCGACTTCCTGCCCTGGGCGCCGCTGGGTGCCTACAATCCTTCTACCACATGGTATAACGTGTCGTCGCTCAACACACTGGCGCACCCTGCCTGGTCGGGGTCATCCGACAGCTGCATTGTACATATCATCCCGCTCAGCCCGCTGGGCATCAACAGTACGGTGCAGTTCCGCTTTATCTACTACAGCCCGGTATCCACGGTCAACTGGGACGCTTACTTCCTGGACGACTTTTGTCTTTGCTACCCGCCCTGCAACTGCGCGCCGCTGGCCATTGCGGAGACCATGCCGGGACGTTCAATCGCCATAGGGACAGAAACCGGTCACCTGGTCATTGACCACCCGGGCCTCTCTGATGGGACCGTGGATGTTTATGACCTTACGGGCAAACGCGTGGCCCGGGGACCACTTCGTCCGGAGCATACCGTGCTGCCATTGCCCGGCATGTCTGGTGGAATATATATGGTACAAGTCCGGAGCGGTGCCAGGCTGCATGCGCAAAAGATTTTGATATTGGATTGAGGAAATACCTTCCATCCGCGGAACGGCGCCGGGTTGTCATTAGCAATAATTACGTGCCACGGTGCCTGTCGCCATTCGCCGGTATTGTCATGCAAATGGCTGATACCGGGGGGCTGCTGTGCGCCAAATCACTATGATATTGATTGGCTTATCGCAACAGCCCTCCATAAACGGGTCAGGTATCCCGGCATTTCCGTGTTGTTGCCGGCCTCGAAGCCGGCCTTCAACCGGAGGTTGCCACCCCCTGTAAGCCACTGGCTTCCCCTTTGCCGAGACACTTAATTTTCTTTACTTTGCACCCCCCTGAAAAGTCCTGATTCCCTATGAAAACCGATAACCCCAGGCATGTAAAACTGTTCTCCGGCACCGCGTCACGCTACCTGGCCGAGGATATCAGTCGCCATTACGGCACCCCGCTGGGCGAAGTGACTGTTTCCCAGTTCAGTGACGGCGAATTCTCGCCTTCCCTGGATGAGACGGTCCGCGGATGTGACGTATTTATCATCCAGTCCACCTTCGCCCCCACGTACAACCTTTTCGAGCTGCTTATGCTCATCGACGCTGCCAAAAGGGCGTCGGCCCACTATATCACGGCCGTGATCCCGTATTTCGGGTTCGCCCGTTCTGACCGGAAGGACAAGCCGCGTGTGGCCATCGCCTCCAAGATGGTAGCAAACCTGCTGTCTGCTGCCGGTGCCACCCGCGTCATGACCATGGACCTGCATGCCCCGCAAATCCAGGGTTTCTTCGATGTGCCGGTGGACCACCTCGACGCTTCCACCCTGTTCGTGCCGCACATGAAGAAGCTGAATTCGGAAAACCTGATCATCGCCGCTCCCGACATGGGTGGCGTACACCGGGCGCGTGAGTATGCAAAGTACTTTAACGCGGAAATGGCCATCTGCGATAAGCACCGAAAGCGTGCCAACGAGATTGAGAGCATGCAGGTCATCGGTGACGTGGAGGGCAAGGACGTGGTGCTGGTCGATGACATCATCGATACGGCGGGAACCATGACCAAGGCGGCGCAGCTGCTCAAGGAAAAGGGAGCCGCCAGCGTACGCGCGTACTGTACACACCCTGTGCTCTCTGGAAAAGCGTATGAGCGTATCGAGAATTCCCCGCTCGAGGAGCTGGTCGTTTGTGATACCATCCCGCTGCGCAAAGAATCAGATAAGATTACCGTGATCCCTTCCGGCGAGTTGTTCGCCAAGGCCATCCGGAACGTTTATACTTACGAATCCATCAGCCAATTATTCATTAAAGCGTAAACACCCATGAAATCCATCGATATAAGCGGCGTCAAACGGACGGAGCTGAACAAGGCCGCAATCAAGAAAACACGTTCTAATGGCAATGTGCCGTGCGTGCTGTACGGCGGCAAGGAAAATGTGCATTTCGAATTGCCGGCCCTCGCATTCAAAAAGCTCGTCTACACACCTGACGTATGCCTGGTCGACCTGGACATTGATGGCAGCACTTTCAAGGCCATGATGAAGGATGTGCAGTTTCACCCGGTGACGGACGATATTCTGCATGCCGACTTCCTCGAGGTTTTCCCCGACAAGGAAGTACAGATCATGGTTCCCGTACGCCTCACCGGCTCCTCGGCCGGCGTAAGGGAAGGCGGCCGGCTGGTTCACAAGATGAAAAAGGTGCTGGCCCAGGCGTTGCCTGATAAGCTGCCTGATGACATCACCCTTGACATCGAACCCCTGAACATCGGCGATTCCATCCGGGTGAGCGACCTCAGCTCCGATGGCGTGGAATTTTTGGAGGCTCCCAATAACGTGGTGGTTGGCGTACGGACTGCACGTGTGGTGGTTGAAGAAACGCCGGAAGCTGAAGCTGAAGGTGCGGAGGGTGCAGAAGGTGCCGAAGGTGAAGCCAAGGAGGGTGCCGAAGGTGAAGCCAAAGAGGGTGCCAAGGAAGGCGCTAAAGAAGGCGAAGCCGAGAAGTCCTAAGGCCGCGGGCCATGAAGTATCTTATTGCCGGTCTGGGCAATCCCGATACGCATTACCTGAATACGCGGCATAATGCCGGCTTCCTGATTGCCGATGCGCTGGCCGAAGCATGCAAGGCCTCCTTTTCCGATGCCAGGCATGCCTGGATGGCGGAAGCCTCCTATCGCGGCAGGAAAGCCGTCATCATCAAACCCACCACCTTCATGAACCTGAGCGGTAAGGCCGTCAGGTACTGGCTGGAAGCCGGGAAGATCCCGGTGAACCGCATGCTGGTACTCACGGACGACATCGCCCTGCCTTTCGGCACGCTACGGCTGCGCGCCAGGGGCAGTGACGGCGGCCATAACGGGCTGACGGACATTATTGGAACACTGGGTACCGCGTCATTCCCCAGGCTGCGTTTCGGCGTGGGCAACGAATACTTCCGGGGAAGGCAGGCCGATTATGTGTTGAGCGAATGGACGGACAAAGAGCAGGAAGAATTGCCGGCCCGCATCCGGGTTTGTGTCCAGGCGGTCCAGGCCTTTATGCATGCGGGGCTTCCCGAAGCCATGAACCGGTATAACAACAGGTAACTGCAGTTCGGTTCAATTCCATAGATTTGTTTGACAACCCTGCTCCCTATGGCAAATAAGACTTTACTCTTCATATGCGCATTGGGATTGTCGGTTCCTGCCCTTGGGCAGTCCGTCATCCTTTCCGAGAACTTTGACAATTACGACGGGACGGTATCCGGCATTCCGCCCGGTTTTTCGATTTCCTGGAATGACACCGCCAGCAATTCCAAGTCGTTCTATTTCACTTCCGCTTTTTGCGGACAGGCATGCAACGCCTACAAGTTCGGCGTGGACTCCGCCTCCATGATCACCCCGGTGTTCAGCGGTCCGGGTTCGGTATCGTTTTACCTGAAAGGCAACGGCTCCTTCAAGGCGAATACATTCAATGTGTTCGAGACATCGGACGGCAGCACCTGGAACCTGATTGCGCAGATCGATTCCATCGACCCGTCCGCACAGACGGTCAACCTGCCGCTGAGCGGCAACACCATCCAGTTGCGATTTTTCTTCGAAAAGCCGACCCTCGGATACAATGCCGGTTTCGACGATTTGGTGATCTACGGCCCCACCTCCGTGCCGCATACCGATCCGCTCGATGGGGTTTCTGTTTTCCCGTCTCCGGCAACGAATACCCTGTACCTCGATCCCGGCGGCAGGCGTTTAGGTGTGCTGCAGCTGCGGGTGTTCGACCTGCTGGGTATGGAAGTGCGGAATGAGATTGTGCCCGACATGCGCGCGCGCTACCCTGTCGATGTCTCCGCGCTGGCAGGCGGCATGTACCTGCTCAGGCTGAAAAGCGAAAATGGGGAGTCGGTCCGCCGGTTCGTGGTAAACAGGTAATCAGAGTCTCTCCAGCAGGTTTCTCATGGACGTCTTGTCCGTGATCACCTTTCCCGCCTCGCCTATGGCGATGCGTTCCTGTTGCATGCTGTCCCTCTCCCTGATGGTAACCGTATCATCTTCGAGCGACTGGTGGTCGACGGTGAGCGCATAGGGCGTGCCGATGGCATCATGCCTCCGGTATCGCTTGCCGATGGAGTCCTTGGCGTCGAACTGGCATTCCGTGTCGACCTTCAGCCGGTCCATCATCTCACGCCCCTTCTCCGGCAGCCCGTCCTTGTTGACGAGCGGCAGCACCGCGCACTTGACCGGCGCCAGCGGTGGTGCTATGCGCAGCACCAGCCTTTCTGATCCGTCCTCGAGCTTTTCACGCGTCAATGCATGCGTCAGGACGGCAAGCACCATGCGGTCAAGCCCGATGGAAGTTTCCACCACGTAGGGCACATAGCTTTCGTTTGTGTCTGAGTCGAAATACTGCAGTTTCTTGCCGGTATGTTTCTCGTGCTGCTTCAGGTCGAAGTCGGTACGAGAATGAATGCCTTCGAGCTCCTTGAAGCCCATGGGGAAATCGAATTCGATATCGCACGCCGCGTTGGCGTAGTGCGCCAGTTTGATGTGATCGTGTACACGGTAGCTTGATTCCGGGATGCCGATGGCATGGTGCCATTTCAGGCGTTGCGCCTTCCAGTAGCCGTACCACTCCATTTCGGTACCCGGCTTGACGAAATACTGCATTTCCATCTGCTCAAACTCACGCATACGGAAGATAAACTGCCTGGCCACAATCTCGTTCCGGAATGCCTTGCCCGTTTGCGCAATACCAAACGGCACTTTCATCCTCCCGGTCTTGTATACGTTCAGGAAGTTGACAAAAATGCCCTGTGCAGTTTCCGGCCGCAGGTATATGGTTCCGGCATCATCACTCACAGATCCCAGCTTCGTGTCAAACATGAGGTTGAATTGCCGTACTTCGGTCCAGTTGCGCGAACCGCTTACCGGGCAGGCAATCTCAAGATCGGCGATCAGCTTGCCGATTTCCGGCAGGTCACTCCGTTCCAGTGCTTCTTTCAGCCTTTCCCGGATCTCACCAATACGTTTCCCGTATTCAAGCACCCTGTTGTTTGTTTCCCGGAACACGGCCTCGTCGAACGACTCCCCGAAGCGCTTGCGCGCCTTTGATATTTCCTTTTCGATCTTCGTCTCTATCTTCTGGATGTAATCTTCGACAAGCACATCGGCACGGTATCGTTTCTTGGAGTCCTTATTGTCGACAAGCGGATCGTTGAATGCATCTACATGCCCGGAGGCCTTCCACGTTTCCGGGTGCATAAAGATTGCGGCGTCAATGCCCGCTATGTTCTCGTTCATCTGCACCATGGCACGCCACCAGAAATCCCTTATGTGCATTTTGAGCGCCGCCCCGTTCTGGCCGTAGTCATACACGGCGCCCAGCCCGTCATAGATCTCACTCGAAGGGAATACGAATCCGTATTCCTTGGCGTGGGCGATGATATCCCTTAAAAGGTCTTCCTTTTTTGCATGTGCCGGCATGCGCGCAAAAATAGGTTTAATTAAGTGCCTTTGCTAACCGGGGAAGCGATTCAGAAAAGAGGACGGGCGGTACGGGCGCCGGCATTGATCTCCATGGCCAGGCTGTAGCGTGCGCTGACCCACTGGCCGCCCGCACGGGCGGGTCGCCATTCTGGCATGTTGTCGATAACCTCTATGATCCCGGAATTGATATCCGGGCTCAGCCCTTTCTTGATCTCGACATCAGAAACCCTGCCGTCCCTGTGTACGACAAATGTCACAATCATCTCGCCTTCGATGCGTGCGGCCCGGTCCTGTTCCGTATAGGTCATCCGGTCGTTGATAAACGCATACAACCCGGATTGGCCTTTCGGGTACTGGGGTAATACCTCGGGGTTGGATACGAGCGGGCCGCTTTGGGCCAAAGCGGAAAACCCCGAAAAGAAAACGCAACATGTAATGATCAGTCTTTTCATATACTTCAAATGTAATGCAATGGCACCGGATTAGCGGGCATGAGGGGACCCGGTATTGCCTTTGTAAGAAGCGCCATTATCTTGCAGGGTTCTAATGAGTTGTGGTTCCTCTTATTGTACTTCCCCGGTACCGGTCACATCAGCGGATAATCGTCATTTCGTCCAGCAGCCGGGAACAGCCGGCCATCTTGTCCACGACAAATAGCACGTACCGGATATCGACGGCTATGTTACGGCACCTTTCGGGGTCGAAGTCGTAATCGCTCATGGTTCCTTCCCAGACCCGGTCGAAGTTAATGCCCACCAACCGTCCCTCGCCATCGATGACAGGGCTGCCGGAATTACCGCCCGAGGTGTGATTGGTCGCGATAAATGCCACGGGCATGACATCGCCATCGCTGTAAGGCCCATAATCCTTTTCCCTGTAAAGGGCCTTTAGTTTTCTGTCCACGATGAACTCGGGATCATCTGCGTCTTCCTTTTCCATGATGCCGGAAAGAGTGGTGTAATAGCGATAGCGGACACCGTTGCGGGGAGCATATCCCTGTACCCTGCCATATGAAAGCCTGAGCGTGGAATTGGCATCCGGGTAAAGCGAGGTGTCGCCGTCGAGCAGCAACCGTCCTGTCAGGTAGCGTCTTTCGATGATGTCTATCTCTCCCAGCAGCCTGCGAAGGGGGCCCAGGATGCTATCCCTGAACACACCGTCAAGCGCCATGGCCAGCCGGTACACCGGGTCACCAGCCAGCTTGCGTTTGGTTTTCGGATACCTGTCCAGCAGGGCATGCAGTGATTTCGCACTGGTAAAAACCGAGTTTTTAAAAATCCGGTCCGCATAGGTGGCATGGCCATCGTCCGCCACGCCGGCACGGAGCATCGCCGGTACATACCTGTTGTCCACATGGTCCGTGTATATACGCAGCATTACTTCGAACATGCGCCGGTCTATCCGCGGTTCGTACCATGAAAAAAAGCCGTTCACGGCATCGTGCCGCGCCGCCAGCACCTTTGCGGCCTCGTCCCCTTCGCCGGGATTCGCTTCGAACAGCTGACGGAATCCACGTGCCAGCGCGAACAGATCCACGCCACGGATCGCTTCCGCGTAATATATATAGGCGAGGTAAGGTTCTTCCAGTCGTAAATAAGCGCTGTCAAGTTCATGCACCGCCTCCGCCAGCTCCGGCTTCCCCAGGGCCTTGAGCCGCTCATGGTACAATCGCTCCTCCGCTCTTTTATTTGCGGCGGTTTGAAGTCTTCTCAGCCCGCCGGCTTCCCCCTGCCATTTTTTCCAGGAGTTGCTGAGTTGTTTGTGCTTGGGTTCATAAATGAACCGGGTGGTATCCGACAGGCCGTAGCCGTCTGCGATCAGTTGCATGCGACGGCCCCTGACCGCGATCCTGGCGGGGTCGATCCGCTTTTCCACCAGATCCACCAGGCGCGAGGCGGCAAACTGCCTGGTGCGGCCCGGGAACCCGTATACCATTGTGAAGTCGCCTTCCCGGACTCCCTGCAGCGAAACGGGAAAATGATGGCGGGGCCGGTAAGGGACATTTGCCTCCCCGTGTTTCGCCGGCTTGTTATCCGGGCCTGCATAGATGCGAAACAATGAAAAGTCGCCTGTATGGCGCGGCCACATCCAGTTGTCCGTGTCTCCCCCGAAGTTACCCACCGAGGCGGGTGGCGCCCCCACAAGCCTGATGTCCGTAAAGGTCTCCGTGACGAAGAGGTAAAACCTGTTTCCTTCGTAAAAAGAAACGACAGCTGCTTCCTGGTGGGTGCCTGCCACGGCACGTTCTTCTAGAAAGGCACTGACCGTTCCCAGCTTTTCATTCCTCGATGTTTCTTCGCTGATTCCGGCGATGACCTGCAGGACGGTATCCGTCACATCGGTTGCGCTGCGTACGAACGTCACGCTTAGCCCCGGACAGGGCAGCTCTGCCGCCGGCTCCATGGCCCAGTAGCCATTTTCCACGTAATTGTTCTGCACCGTGGACAGCCGCCGGATGTTCCCGTAACCGCAGTGATGATTCGTCAGCACAAGCCCGCTTCCGGAGATCAGCTCACCGGTACAACCGCCGCCGAAAAGCACGACGGCATCCTTGAGGCTTGTGGTGTCATTGCTGAACAGGCTGCCGACGGGTATTTTCAAACCCAGCGACACCAGGGTCTGTTCGTGTTGCTTCAGCAGGAAGGGCAGCCACAGGCCTTCATCGGCATGTACGGGGTTTGACCCCAGGCATACCAGGCACAGGCAAGCCGCCAGGCGGCGCGCCTCAGAACGGAAGGTCATCCTTCGACTCAGGTGCGTCTGCAGCCGTATGCGCCGGGGTACTGCCGCCTTCCGGTGTGGACTGCGCGCCCTGGTCGGCGGACTCGACACGCCAGGCCCTGGCATCGGTATACCACCGGTCGTTGTATTCACGCGACTCGATGTTGAAACTCACCTTCAGCATCGTACCTGGCTGGAAGGATTCCAGGGATTGGGTACGGTCGCCCCATACCGAAAAGCAGACCTTCCGGGGATACTGATCATCAGTCGTCTCCACGACGAATTCCCGCTTTTTCCATTCCCCGTTCCGGCCGCTGCCGGTTACTTCAGGCATCACCTGAATCAATTTTGCAGTTAGTTCCAGATTCATTTGTTTTTTTATGCAAATCTAAGCAATCAGGGCCTTTCAGCCCCCTTTCCCGAGGGCGGGGAACCGCATTCACATGTGATTATCTTAACCATTTCTTTGCAATTACGTTATCATTTATTGCGTTATTTTGAATGAACAGTTTGTTATGCGATTAAAGAAGATTTTATCCGGGTTTATGCTGCTGGCGCTGATCGGGTCTGCCGGCCGGCCCGCCGTGGCGCAGTCGATGCAGGCTCAGAAGCTGACCGCGCTGCTCCAGATGATCGAATATGCCTATGTGGATACGGTTAACGCCAAGGACCTGGCTGATGAAACCATCGTGACCCTGCTCAAGGAGCTCGACCCGCATTCCACCTACATCCCCGCCGAGGAGCTGCAGCGGGCCAACGAGTCCCTTGTCGGCAACTTCGAAGGGATCGGCATCCAGTTCAACATTCTGCTTGACACGATTTTCGTGACCAATACCATTTCAGGCGGGCCCAGCGAGAAGGTGGGGCTGCTTGCCGGGGACCGCATCGTGCATATCGATGGGGAGAATGCCGCAGGTATTGGCATCACCAACGACGATGTCATCAGCCAGTTGCGCGGTGAAAAGGGAACGAAGGTGACGGTTTCCATCCTGCGACGGGGTGTACGCGAGCTGCTGGACTTTACCATCACCCGGGACAAGATCCCGCTATTCAGCGTGGATGCATCCTATATGGCAGAGCCCGGGATAGGCTATATAAAGGTGAACCGGTTTGCGGACGCCACCGTGAATGAGTTTCGCGAGGCACTGGAGAAACTGCAGGCGCAAGGCATGACCGGGTTGATCCTTGACCTGCAGGGCAACGGCGGCGGATACCTGAACCGCGCCATCGAACTGGCGGATGAATTCCTCGGGGATGGCAAACGCATTGTCTACACGGAAGGGGAGCACAGCCCCCGGCAGGAGTCTTTCGCCACTTCGCGCGGGGGATGGGAGTCCGGCAGGCTGGCCATTCTCATTGATCAGTATTCCGCCTCGGCGAGTGAAATTGTCTCCGGCGCCGTACAGGACTGGGACCGCGGACTGATTATCGGGCGCCGGTCCTTCGCCAAGGGGCTGGTGCAAAAACCGTTTCCGCTGCCAGATGGTTCGGCGGTGCGGCTTACCGTTGCACGCTACTACACTCCATCGGGGCGCAGCATACAGAAGCCTTATGAAGCGGGCGACGAAGTATATGACCTTGATATTTACAACCGGCAGCTCAGCGGTGAGCTGATGAACCGCGACAGCGTCCAGGTGGACGAATCACTCAAGTATTTAACAAATGCAAAGCGGACCGTTTACGGTGGCGGCGGCATCATGCCGGATGTCTTCATCCCCGTTGATACGACCATTTTCAGTGAATACTACCGGGACCTGCTGCGCAAGGGCATTCTCAATGAATTCGCGCTTACCTACGTGGACAAAAACCGTAAAAGGCTCATGGCAAGGTATCCCACGGTCACGCCATTTAAAGATGGGTTCCATACGGATGAGGCTTTCATGGACGAGTTCTTCGCGTTTGCCGGGTCCAAGGAAGTGCCCGTGGATGAGGAAGGGCTGGCCCGCAGTGAAAAGTTGCTAACGACACAGCTGAAAGCATTGGTGGCACGTGATCTATGGGACTCCAATGCCTATTTTGTCATCATCAACGGCATCAACAACACGTTCAACCAGGCGCTGGAGTGTTTCCGTGACAATACGTTCGACAAGATGCGAATAGCTGGGAAGTAGTTCAGCCGTTCAACTTGGCCGGCGAAGGAACGCCATCCGGGATGAGCCCAGCACGCTCCTTATTAAAGCCATAATCCAGCAGGACTCCCGGCAGGAGTTTTAAACCCCTGCTTCTACCCATTACCGATCACGGTTCACGATTTTCAGCTTTGCGTATTTCAGCAGCAGCTGCTTGTTCCCCAGTCCCTGGAAAAAAACAGTGGCTTTATGGTCCGGGAATTCCCCCTCTATATTAACCACTTTTCCCTGTCCGAACTTCTGGTGTTCCACGTCCATGCCTGCTACGATCTCTTTCGGGTCGTCGGCCCGGAAATCCCCCGCTGACACATTGCCGCCGGAAGCCTGTAGCTTGCTGACAGGCGTCAGCTTGCGTGCGGTAAACTTTTGCCTTCGCTGGCCCGCGATGCCATTTCCCTTCGGCCGGGCAGGGTATTGCGCCCAGACTGTCTCCTCTGGGGAAACGGTACCTGACGGGGTCGCGGCCTCCAGGAACCCGGGCGCTATCTCATCGAGAAAGCGGCTGGGTTCACATCCGATCAGCTTCCCCCAACGGTAGCGGCTGGAGGTCCATGTGATGGTCAGGCGCCTTTCAGCACGGGTCATGGCCACATAGAAAAGCCGACGCTCCTCTTCCAGCTCCTCGCGCGAATGGAGGCTGAGCTGTGACGGGAACAGGTTTTCCTCCAGGCCGGTGACGAACACCTGTTTAAACTCGAGGCCCTTTGCCATATGCACGGTCATGAGTGATACCTTATCCGTGTCGCCATCGTCCTTGCTCTCCGCATCCGTGAGCAGGGCGATGTCCTGCATGAATGCATCCAGGGTATGGAGGCCCTCTTCCTCCAGCTCGCCGCTGGGTGCCGGAAGGTCCGTGAGCCCGTTTTCCGAAAACTCCTTGATCCCGTTCAGCAATTCCTGCAGGTTCTCATACTGGCTTACCCCTTCTGGGGTCTTGTCGTTGTATATCTCACGAATGATGCCTGTGCGGCTGGCAATGTGGCTGGCCAGCTCATAGGCGTCCTTCTTTTTGAGCTCCACATGAAAACTTTCGATCATGGCCGCGAAGTCGCGGATCTTCTCCCGTGTCCCCGTTGCAATGCCTGCCGTTTCCTGCGCCAGGCCGGCGATGACTTCCCAGAGGGATTTGCCCGTTTGATCCGAAGCCACGATCAACTTGTCAAGCGAGACCTTCCCGATACCGCGTGCCGGGTAATTGATCACACGGCGAAGCGCTTCCTCGTCACTGGGGTTGACGGCCAGGCGGAAATAGGCCAGCAGGTCCTTGATCTCTTTCCTGGCATAAAAGGACAACCCGCCGAAGATCCGGTAGGGTACATTCAGCCGGCGCAGGGCTTCCTCCAATGAGCGGGACTGGGCATTGGTACGGTACAACACCGCAAAATCACGGTAGTCAAGGTCACCGTTCATCTTTTCCGAAAAGATGCTGTTGGCGACAATGCTGCCTTCCTCGTTGTCGCTCACCGATTTTATCACCCGTATTTTTTCACCCTCACCATTACTGGTCCATACTTCCTTGCGCAGCTGGTTGCGGTTATTGGCAATCACGCTGTTGGCAGCGCCCACGATGTTCTTGGTTGAACGGTAGTTCTGCTCCAGCTTGAAAGTCTTCAGGTCCGGGTAATCTTTTTCAAAGCTCAGGATGTTCCGGATGTTGGCGCCGCGGAAGGAATAGATGCTTTGCGCGTCATCGCCCACGACACATACATTTTCGAATCGTGCGCCTATCTTACGGACGATGAGATACTGTGCGTGGTTGGTGTCCTGGAATTCGTCCACCATGACGTACCGGAACTTGTCCTGGTACTTGTTCAGAACGTCGGGATGGTTTTTCAGCAGCATGTACATATTGTACAGCAGGTCATCGAAATCCATGGCGCCAGACCTGAAGCACCTGCTGACATACTTTTCGAACAGGGTGCCGATCATCGGTCTGCCCGTGAGCCGGTCGTCATTGACCAGTTCGTCGTTTGCCTGGTAGGACTTCCATGACAGCAGGTTGTTCTTGGCGGATGAGATGCGGCCCAGTACGGACGCCGGCTTGTAGGTTTTGTCGTCCAGGCCGTGCTCCTTGAGGATCGCTCTCATGAGGCTCCTGCTGTCGTCCGTATCGTAGATCGTAAAATTGGAAGGGTAGCCGATCCGGTGCGCCTCGAACCTGAGGATACGGGCGAACACGGAGTGAAAGGTGCCCATCCACAGGTTGCGCGCCTCGTCGCCCGACATGCCGGTGATCCGCCCTTTCATTTCCCGTGCCGCCTTGTTGGTAAAGGTCAGCGCCAGGATGCTGAACGGGTCCACGCCTTTTTTTATCAGGTGGGCCACCCGGTAGGTCAGTACACGTGTCTTTCCCGAGCCGGCACCGGCAATGATCATGACCGGACCGTCAGTGCATTCCACGGCATGTCGCTGGGGGTCGTTCAGGTTTTCGAGGTAGTGCTTCTCCATCCTTTGTGCTGCATGTACGGGACCTACGAAAATACAAACCCGCTCCCACCCGTGCGCCGCCGGACCGGATTTTTATGCATGGGCCGGCGGGGCCGCGGGGCCGAATGACGTTTTTGGCTAGCTTTGTCGCATGCAGTCCTACCTCGACCTGTTGCGGCACGTGATGGAGCATGGCGCCGACAAGGGAGACCGTACCGGAACCGGTACACGCAGCGTGTTTGGATACCAGCTGCGCCATGACCTGGCCTCCGGCTTTCCCCTGCTGACCACGAAGAAGCTGCACCTGAAGTCCATCGTATACGAGCTGCTGTGGTTCCTGAAGGGCGACACCAATATCGGGTACCTGAATGCGCACGGGGTCAGCATCTGGGACGAGTGGGCCGATGAAAAGGGAGACCTCGGCCCGGTGTACGGGCACCAGTGGAGAAGCTGGCCAGCGCCGGGCGGCGGCACGATCGACCAGGTATCCCAGGTGGTGGAGCAAATCCGCACGAACCCTGACTCGCGCCGGCTGCTTGTCAGCGCCTGGAATGTGGCGGAGATAGAGAAAATGAAACTGCCGCCCTGCCATGTCATGTTCCAGTTCTACGTGGCGGACGGACGGCTGTCCTGCCAGTTATACCAGCGCAGCGCCGATCTTTTCCTGGGCGTCCCGTTCAATATAGCATCGTACAGCCTGCTGACCATGATGGTTGCCGGCGTGACCGGCCTGGAGCCGGGTGACTTTGTGCATACGTTCGGTGATGTCCACCTGTACGCCAACCACCTCGAACAGGCCGCGCTTCAGCTTTCCCGTGAACCCCGCAGCCTGCCCGTGATGCACATCCGGCACAGGGACTCGATTTTCGATTACGGTTACGGGGACTTCAACCTGGAAGGGTATGACCCCCACCCGGCCATCAGGGCTGCAGTTGCCGTTTAGTTCCGTTTTTAAGGTATTTGTGGTCGAATTGCGGCGCATCCCGTAATTACCCGTGGCCGGACTGCTGCTCATTAGCTATCTTTGCCCCGCTTTTGTTCTGTGCTTGTTAGGTGAGGTTACCAGGTAAACAAAGGCTGCTGCCCGGAAATGTCGAGAGACGCCAATGGGTAGAGCAGGCTTTGCCGGAATAAGGCTTGGCATAATGCAGCTTCCCGGCCCTTCAGCGGCGCGGGATAAGTTACCCGGAACTAAAACTAAACGAGGAGCGCGAACATCTTTGCCGGCAGGCCCTTTTTCACGGCTTGCGGGTATGCCGTGTTCCCGTTTTTCGTACTCGCCGCAATCACGCAACGGATAGGTTCGCATGGAAGCCGTAGATATAAGAGACCAGCTGCTGGAGTTGCTCCGTGCCGGGGATGCCGAATCGGCAGCCGCGCGCATCGGTGAGCTGCTGCCTGCCGGTGCCGCCGACTTCATCGCGGAAGCGGATGATGAGGCGCGTGTGCTTGCTTTCCGGTACATGAACAGGGACCAGGCGGCTGAAACTTTCGAGCTGCTGGATCCAGGCCTTCAGAAAAGCCTGCTCGATCTCCTGCCCTACCGGCAGGTAGCGCTCATCCTCAACGATATCGCCCCTGATTCGCGTACCGCGTTGCTGGAAGTCCTGCCGCCGGACATGATCAACAAGCACCTGCGGCTGCTGACCCACAATGAACGGGCGGTTGCGCTCAAGCTGCTTGGATACCCGGAGAACAGTATCGGCCGACTCATGACGCCGGATTATATCACCATCCGGTCCGACTGGTCCGTGGCACGCGTTTTCGAGGAGATCAGGGCGCAGGGCGCCGAAAGCGAAACGCTGAGCACCTTTTTCGTGGTGGACGAACAGGGCAAGCTGATAGACGATATCAAGATCCGTGAATTGCTCCTCGCCGATCCCGGCAGCATGGTTCCTGAAATATGTGACAGCAAGTTTGCTTTTCTAAACGTATCCGACGACCAGGAAGTAGCCATTGAAGAATTTAAAAAGCATGACCGGGTGGCCCTGCCCGTTATCGATCAAGCCGGCACACTGCTCGGGATTGTAACTTTTGACGATGTCATGGACGTGGCCGAGGAGGAGGACACCGAGGACATGCAAAAGCTGGGTGCCGTGGAAGCGCTGGAAGAACCCTACATGGAAGTTTCCGTGAGCAAGATGATCCGCAAGCGGGCCCCCTGGCTGCTGGTATTGTTCGTGGGCGAGATGTTCACTGCATCGGCCATGAGCTTTTTCGAAAACGAGATCGCCAAGGCCGTGGTGCTGGCCCTCTTCATTCCGCTGATCGTCTCCAGTGGCGGCAATACGGGTTCACAGGCGGCCACACTCATCATCAGGGCCATGGCCCTGGGTGAGGTGACGCTCCGTGACTGGTGGCGCATCATGCGCCGGGAGATCGTGATGGGCCTTTTTCTCGGACTGATCCTGGGTGTACTGGGTTTCCTGCGCGTGGCGATCTGGGAGATAGTGGGTGACACCTACGGCCCATACTGGCTTTTGATTGGATTTACCATTTCGTTTTCGTTGCTGGGTGTCGTGCTGTGGGGTACGCTGATGGGCTCCATGCTGCCATTGTTATTGAAAAAGTTCGGTGCCGACCCCGCCACTTCATCAGCACCATTTATCGCCACGCTGGTGGATGTCACCGGCCTGCTCATTTACCTCAGCGTAGCTGCCATGCTGCTCAGCGGAACGTTGCTGTAAAGTGATCCGTGTTCAATGTCGTCCCTGCAACCGTGTGCAGTTGAGACCGGAGTGAGCGCGGCAATCTCCTCTTGCAAACATTTGTCCGTACGAAAATACATTTCCAATAACTGGGAGGTTGCGTTGTTCCCCGCCCGGCATGTGTCGGGCGCGGGACTTTTAGCAATGAAGAAACCCGCTAACTGCGAACCTCGAGCTTACACAAGCCCTTGTGCGAGCATGGCATCGGCCACCTTCACAAAGCCGCCGATATTCGAGCCCTTGACGTAGTTGATCTGGCCGTTTTCGTAACCGTACTGCTTGCATACCCGGTGGATCCGCTTCATGATCTCGTGCAGGCGCTGGTCCACCTCGTCCCGTGACCATGACAGCCGCTGGGAGTTCTGTGCCATCTCCAGGCCGCTGACGGCCACGCCGCCGGCATTGCTCGCTTTGCCCGGCGCAAAAAGGATCTTGGCCTTGTGGAATGCGGCATGCGCTTCCGGTGTGCAGGGCATGTTGGCCCCTTCGGCGACGGCCTTGCATCCGTTCTTCTTAAGGATTAACGCGTCTTTGCCGTCAAGCTCGTTCTCGGTGGCGCAGGGTAAGGCTACGTGGCATTTCACCCCCCAGGGATTCTTGCCTGCATGGAACTCAGCCTTATATTTTTCGGCGTATTCACGGATCCTGCCGCGTTTTTCATTCTTCAGGAACATGATGTAGTTCAGCTTCTCATCGTCAATTCCCTGCTTGTCGTAAATGAATCCCTCGCTGTCCGACAGCGCCACGACCTTGCCGCCAAGATGGTTGACCTTTTCAGCCGCGTACTGCGCCACGTTGCCTGATCCGGAGATGACCACCGTCTTTCCCTTGATGCCTGAGCCGCGTGTGGCCAGCATCTCCTCTGTAAAGTAAACGCAGCCGTACCCTGTCGCCTCGGGCCTGATCAGGCTTCCACCGTACATCATGCCCTTCCCTGTCAGCACGCCGGTAAACCTGTTTGCAATTCGCTTGTACTGTCCGAACAGGTACCCGATCTCCCGTCCGCCCACGCCGATGTCGCCTGCAGGCACGTCGCCATACGCATTGATATGCCGGAACAGCTCGGTCATGAAGCTCTGGCAGAACCGCATGATCTCGCTTTCCGATTTGCCCTTGGGATCGAAGTCGCTGCCGCCCTTGCCGCCACCAAGCGGCAGCGTCGTGAGGCTGTTCTTAAATACCTGTTCAAAGGCCAGGAACTTCAACACCCCCAGGTATACGGAGGGATGAAAACGCAGGCCACCCTTGTATGGTCCCAGGGCGCTGTTCATCTGGATGCGAAAACCCCGGTTGATCCTGTATTCCCCCCGGTCATCGAACCACGGGACACGGAACATGATCACTCTTTCCGGTTCGGCGATTCGTTCCAGCAGGTGTTGGTTGACGTACTTGCCGTGTTCCGCTTCGAAAGGGATGACGGTTTCCGCCACTTCCTGGACTGCCTGGTGGAATTCCTTCTCACCGGGGTTGCGCCGGCGGACGCGACGCATGAAATCCTTTACGGTTTTTTCAAACGGATTCTTGGATGCCATATGGAGGGGTTGGTTGTTGTGTGGGGAAGTGCCCGGCTCAGGTTTGCGGTCCCGTGCCGCCCGTTATTCGGTTGGCAGGCGGTACGCGCATTCCGTGGATGACAGCGGTCATAAAAACGGGTGTTGCAAAAGGGTGTCAAAAATAGAAATATTTTTATCCCGAAAGAATGACATGACATCTCTCAACCTGGAATCCTACCGCCTGCGGTTCCGCAGGCCGTTCACCATTGCCCGCGGAACGCGTGACGGCACGGATACGGTCATCGTGACGCTGCGCCACGGTTCACTTACCGGCTACGGGGAAGCCTCTTTGCCGCCATACCTCGGGACGGACGATGCCATGGTGAAGAAATTTCTATCATCCGTTGATTTGCACCGCTTTACCCTTGATGATACGGGCACATTTCTCGAAAATGCCGCTTCACTCGGGCCCCGGAACATGCCGGCCCTGGCAGCGCTCGACATGGCTGTCCATGACCTTGCGGGCCTGCATGCGGGCGAGGCGTGCCCCCTTGCATTCGGTACCGGGGAGCGCGTCAGCGTTCCCACATGCTATACCCTCAGCATGGCCGATGCCAGCGACCTGGAATCGGCGCTCGGCAGTGCGGCCGACTTCGGTATGCTGAAGGTCAAGGCCGGCGGGCCAGGGGACCGGGCATGGCTCGACGCGGTGGCAACCCGGTCCGGTAAGCCATTTTGCGTGGATGCCAACCAGGGCTGGACCGACCGTGAGCAGGTGCTGGACCTGCTGCATCACCTCAGCGAAACGGGTGCTGTATTTGTGGAGCAGCCCATGCCAGCCCGGCAGGATGAGGACATGCGCTGGCTGAAGGCACGCAGCCCCTTGCCGCTGATAGCGGATGAGTCGCTCCAGGATGAAGGGGATCTGGACCGCGTGCAGGATTGCTTTCACGGGATCAATGTCAAGCTGATGAAATGCGGCGGCATGCGGCCGGCGGCACGCATCATCCGCGAAGCCCGTGTGGCGGGGATGAAGGTCCTGGTGGGATGTATGAGCGAGAGCAGCTGCGGGGTGGCCGCCGCGGCCGTGCTTGCGCCGATGGCGGACTGGGCCGACCTCGACGGCCCGTTGCTGATTGCCAATGATCCCTTCGAAGGGATCGAATACCGTAACGGTCTGTTGTGTACCAGCGGCGAGCCGGGCCTGGGCATTAAACGTAAAAACATCAGGGGCTAGCCACCTTGTTCCGTGCGCACCCGCTCCATCAGCGTTACGTCCAGAAAGCGGCCGAACTTGAATCCAACCTCGTGCATGACACCCACGGTCCGGAATCCAAACCGCTCATGCAGGGCGATGCTTTGCCTGTTGCCCTCCACGATGCGCGCCAGCAGGCTGTGCATGGCGTTGCGGTCGGCCTCCTCCACCAGCCTCGCCAGCAATGCCTTTCCCAGCCCCCTGTTCCGGTACCGGCTGTCGACGTACAGGCTGACCTCCGCCGTGGTGTCATAAGCACATCGCTCGCTCCAGGCCGTAAGGGAAGCCCATCCCGCCACCTTTCCATCCAGCTCGGTGACCAGCACGGGATGCTTCTTCCCGTGGGCACGAAACCAGGTACGGCGATCTTCGATGCTCTTGGATTCGGTATCGAAGGTGGCGGTGGTCGTTTCAATGGCCTCGTTGTAAATCGCCGTGATTGCCGCGAGGTCGTCTTCCATGGCAGCCCTGATTGACGGAATGGCTTTCGTTTCACCCATCTTGCGCGATGATCATCTTGCCGCTGTGGGCGCGGAGTTTTTTAAGCAGGTCGGGCCATAGCACGTCATAGGGAATCACCTCCAGCGTTTCAAGTTCACCCTGGTTACCGATCCTGGATTGACGCAACTTTTCAAAATGCTTGGCCGCAATGGCTTCCGTCTTTACCGGGTCGAAATCATACTTGATCATGGCCAGCAGCATCTTGACAAAGTAATAACTCCTGGGACTTCGGTCCTTCTTGATGTAACGCCGGGCATAGCTTTTGAGTGATTCGTACCGGTCCATGACCCGGTCGAAGTCACCCTCCTTGACCAGCAGGATCAACTGCGCCACGATGATGGAGAAGTTATACCCGATCTTGTCCCTCGAGAATACCGGCACCTCGTTCACGAACTTGTGCACGTTGAACTTCTTGCGCCCCCTGCGGGCCGGCAGGATATAGGACAGGAAGGCCTCGAAAATTTTCCAGTGTTCCTGGCGATCTTTTGAGAATTTTTTTTGTTTAATGACTGTTTGTGCCTCAGAAAATAAAGTTTTTGCTTCGCTATAGTTGCCCGTATGGATGCACAATAGAAAATATAATTCCTGTATCACTATCCAATTGGAACTGTTCTTTTTAAAAATCTGCAAACAATTCTGTGCGCTTGTTTTGCCTAGTACGTAGTTTCTTAGATATAAACATGTATCGAGTCTTTGGGCGTTAATTGCAACAACTACTCCAAGGTCAGCAAATTGCGGATGTTCGTGTAGATAGTTCTCAAAGCGGCTGCAAACTTTAATGACTTCGCTATGATTGCTATGTATATGGTGATAGTAGATAGTAACTCTGTTTATGTTCTTAATAAACATATCAGAATGCTTAGGATTTTCATCCATTATTTTCTGACATTCCTCAAAGTATTCTTTCGCCTTTTTCCTATCTATGCTATTCAAGTTTACGGACCTCCTTAGCAAAGCTCTTATTAGCTGGTAAAGCTTTTCCGAAACCAATTCAAAATCTATAGTTTCCTTAAGATCATTGATGACGTTATTGTAATAATCTATTTTACTTTCATTTCCGGTAAATGTCTCGTCGTCTCTTATAAGTCTTGCCGCCGCAAGTTGTAATTCGGAAAACTGGTACTTCGCCGCTGCATTGAAAACATCCCTTATGCTATCCGATACCAGGTTCCTGTAGCCAAGTGCAATTAATTGTCTCGCAGCATATATCTTCCTATTGCAATCGAACAAAGCCTTGGTGTATCTTGATCTGGCCCTATTGCTCAGATCCATGGAAAACACCAGCTGAAGAAGCCTGCTTTTCACCCGGCTTTTCAGCATCTGGTACTTCTTATCGGAGGATTTGCAGCCATAAATGGCCCGGGCGGCCTGTTCGTCCGATTTGTACCGGCTATTAAGGATGCCGTCGAACAGCTGGTAGGCCTTGGGGTCGGTGTTGCCTTCCCTGAACAGGGCCCTGGCATTGGCCGGGGTAATAATCCCGGTTACCAAGCCAGATAATTCAGCCAGTTTTTCCATTTCGCTATTGCCTAACTAGTTGTTTATCAGGCATACTATAGATTTTGCATCTACAAACATAGCCAATTCCGGGCGTTACCGGCCTGTAAGGTTTGACCCCTTTTAGGCCTAACCCCGGGCCTATGTTTGCGTTAATTCCATCAAACAAAACACTCAAATCGATGGAATTAATCGTAGCGATCCTGCTTGCGCTTGGATCATTGACATCACCGGAAGAATTTAACTCTGACTGGGAAGCCCAGAACCCGGAGGCCATAGAACAGGCCCAGCAGATCATTGACAATGACGCCTATAAATACGACGATGAAAGCGAGGACGGCGGAGTAATCATTGATGACGTAAACATCTAAAGACAGTTGAAGAGCGGGGAGAGCAGGCGGAACAACGCTGAAATTGGGGAATGCTCTCCCCCGCATCCTTCACTTCCGCAGGGAAGAAAAATTACTGGGGTTAGTTTAGCTCGTTCATTTTGAACGGGCTTTTTTTATGCGAGACTTTGCTCTCGCAAGCCCGCAGGGCGCAGCGGGAGCTTAGTCTCGCAAATCCCGACCTCCGAAGGAGCCTCAATATCCTTGGCCGCCAGCCAGTTTTGAATGCGTTACTTTTGGCGCCTTGACAGTCGACACCTTTACCTTCAACCCTTTCCAGGAAAACACCTACATCCTGTCCGACAAGACGGGTGAATGCATCATCATCGACCCGGGGTGCTACGAACCCCGCGAAAAGGAGGAGCTGGAGGGTTTCATCCTCCAGCGCGGGCTCAAGCCCGTACGACTGATCAATACCCACTGCCATATCGATCATGTGCTGGGAAACCGGTTCGTACAGGATACCTACAACCTGCAGCTTGAGCTCAGCATGCTGGAGATCCCGCTGCTGAATGCCGTGACCGAGTACGGAACGCAATTCGGCATAACATGCGAGGCTTCGAAGGAGCCTTTCGCCTTCCTCGTGGAGGGGGAGCCCGTCACTTTCGGGCAGACATCCCTCTCGCTGCTGCATACGCCCGGCCACAGCCCGGGCGGCATGTGCCTTTACCACGAGGGGGAAAAGGTCATCGTGGCCGGCGATGTGCTGTTCCAGATGAGCATCGGGCGGACTGACCTGCCGGGTGGTGATTACGATACGCTGATCGCCAGTATCCGCGAAAAGCTGTTTGCCTTGCCTGACGATGTCACCGTGTACCCGGGCCACGGCCCTTCGACAACCATCGGGCATGAAAAGCAACACAACCCGTTCCTTGCTGGCTGACTTTTCAGTAATCCGTTCCTGACAGTTCCAGTATCTTCCGTTCCACCGCGGGGCTGTCCCAGTTAGCCTCGATGTCCGGGAGCTTCATGACCTCGTCCATGATCCGCTCCTGGCGTTCGCCCCTGGACTTGGCCTCATGGTAAGGGATATGTGTAAAGGTTACCATGCTGTATAGCGGTATCCACTTATCGGGATGCTTTTCGAAAAACCACCCTTCTATTTTCTTGCGCAGCAGGAACTCGGGATGTCCCACTAGGTCACGCATCTCGATAAAATTACTCACCGCCAGGTCGGCGATACCGTCGGCGGCGGGTTTGCGCTGGCTTTCATAAGCGGGAATGACCTTATCCCAGTCGTCGCCATGCTGCTCCAGCAGTGCATGCAGTACAGTGCAGTCCTCAAAACC
>JAHEKC010000119.1 GCA_024638565.1 Bacteroidota bacterium
CCATCGGCCATGCAGGAACTCGTACGCCTGCCGGATGGTATCCCGCGTTCCGTACGAACCATTTGCCTCGCCGGTGAATTTCTGCCGCAGGAACTCGTGAACCTTCTGTACGAAGGCGCCGGTAACCGGAAGGTGTATGACCTTTACGGTCCTACGGAAGCAACCGTTTATTCGGTTTATAATTTACGTGAAGCTGGCGGACAGGCCCTGATCGGCCGACCCGTAGGCAATTGCAGGGCATATGTGCTGGACAGTGCGCGGCAGCTGGTCCCCCCCGGCATACCCGGAGAACTTTTCATCAGCGGGGCCGGTGTGGCCCGCGGCTACCTGAACAGGCCCGACCTCACGAAAGAACGGTTTATCCCTGACATCCAGGGCGGGGGGATGATGTATAAAACCGGTGACCTGGTGCGCTGGACAGCTGACGGAAGCCTCGAATACCTGGGGCGTACCGACAGCCAGTTAAAAATACGCGGGTACCGTATCGAGCCCGGTGAAATAGAAACCGCATTGCGTGCTCACCCCGCAGTGGAAGCTGCCATTGTCGCACCACATGAAAGGAACGGGGAAGTGACGCTTTGCGCCTGGTATGTTCCTGGAAACGGAAAAGCAAATGAACAGGCGATCAGGGACCTGCTTGCCGGGAAACTGCCTGCTTACATGATTCCGGCACATGTCATCGAAATTCAGGAGTTGCCGTTGTTGCCCAATGGCAAAGCGGATATAAGTGCACTGCCACCACCCGGGGTGCAGTACGAAGAACCGGCTGCCAGGGATCCGTTTTTCCAGCAATCCTCATCGGAGGAGATGATCGCTGACATCTGGAAGGAGATGCTGGAAATTGAACGGGTGTTGCCTGCCGATAATTTCTTCGACCTTGGCGGTCATTCGCTGCTGGGGGTGCGCATGCTCCACGAAGTGGAAAACAGGATGGGTGTGAAGCTGTCGCTTCAGAACCTGTTCAACGCACCCACGGTCGGTGCGCTGGCAGCCCTGGCGGACAACGAAGAGTCCGCCCTGCCCTGGAAGCCGCTGATCCGGCTGCAGGCAGGCAGGAACCTCCCCCCTTTGTTTTGCGTGCACATGCACAACGGCAACATATATCGCTGGAACTTCCTTTGCAGGCACCTTTCACCCGACCGCCCGATAATCGCCATCCAGCCACGGGGGCTGGACGACCATCAGGAACCCCATCACGATATAGTTGAAATGGCCTCCTTTTATATTTCTAAGATCAGGGAAGTTCAGCCCCATGGCCCCTATCATCTCGCAGGGCTGTGTTTCGGCGGAACGGTGGTATTTGAGATGGCCTGCCAGTTGCAGGAGATGGGTGAAAAGACCGATCTCGCGATTATGATTAACAATTACGCCCCGCTTGAAAACCGGAAAATGTACAGGATGCGGAAGGAGGTACAGGAATTCATGAACCTGAGCCTGCAGGGTAAGCTTCATTACGCCATACGGAAGAATATTAACCTGGGCAAGCGGATCCGCAACAAGGCCATGAGCGTATTGCAGAAGGCTTCCGGCCAGCCCGTGACCGCGGACCCGGAACGGGAGGACATACGATTCATCCATACGATGGCACTGATAAACTACGATCCGCAACAGTCATTTAAAGGTGATGTGTTGGTCGTACGCGCGGGAGGGCCGGTGGAAGATCCGGAATTCTATGATGAGACACTTGGATGGAAACGGCTGGTGAATGGGAAGGTCAACCTCGCGCAGGTGGAAGGCAGCGATAATGATACCATCGTTGAGCAGGAAGAATATAACAGGGTTCTTGCCGCGTTGATCAGGGAGAAACTGAAAGGAGCATCCGATGATTAATGCGGGTGATCGGGTACCCGTAATGGAGATAAACCTGGCAGTCGATGCCAGCCCTTCATTTAAGCTGGGACGCGAGGTTCATGCCTGGCTGATCGACGTGCCGGCAGGCACCGGGGTGCCGGGTGCGTGGCTTGCCGCGCTTTCACCAGAAGAGAGAACCCGGGCAGGTCGCTTTGTCTTTGCGCGTGACCGGAAGCTTTACGAGGCTTCACATGCCGCGCTCCGCCAGGTGGTAGGTCGGTACATGGATACGGACCCGGCATCCATCCGCTATGGCAGTGCGGAAGGCGGCAAGCCTTTTATCGAGGCTCCCGGACCTTCCCTGTCTTTTAACCTGTCGCATTCCGGTGACAAGGCACTCATTTCACTCAGTGAACAGGAAACTGGAGCGGATATCGAGGTGGTCCGGCCCGGCAGGAACCTGGACGCGGTTGCACAACGCTATTTTACTTCCGGGGAGCGCAGCCGGATGGCTTCAGCCCCCGACCCGGTTTCATTTTTCTACAGGATCTGGGCCGGCAAGGAAGCGGTGCTGAAGGCCCGGGGAACGGGCCTGTTTACGCGCATGCCGGAGACTGCCGCTTCCGACGGACATGAAGGGGAAGACCATGCCTGTTATTTCAGGCCTGACGCCGGATCTTACGCCTGCGTCTACCCTGTAAGGAAGGAAAAGCCGTTTCGTGTTTTCAGGATGGAAAACTTCGTGCAATTTGAACGAAGCTTCCCGCTTTCAGCGACGCCCCGCCGATAAGCCCCCCGTTGATATCGGGCTGTGCGAACAGGGCCGCGGCGTTGCTGTCATTGCAACTACCACCGTAGAGGATCGGAATGCCAGCCGCATGGTCTTTGTCTGAAGAGAGGTGTTTCCTGATAAAAGCATGCATTTCCTGTGCCTGGTCCGGTGTGGCAGTCCGTCCCGTGCCGATGGCCCAGACAGGTTCATAGGCGATGACAAGCTTTGAAAAAAATTCAGCCGGCAACCCGGCCACAGGTTCCAGTTGGGTTTTAACCGCATCGAAATGGCTGCCGCCATCCCGTTCATCGAGTGATTCCCCGCAGCAAAAAATGGGCCGGAGGTCTGCTTCGAAAGCACGCTCCAGCTTTTGGGTCAGCTGCCCGTTATTTTCGTGGAAGTCACGTCGCCGCTCGGAATGGCCCAGGATAACGTACCTGGCGCCGGCCGACTTCAGCATCTGGGCTGAAATCTCGCCGGTATAAGCCCCCTTTTGGTGCATACTGCAGTTCTGTGCTCCCGTGAAGGTCCCGCGCCGTCCTTCCAGCAGACCGGCAATCTCCGAGATATGCACATATGGCGGTGCAAGCACCACATCGACTCCCGGAATGTCCTGCGCATCCAGCAGGTCCAGAATTTCACCCGCGAGCCTGGCCGCTTCACTGCGGTCGCAGTTCATCTTCCAGTTTCCGGCTACAATTTTGGAATTCATTAACGACGGTTCAGGTTTACTGAAGGCAAAAGTACATACATACGCCGTGAAAACGGATCATAGAATGTTGATGCGAATTAAGGCTATCCTGATCACCGCATGATCACGATGCGCTTGGTTTCCACTCCATAGCCTTCCGTGATGATCCGGATATAGTAATAACCCCGCGGCAACAGGTGAACGTCGATTTCCGCCTTTTCCTCGGTGATATGCCGGTTTTTTACACGGGCCCCGGTAATGGAATAGATCCCCAGTTCCACGGGGCGGCGGTGGTCATTCCGGACGTAAAGGACATTGGTGGCGGGTGTCGGGTAAACCATGATGCCCGATTCCGGGAACCGGACCTCGATGCCGGTGACGGGTGTCACAATAAAGGAGATCGAATCCGTGGGTCCCGGCACGATGCCGGGCGTGCACGGGCTTGGAAGCCCACCGTTATCCACGTGAAGCCTGAACGTATAGTTCCCGGTGGGAAGCGGGTTTACCTTAAAGGTATCCGTATAGCCGCAGATAAACGTAAGTGCGCCCAGGCAATGGATGGCATAGGCGTCGACGGTATTCCCGAAAATATTTACAAGCTTGGAGTGCTGGTCGCAGCTGCCGGACGGAAAGCTCAGGTCGGCGAGAAACACAATGGTATCCTGGGGGGTTGGGTTGGCCGGTGTGAATGTGATATTATTGATCCACTGGCCGTAGGCGCCGCCACCCAGCAACAGGCTAATCAACAAGGCTGAAATAAGCTTTTTCATGGACTATCCCTTCAACGCTATTTTACTCGTTTTCGCTGTGTTTTGTTCCCAAAAATCTGGGAATCATCGTCTAAAAATAATAAATTTGCTTGAAAAGAACCCAATACCATGCCTCAATACCATTCCTCAGGACAAATCCCGCATAAGCGGCACACCCAGTTCAGGAAACCTGACGGGTCGCTGTATGCCGAGGAGCTGTTTTCCACGCACGGATTCAGCAATGTATACTCATTGATATATCACCTTTACCCGCCCACGCTCATCAAGGAAACCGGAGTGCCCTACTCACGTGAGCCGGAAGTGGTGGAAAAGCGGTTCCTGAAGCACTATAGCTTCAAGGGTTTCAATGTAGAACCGGAAGATGATTATATAAAGAGCAAAAAGCCGGTGCTCGTCAACGATGACCTGCACATTTCCCTTGCGGCCCCCCGCAAATCGATCACTGAATATTTTCTCAAGAATGCCGATGCTGATGAGATGATCTTCGTTCACAAGGGAAGCGGCAGGATGAAATCCCTTTACGGCGAGGTGGAATTCAGCTACGGGGATTACCTGATCATTCCACGCGGAACCATATTCCAGCTTGAGTTCGATGATGCGGACAACAGGCTATTGATCGTAGAGTCCTTCAGCGCCATAGAGATCCCGAGGCATTACCGGAATGAATATGGCCAGTTCGAGGAACATGCCCCGTTCAGTGAGCGCGACATCAGGCGACCCGTTAATTTGGTAACCCATGATGAAAAGGGTGAATTCACCGTCATGGTCAAGAAAGAAGGGATCGTGTACCCGTTTATTTACGGATCCCATCCGTTCGACGCCATAGGCTGGGACGGCAACTGCTACCCATGGGCATTTTCAATCCATGATTTTGAGCCCATCACGGGAAGGGTGCATCTTCCCCCTCCCATTCACCAGACCTTTGCCGCCAGGAATTACGTGATCTGTTCCTTTGTACCACGTCTTTACGATTACCACCCGGATGCTATTCCCGCACCCTATAACCACAGCAACATCGACTCAGACGAAGTGCTGTACTATGTGGACGGCGATTTCATGAGCCGGAAAAATGTGGAAAAGGGACAGATTACCCTGCACCCTGCCGGTATTCCGCACGGGCCCCATCCGGGCACGGTTGAAAAGAGCATCGGCAAAAAGGAAACCCATGAACTGGCTGTGATGATCGATACCTTCAGGCCCTTATGGCTGACGCGGGCGGCACTGGATATCAATATCGACGATTATTACAAAAGCTGGATGGAGGAATCGGAAGCGGAAGCCACCTCCTGAGGGCTTCCGGCACCGGCTCATCTTCGTTATTCCTCATGCCCGGGCACGTGGACGCTTTCAAGGTACGTCCTTACCCCGGGACCCGTATTGCACAACAGGTCCAGGAAGGATAGACCGCCGGTGAATCCGAATTTTGCAGAGAATACCTGCGGGTAGCTTTCACCCGGCTGTCCCGGTACAGGCTTTTCATGCCCGGTCCGGTCAGAAAGGAAACGGAAGTCGGTGTGACCACCTGAACCGGCATATGCGCCGGTGTGTTCCAGGGATACCTTAAGGCCTGCAAATTCCAGCAGCAGCCTGAAAAGTGATTCATTGAGTGCGGTAAGCAACCTGGGCTCCGAAAATATTATTTCCCGTAACCTGTCCCCGTAGTGTTCGAAAAAGGGAGACCTGTTATAAGATGCGGTCAGGGTGCGCCAGTGAAGCCTGGGCCACGGCGTTTTATAGGAAATCTCCGCCTCCCCGATAGGCAACTCCCGTGCGGCATGCACCACGGGTACCACCAGTGCCTGCGGTCCGTTTGCCGTAAGGATGTAGCATCTGCTTCGCAATGATTGCTTCTGAAAGTGCTCATGATGTTCGATCCGGACCTTGCCATGCATGCCTGCAATACGGAAAAAGGAAGCCGGTGGCAGGTACGCCGTGGTCAGCAGCGCTGTTCCTGTGCCGGATGTGCCGTAAACGTCCATTCAGGTTTTGCCCGGGTCATTCCGGGTTGGGGTGTCTCATCAGGCCCAGTACCGCGGATCAGCATGCTGCCATTGCAGGCAGGACGGGCCGGCTGCGCCTGTCCAATTTCAATGGTGGATCAGGCTGAACAGCCGTTTCCACCTTATCTTACTGAAGAACGAGCCATTTGAATCCCAGCTAAGCCAGATAAATACAGCCTTACCTACGATATGGTCCTCGGGGACGAAACCCCAGAACCGGGAATCTGCAGAGTTGTTACGGTTGTCACCCATCATCCAGAAATACCCCTGCTTAAAGGTATAGGTATCAGTTTCCTTGCCGTTGATGATAAACCTGCCATTGATTTCCTGGAGGTCGTTCCCCTCGAATTCGGTGATGCACCTCCGGTAAAGTGAAATGTTTTCCGTGGTTAATCGTATGGTTGACCCTTCGGCCGGGAGGAACACGGGGCCGTAGTTATCGATATTCCATACGAGCCTTTCATCAAATGGGAACAGGTTGGTATATGGCTGCGGGACGCCCCGCGGCATGATATACCGTTGCACATGTCTAA
>JAHEKC010000042.1:0-22557 GCA_024638565.1 Bacteroidota bacterium
GTTCAGGTAAATGGCGATGGACAGGCCGATGGGCAGTGCCACGATAATGGCAATAAAGGAAGTCAGCAAGGTGCCGCTCAGCAATGGCATGATGCCGAAATGCTTCTCGGTAAACAGCGGCGTCCATTGTGTATCCGTTAAGAAATCGATGATGGAAACCTCGGAAAAGAAAAGGATCGCTTCCGATGCCAGGACATACAGGATGGCAGCCGTGGTGAAAATGGTGATCAGGGCGCAAAGCGCCAGCAGGCTCTCAATGATCCGCTCCCTGATCAGTTGGTTCATAGGTCAGAACAAATCACCGGCATCCCGCACGAAGATATACAACTCCGGGCGGGATGCGAATGTTAGTATCCCTGTTCGGTGAGGAATGACGAGAATTTTGCCTTTGCAGCCGCGTATTCCTCGTCGGTCATCGCAATATATCCCACCTCCCCGGCAAGGGCTCCGGCATTGTCGATGTAGAAATTGATGAATTCCCTTACCTCCGGCCGGGCAACGGCGGAACTGTTGACATAGATGAACAGCGGCCTGGACAGCGGGGAATAAGTCTTATTCATTACGGTTTCAATCGATGGCAATATGGCACCAGCCCCGTTTTCATCGTTTTCGTCATCGACGGCAACCAGTTTCAGCTTGTCGCTGTTCTCCTCGTAGTAGGCGAACCCGAAAAAGCCCAGTGCGTTCCGGTCGCCGGCCACACCCTGCACCAGCACGTTGTCATCCTCACTGGCCGTGAAGTCACCCCGGCTGCTATGGCTTTCGCCTACAATGACTTCCGTGAAATAGTCATACGTACCGGATTCTGTTCCGGGGCCATACAGGTGAAATTCCTCGTCGGGCCACTCCGGACGGATCTGGTTCCAGCGGGTAATGGTGCCCTGCGCGGCAGGTTCCCAGATCATTTTCAATTCCGATAGCGTCATCTCGGACGCAAAATCATTTTCAGGGTGGATAACCACCGAAAGGCCGTCATAGGCTACCGTCATCCCGAAGTACGAGATGTTGTTTTCCGCGCACATATCAATCTCTTTTTGCTTGATCGGGCGGGACGCGTCATTCACATCCGTTTCCCCGCGGCTGAATTTCTTGAATCCGCCACCCGTACCACTCAGTCCCACCGTCACCCGCACGTTGCGGTGCACCGCGAGAAACTCTTCCGCCACGGCCTCGGAAATGGGATAGACCGTACTTGATCCGTCAATCTTTACCGATCCTGACAGGCCGGCGTCGCCCTCCCCGCCATTGTTTTCCGGCGATCCGCAGGCTGCCAGCAGCAGCAGGCTCAGGCATAAACCAGATACTTTGTTTTTCATTTCTTGTAGGGTTTTAGTTGCATATTACCGGCAGCATCATCGCAACGCTTTTAATGGAAGCAGCCCTGTAACCAGGTTGTTTCCCGTCCGGCGAGACAAAGATGAACTGCGAATATGAACTGTATGTTAAATATAATTACTTAGCATTAAGGCTATTAGAACTTATACTGCATGCGCAGGGTAAACACGTTGTCCTTTCTGTCTTCGGTGAAACCCGGCAGGTTGGCGGAGGTTTCGTTTGTGACCAGGTCGTAGTATGCCACAATCTTCACATTCCTATCCCACAGGTAAGACCAGCCAAGTCCCAGGGTATTGTACTTAATATCTGCTGATGAAAGCATTCCGGCCGGGTCTATATCGTCACCTGCCACATCGGTATTCGGGTCATACCAGTCGTATTTCGCCACCAGCTGGTGCTTTGACTCCATGATGGTCCAGACCAGGTAAAAATATGCGCCGTTGAATTTGCGGCGGTAAGTATCCAGCTGCCTGTTTGCATTCAGGTCGGCGCTGTAATCCGAGATCGGGTCTGACTTCGGGCTCGTGGAGGAGGACGATGTGCCGGGCTGCGTGCCTGCAATGAATTCACCCCGAAGGGTAAGGTCACCGGCCGGGGTGGAAAGATCCAGCTGGGCATCTCCGCCCACATATTCCCTTGAACCGATAGCCAGCAGGTTGCCAGCCGCACTATCGACGACCATGGCCGGCATGCCCCCTGCATTTCCGACGGCGTAAACGAACTTGTTGGACTGTTGCAGTCCGCCGTTGTAATAGGAAGCACCCAGTCCGAGATTCCCCTTATCACCCAACAGCTTTTTCTTCATACTCAGCCTGCCGATGAAGTCCTTCCTGTTATCCCAGTCGGTATTACTTTTAAGCGCGCTGGGGGCTCCGTTGCCATTGAACAGGCCTGCCTCCAACTTGACAAAATGCAGCATGCATGTTTCCGGTGGCTGTATGGTAAGCAGCGCACCCAGGTCACGCTCGCCTGAAAAGATAGTCTGGGACATGCGTCCGCGTTCGGGACTTTCACGGCGGCTCGAAGAATAGCCGACCTCGAAGCCGAACGGCCTAGACATCATCCCCATGGTCAGCGAAACAGCATCCAGCCAGGGTTCGGAAATCCGCGCATACACATCCTTTATGGCGGCGCCTTTTTCCGTCACATCCACCTGGAAGACGAAATTTGTATGGTCTCCGGCATAGGAGGCCTTTACCCGCGCGCGGCGCAGCATGAAGCGGTTATCCACGCCTTCTTCGAAGCTCCCACCCGCGAAAGTGCTGATGCCTGCCGTATCAGCTACCTGGAATTGTGGCTGCATGTAACCGGAGATCTTCACTTTTTTCAGCTCGTCCACGTCCTCCCGGACGTTTTTTAATTCCTGCGCAGAGGTGTCGGACACCTGCCCTGAAACAACCAGCGTTGCACCGGCCATAATCACGGTAAGAATAAAGTTCCTCATTTGAAGTTGGTTAAGCGTTTTTTCGTGCTGCAAATAGGTTGACGTAAAGTTACTACGTCATGAACCCTGTATGAACGCTTTGTTAAATCCTTTAAGAAATAATTGCCGTGTCATAATTGCCGTAATTTTGCCCCGTGGAAATATTGATTTGCGCCTTTCGATGGATACCATGAAGATCAAGATCCTGATCGTTGATGACGAGCCGGATATACTGGAATTCCTAAGCTACAACCTGAAAAACGAAGGCTATATCGTGTTTACCGCACCCGACGGGAAGCAGGCCATCCGGACAGCGGTGAAGGAAGTCCCGCATCTCGTCCTCCTGGATGTCATGATGCCAGGGGCCGACGGGATCGAAACCTGCATGGAAATGCGCAAGCGCAAGGAGTTGTCCAAAACCGTAATAGCCATCCTGACCGCCCGGCACGAGGACTATTCCCAGATCGCGGGATTTGACGCCGGGGCCGATGATTACATCAGCAAACCCGTACGTCCGAAGGTGCTGCTTTCCAGGATCAAGTCGCTGCTGCGACGCCACCCTGATCTCCAGATCGACGACGACAGGCTCGAGTTCGACGGGCTGCTGATTGACAAGACAGCCATCATGGTGCAGAAGGACGGCCGGGAAATCCCGCTTGTAAAAAAAGAATTTGAACTGCTGGCCTTTCTGGCATCCAGGCCCGGGAAGGTATATTCAAGGGAAACCATACTCAACCAGGTGTGGGGAAATGACGTGGTGGTGGGAAACCGCACCATAGACGTCCATATCAAGCGGCTGCGTGAAAAAATAGGCGAGAAATACCTTAAGACCGTCAAGGGCATCGGGTACAAATTCGAATTTTAGCTAGCTTGCGGACACGCATGCTGACCAGGCCCCTTTTTTTTTCCCTGCTGGCGGCTGCCATCCCGGCCCTGGTGTTGTATTTCCTGATTCCCGCCGCATCGGGATCGAGGACGCTGGTGGCCGCCACCTGTTTCGTAGCTACTTTCATGTCCGTATGGCTGCTAATGCGGGGGGTGCTGTTCCGGCATATACGGTCGGTCTTCCGCACGCTCAATTCATCAGGCCATGCAGCCCGGCAGGCACGACCGATACCGGGACCGGAGGATCTTCTGTCCGCGACCGAGAAGGAGGCTTCCGAATGGGTGGCGCGGCACCAGGAAGAAGCAGAAAAGCAAAAGAACATGGAGATGCACCGGAAGGAGTTCCTGGGCAATGTGTCACATGAACTCAAAACACCCATCTTCAACATCCAGGGATACGTGACCACACTGCTCGACGGCGGACTGGAGGACAAGACCATCCGCTACGAATACCTCAAACGCACCGAACAGAACGTGGAGCGGCTGATCACCATCGTGGAGGACCTGGTGGATATATCCCAGCTGGAGACGGGTGAGCTGAACCTGGACCGGGAGATGTTTGACATTGCAGCCCTTGCACGTGAAGTCATTGAAACGCAGGAGCTGGATGCCACGGCCCGCCATATATCCCTGGAGGTTGCGGGTGATCTGCAAGTGGCCATCGTGGTGTATGCGGACAAATTCCGTATCCGGCAGGTCCTGACCAACCTGGTGGTTAATTCCATCCGCTACGGAAATGAAAACGGCAAAACTGTGCTGCACTTCAGGATTGAAGACGGGAATGCCAGGATTGAGGTGTCCGATACAGGGATCGGCATTGCCCCGGAAAACATCAACCGCATTTTTGAGCGTTTTTACCGTGTGGATAAAAGCCGGTCCCGCGAAATTGGCGGTACCGGGCTGGGCCTTTCCATCGTCAAGCACATTATCGAAGCGCACGGGCAATCCATCAACGTCACCAGTGAGGTGGGAAAGGGCACGACCTTTTCGTTCACGCTTGCGCGGGAATAGTTGTTCGTGGCCTGTAATCCGTTATTTGTTTCGTCATAGCAAGCGATGGCTGCGAACCCTTAACCCGCGTGGCAGTTTCCTGCTATGAAAAATCACAATGGGCATTTTCCAATAGCGGATGTGATTGCTTCGTTCCCGACGTACGTCGGGGCTTCTCGCAATGTCGAACACTAAACGGCGAACCACAGTTATTCACAGTCACACCCCACCCTCGGGCTCTCCAGGCAACACCTGGACCGGGCGATGGAAAATTCGTCCACCTGCACAGAGACGCGGCGGCAAAAGCTCTTGCCCGTATAGGCGCCCAGGTGAAAGATCCCGTAACCGTTGCCGGCATTCCGGAAAAGGGACCTGGCATTGCGTATGCGGGATGTGAACACGGGGGTGTCACTCCCCTCCTCCCATGCGTCGAAATCAAAGCTGCCGCCATCAGGATCCGCACTCCATCCGATTCGCATGACCACGTCATACCAGACACCGGGTCTTACCGGGAAACGACCCCTGTGGGCTTCCGATCTTTTTTCACCGCAATATGCGCCGAACCGCACCACGGCCACCTGCCCGTCACGGTTGCCGCGAAGGTTGATTTCGAAGGGTCTTCCGGCCTGTGGACACTTGCCTTTTTCCGTGGAGTGAATCTGGGCGATGATAAAATGAGTATACCGGAAAGATGCGTTGGGACAATTGGAACTCCGTTGCATGACAAAATTTTCCGGGAGGCGGAAACTCCAGGCGAACCAGCTCTCCTTCCCTTCGCTGATCTCCGGCTTGATCAGCATCTCTGCCCTCCCGTTTTGCTTTTTTGTTCGGTAATGGTCGCCCGGGTAACAATTCAGCTGCACACAGGAATCACCGCTACCCAGCCGCCCCTCACCAAGGACCTCCATCCGTGGGAATCCGGCAAACGGCCTGCGTTCATTTACGGAATTGCAGACCTGCGCGGGATTGAAGTTGGGATTGTCCCTGCAGTTGTTCCCCGAAAGCAGGAACCGCCAGGGCAGGCAACCCTTCCGGCCGTGCGGCAGGTTGAAAAGCTTTCCCGTGAAACCGTTGTAATAGGCTTCACTGATGCAGTCGCGGTTACATGACTCGTCAGGCTGTGACGCCATAAAGCAGGGCGCTGCACGGCCGCGTGATACTTCTTCACAACCGGGTACCTGGGCATGAGCCGGGATGGCCAGCCACGGCAATAGGAAAAACAGGATGCGGGACATGGATTCAAAGGTAAACATGGTTCAGCTACTGGTATAGCGCCGCCATTTGTCGATGATCCCCTGCATGTCCCCAGGCACCGGCTCCTCGAATTTCATGGCTTTTCCCGTGGCCGGGTGATGAAATCCCAGCGAAGCGGCATGCAGGGCATGGCGTGGACATATCGCAAAGCAGTTTTCGACAAACTGCCGGTATTTGCTAAAAGTGGTTCCTTTCACGATGCGGTCGCCGCCGTATTCGGCATCGTTGAATACGGGGTGGCCCATGTGGCGGAAATGCACGCGGATCTGGTGCGTCCTGCCCGTCTCCAGCCTGCATGACAACAGCGTCACATAATGAAACCGCTCGAGTACCTTGTAATGGGTAACTGCATGTTTGCCATGGCGCCCGTCCGGGAAGACGTCCATGACCTTCCGGTTCCGGAGGCTGCGGCCAATATGTCCCCTAATGATTCCTTCCTCGTTTTCCGGGTCGCCCCAGGCCAGCAGCACGTAATTCCTTTCAATGGTGCGTTCATAAAACTGCAGGGCGAGGCGTGTCATGGCAGTTTCATTCCGCGCCACGACCAGCAGGCCCGAGGTATTCTTGTCAATCCGGTGCACAAGCCCTGGCCGGACGGTTTCTTCCAGGACCGGCTGATCCCTGAGCTCGGGGTAAAAGTGGCATAAAAGCGCATTGACCAGTGTGTTCCGGTAATGCCCGTATGCAGGGTGCACCACCATGCCGGCCTGTTTATTTACGACCACCAGGTCGTCGTCCTCATACACGATATCCAGCGGGATGTCATCAGCGTAAAGCTCGATCTCCCGGGGCGGATACGCCAGCACGATGGAGATCACGTCGCCGGGCCTGATCCGGTAGCTGGAGCGAACGGGTTTTTCGTTTACCAGGATACTGCCTGCCGACGCGGCAAGCTGTACCCTGTTGCGCGAGACGTTCAGCAGCCGGTTGAAAAGGAACTTGTCGATCCGCAATGGTGACTGCCCTTTGTCCACGACGATACGATGATGTTCGTAGAGCTCCTCGTTCCCGTTGTTCTCCGCTTCCTTCATGTGACCGCGTGCTGGTGACACGCGTTTTTACCTGTGGGTTTGTGAAATGAAGAGGTCAATGGCCTCGCCCTGGCTGATCATGTCCGTACCACCGGCGGGTGGTTCCTGTTTGTACACGATGGCATTCATGGTGTCGCGCACCGTACCGTCCGGTACCACGGCGCCCACGTTCAGCATGGAACCCCGGATCACGAAAAGCGCTTCCTCCAGTGTCAGGCCTGTCAGCGCCGGGACATGGATCCTGCTCTTGCCGAATCCGTCACCCAGCACGAAGTCAATGGCGGTGCCTTTGGGTATCTCCGTGCCGGTTTCCACCGCCTTACCGCCTATCTCGTAACGCAACACACAATTCTTGCACAGGTCCGGCTTATAAGTAATCTCCCCCATCTTGAGGCCGTAGGACTGCAGGATGGCTTCGGCCTGCCGGAAAGACACATCGACCAGGTTTGGCATGCGGACCGTTGGCGGCTTTGTGCGCGTGATACTTACATAGATGGTTCTGTTCTCTTTCACTTTTGCGCCGGGCGCGGGATCCTGTTCAATAATGGTTCCGGGTGGCCGCTCCATGTCGAATACGGTCGAATCCGTTACCCGGAACCGCAATGACTTGTTTCCGAGAAACCGCTGGGCTTCCTCCACCCGCAATTCGCGAATATCCGGTACCGTGATGGTGCTGCCGTGCTTGGTATAGGAGGCCAGCCATTTATAGGTCAGCCCGAAGATGAGCACCACCATGCACAAGGCGGACACCAGATGAAAAAAGAACCGTTTGGAAAAAACCGTTTTCTTGATGGACATGCCGGTCAGTTGGACTTTTCCGACGCCAGCCGACGCATGATTCCGAATTCAATGATCCTGTCCACGAATTCGAACGGCTTGTATTGCGCAATGGCTGCCTGGTGAAAAATACACGTGGCAGGTGTCATGCCGGGCAGTGAATTCACCTCAATAAAGATTACCTCGACTTTACCATCATCAAAAATGCGCACAAAGGCGTCAATGCGTGCATAGCCTTCCAGCTGAAGCAGGCGTGCCGCACGTTCGAACTCCGCCTTAACCTTGTCGGAGATCACCGTATTGCGTGCCGGGTCGTGGCTGTACCGTGCCGGCGTGATGTTCATGCCCTGGCCCGCGAGGAATTTCTCCTCGAGCGACAGTACGTCTCCTTCCGTCAGCGCCTCTGAAGCCTCAAATACCTCGTAAATGATTCCGCCCTTGTCGTCGTAATGGGTAAGCAGCCCCCCGGTAATCTCAAGGAAGTGTGCGGCATTCATCCTGGTAATAAGCTGCTCCACCAGGAATGCGTTTTTGGCCGGGAACTCCTCGTTATGTTTGATCTTCAGCAGGGCCGCTGCATCCCGGTTGAGTTCGTCCGAGTTTCTGAATACCAGCTCCGCATATGCGTGAAACTCGTTTTCATCCCTGATCAGCTTTACCGCCGAGCTGCAGCCGTCGTCGACGGGCTTTGCGATAAACGGGAACAGGAAGTCGCGCCGAATCCTGTCTTCCATGGCCGACGGATCGCGGCGCCAGTCTTCCTCACTTACCATGGCATGGCTGGCGGTGTGGAATCCGTTGTTTCGCAGGATCTCGTTGGTGCGGTACTTGTCTATCGCCACGGACGATGCGGCGGGGCCGGACCCGTTATACGGCAGTTGTGCCTTGCCCAGTTCCTGCTGCAGCGCCCCATCTTCACCTGGTCGCCCGTGCAGCCCTATGAATACGGCATCCGCCGATGCGGACAGTTCATCCATGGACAACGCACGCGGTGCCGCCAGGTTCTCTGCGGAGGCATACCTTTCTGTCAAATCCCCGCAGCGGTCAATAATACGCTGCACAACGGGGTGCCGCGAAAAACTTTCTATCTTCTCTTTGATATCGTCCGCGTTGTCTTTCAGCAGCAGGTTGACCGGAATACGGTACAATGTGTAGGAATCCGCATCACCGGAAAGGAAGACCGGGAACGGTTCGTACTTTTCCGAGGAAGCCAGTTTTTCGTATACGTTCCGCCCGCTTTCCACCGAGATATGCCGTTCACTGGAATAGCCCCCCAGGATAACGGCCACGCGCATTTTTTTGCGTTCACCGCGATTGCTTTCACTGATCGCCTGGTCGAGTTTGCGTACCAGGTAAGGCAATGAGCGATAGTCGTTCAGGTCCTTCATGCGGGCTGCCAGTGACGTCCGGATGATGTAGGTGATAAACTGGGTGGGGTTGAGCCCAATTTCAGCTGCCTGGTGAAAGAAAAACGAGGACGGCATCATCCCCGATGTCGTATTGGGATCGTTGAGCGTAATGGTGCCGTCGGCGGCATAAAATCCGTCAATGCGCGCATAAACGTCGAACTGCAGTGAGGTAAACAGCTTTTCGCATTCCCCGCGGATATTTTCAATGGCCTCGTCAGGCAGGTCTATGGGCGTCACCTTGCGGGAAAGGCCGGGAAGATATTTCGCCCTGTAGTCGAACACCTCTTTCCCCTTCCGGATCTCTGTGGGCGGCAGTGCCACCGGCGTACCGTCGTTGTTCCCGATCACAATACAGGAAAACTCCCTGCCCTCGATAAAGGCCTCCACCACCACGGTATGCTCCCCGTCACAGCTTTCTACCAGCACTTCCGCTTCCTGCTCGGAGAAAAGCTGCCGGACCACGGAAAAGAGTTCCTCGGGATGCGCCATGACACGGCCGCTAATGCGTGCGGGGACGCCGATCCCTTCACGGATATCAGACAGCTGCCGGATGAATTCCACGTTCTCATCAAAGCTGCGGGCCTGCCAGTCGGACCGCCGGATGCGGCGTACGAAGAATGCCCTGTCCACGACTTCGGCAAATTGCTCCCGGTCGTCGACCATAAGTGCGCTTACGCCGATGGACGATCCCTGGTTTGCGGCCTTGACCACACATGGAAAACCAACCTGCTTCCTGACCGATTTATAAAAGTCATCCTGGCCATTCCCCTCCAGCCATTGCTCCCTGCGGATCACCTGCCAGTCGGGCATGTGGAATCCAGCCTGTTTCATCAATCGTTTCTGCAGGGCCTTGTTCATCCCTGTAGCAGACGGGAATATGCCGGATCCGGAATACGGGATCCGGTAGAATTCCAGCAAACCCTGGATACGGCCGTCTTCGCCATCGGCCCCGTGCAGGCACAGGAAAGCGAAATCAATATGCTCGTGCAGGACGGACGGCTCCACCGGTGTACCAAGCTCTTCGATCAGCTTTCGCTGGTCGGCGGCAGAAAGGTCGCCCATGCTTTCCGCGTACACCCGGAATCCATGGGGCGAATCAGGCATCTGCGAAGCCGGCGGGTAGAAATCGCGGATGCTGCCCTTGTAAGCCAGCTCCCAGTTAATCAGTACCAGGTTACCAAAGCTGTCCGCGAACAACAGCACCGGCTCAAAGATGCTCTTGTCGAGATTGTCGTAAACTGTCCGTCCGCCGGCGAAGGATACTTCGCGTTCACGTGAACAGCCGCCGAATAGGATACCGACTTTTAACTTCATGAAAATAACCCTGTTGCTGCAAAATTAATTAAAACGCCTTCCTGCCACCGGACCGCCAACCCGTTAATCAACGGTATTATCAACATCCTTATTTCCCGCGGTTTCCGCCAGCCAGGCGGCCAGCGCCCGAACGGCCTTTCCGCGGTGGCTGATCCTGTTCTTGTCCTCCGCCGGCATTTCGGCAAAGCTCTTTTCAAATCCATCCGGGATGAATACCGGGTCATAGCCAAATCCTCCCTTTCCGGACAACGCGGAAGCTATCCTGCCGCTGACACTGCCTTCGAAATACCTGACCCTGCCACCCGTTACCAGGGCAATCACCGTACGAAAAACGGCATGCCTGTGCTGCAGGCCTTCCAGCTCGATCAGTAGCTTTCGGATGTTGTCGGCTGCACTGCAACCGGGACCGGCATACCTGGCGGAATACACACCAGGCCTGCCCTGGAGCGCCTCTACTTCCAACCCGGAATCGTCAGCGAAGCAGTCCAGGCCGGTCGCATCGTACACGGCCATGGCCTTTTGGGCGGCATTGTCGGCAAGGGTGTGCCCCGTTTCGGCCAGGGACCCTGAAACACCCGCATCATGCTTTGATATGATATTGTAACCCGGTGGCGTGATTTTACGTATTTCATTGAGTTTATTAACATTATCGGACGCAAAAACCAATTTCACGATCCCGGTTTCTTTCATTTATATCCTAAATTTGTTAATGCCCCAGGGCATCAAATGTATGCATAAAAGCAGGGTTCTTCTTTTCATTTTCGCCCTCCTTTGCCGGGATGCTCTTGCCCAGTGCCCCGTGGCCGGGTTCCAGGCCCCTGCGGCGGTATGCGTGAACGACCCCTTCGGAATTTCGGATACCTCGTCCGGTGCCGTAAGCTGGCAGTACAACTTCTGCCCGGGCGACATGGATACGGCCGCCTCGATCATCAACCAGCTGTCACCCGGTGCGCTGTCGACTCCCAACCAGGTCAAGATCGTGCAGGACGGCGGCATGTACTACGCTTTCATCAGCAACATCACCACCGGCCATGTCACGAGGCTTGACTTCGGGCCTACGCTCAGCAATCCAAGCCCATCCACGTTCACCTACACGGGCTTCAGTACCCCTTACTGCGTTGATGTGGTCAGGGACGATACCACCTGGTACGCCATCGTGGGCGAGTTCCGCAACCCGCCTTCGAATCCTTCGAGGCTGGTCCGTGTCGACATGGGCACCGCCATCTCGAACAACTCCTATTCGCTGACCTCGCTCGGCAACCTGGGCATCAGCGGGCCGCTCAACATCCGGATTGCAAAAGATGCGGGCGATTACCATGTTTTCGTGACCAGCCTGCTGAATGCAAGCCTCGATAAGATTTCATTCGGCAACTCACTGGGCAACGCGCCCGCCGACTCCTCCTACCTGACCGATCCCTCCTTTGCGCAGACGTACGGCTTCGACCTGCTGTATGACTGCGGACTGGGAAAATGGGTGGGCTACATGTCCAACTTCAATCCCGGCGGCCCCATATGTGCCATCGATTTCGGTGGTACGCTGACAAACCCGGGAACGGTTACCCATACGATTGCCGCGGGCGGTACGCCGGCGGGCATCCGCCTGCTGCGCGACGGCGCCAACTACCACCTCCTGTACACCACCAACACACCCGGGGTGCTGCAGCAGGTCATCCTCGGCACCGACCCGCTCAACCCCGCTCCTGTCAACGGCTACGTAAGCTGCCTGAATGTACCCGCATGCCCCGGCAAGCGCGGATTGTACTTCATCGCAGACTCTTCCCGGTTTATCGGACTTGTCACCAGCAACAACAGCACCCTCACCGCGCTCAAATTTGAAAAGAGCTGCGATGCCAGCCTGGTATTCTCCACGGATACCAATCCACAGAATATCACGTACGCCGTGCCGGGCGCCTACCCGGTAGTGCAGACCATCACCGATGCACAGGGCCAGTCGAATTCCTTCATCGACACCATCAGCGTGGTCAATCCGCCCACGGCCTATTTCATCCCGGGTCCTGCCTGTGGCGGCCAGCCGGTCATGTTCACCGACTCCTCCTTCGCCGTCATGGATTCCATTGCCTCCTGGCAGTGGACCTTCGGCGATGGCGACAGCGCCTTCGTGCCAAATCCCGTGCACGCCTATGCCATCGATTCGACCTATGCCGTGACGCTGGTTGTCACCAGTTACAGCGGCTGCTCATCTACCTTCCAGGATACCATCACCTTCAGCAGTCCGCCCGCGGCCGACTTCTCGTTTCCGAACAACCAGTGCGCCTTCGCCCCTGTTAACTTCATGGACCTGTCGGTACCCGTGCCGGGCGACAGCGTTACGGGCTGGGAATGGACATTCGGTGACGGGGACACTGCCTATGTGCAGCATCCGGTTCATTCGTTCGACTCTGCCGGTATATTTACCGTGCAGCTGGTGGCGTTCTCCGGGTCCGGTTGCGGTGATACGGTGTCTTATGATATCACCATTGTGCCTGGCGCCTCGGCGTCTTTCACCCTATCCGGTACATGCGCCGGTGACTCGGTACAGTTCACAAACACGTCAGTGCCGGCAGGCAATACCTACCTGTGGGCCTTCGGCGACGGCGACAGCTCCATGGCTGTTGATCCGATGCACCAGTACCCCGGGACGGGGAATTACTCGGTAACCCTAATCGCCTCCACCGTCAACGGCTGCAACGATACCATCACGGCCCCTTTGCAGGTCAGCCAGCCCGTCAGCCCGTCATTCAGCGTGGCACCCAACACGATTTGCGTGGGCTTCCCGGCCTACTTCTTCAATACGTCCGTGGTGGCGCCCGGCGATTCGGTCATATCCGTCAAGTGGAATTTCGGCGTGACGGCACTCTTCGGGGATACGGTCTCATACACATTCGCCACGCCGGGACCGCACACGGTCACGCTTACGGTCACCACGCCCACTTCCTGTGACACCGTGGCGACCCAGGTCATCACGGTCACGCAGTGTCCGCCTTCCCCGTGCCCCCAGGCATCGTTCCAGCTTCCGGATACGGTGTGCGCCTATGAAACCGTTCCGCTTGTCAACAATACCATCCTGAATGAAGAACAGCAATGGGATTTCTGCGTGGGTGACCTCAAGGGGAATCCGGGAATTGCCACAACCGCTCCCTATGCAGGCGGGATAAACGGACGCAGCATGGAAATGGTGACGGATGGAACCAACTGGTACGGTTTTGTGGTGAACTTTTCCGCTGATGCGGTTCAACGCTTCGATTTCGGCAATTCACCCTTCAATACACCACCGGCGCCTACCGTGTTGAGTGTATCGGGTACCACGATTATTGACGAACCACTGGATATCAAAATAGGGCGCGATAGCGCAAACTGGTATGCGTTCATTACCAATTTTAAGAACAACACAGACCAGATTGTACGGCTGAAATTCGATAGCCTGGCAGACGACAGTGTGACAGCGGATCCGATTAATGTGCCCGCATTCACGGACCGCCCGATCTACCTGGCCCTTGCACAGGACGCTGGCAGCTTCAAGCTCCTTGCCACCTACTACCTGGACCAGCAGGTCGCGATTTTTGATTTTGGCACGCAGCTTGGAAGCATACCGGCAATCGACTCCTTTCCATCCCCGCAGCCGGCTGCCGTTGTTGGGATTGATGTGGGCAGGGAATGTGATGAATGGTACGGCGTACTGACATACGTAAACAGCACGATTGTAGACAAGGTTGATTTCGGCTCATCGATAACCGGCAATGTCACCACAGGCACACTGACCAACGTGCCAACCAATCTCAGGCAGGTCAGGCTGGTGAACGAAGGCGGGGACTGGTATGCCTTTACGATCGATGTCAACGGGAATGACTTTGCCCGTATTTCCATTGGCCCTTCACTTTCGTCTCCCTTTCCGGTATTGCAGTCTTTCAGCAATTTCGGAGGCCAGTTCGATAAATTCTACGGGTTTGACATGGTGAACCATAATTCCAGGTGGACGGTCCACGCCCAGGACTGGACCACCGGCGAACTGCACCGCATCGAATTTCCGGATTCCTGTTCAGCGGTTCCCCCCGCAACCAATGTCATCAACCCGTCCGTCTATTATACCGAACCCGGCACGTATTACATTTCCGTAGCCGCGGCTGACGGGGATGGCAACACGGATTTTTTCATCGACAGCGTACATGTAGTGGAGGCGCCCGATGTGCAGTTCTCCCATACGCCTGCCTGCCTGAACCAGGCCATCGACTTCACGGACCTGACCACCATGCAAACCGGTACGCTGCAGGGCTGGACCTGGAACTTCGGCGACAGCACCATATCGTCCTTCCAGCATCCCACGCACGTGTACAGTCAGGACACTACCTATTCGGTTACCCTGACGGTCACCGCCACCAACGGCTGTTCCTCCACCCAGCAGCAGGTCCTTGACGTGCGTGAGCCGCCGGTTGCCGGCTTCACCTTCACCGACAGCCTCTGCTCGGAAACACTCATCCCGTTTACGGACCTGTCGCTGCCTCCGCCAAACGATACGCTTCAGGCATGGAACTGGACCTTCGGCGACGGCACACCTTTCGATTCGCTGTCCAACCCGCTGCACCTCTTCGACACGGCCGGCGTCTTCCCCGTACAGCTGATCGTCACCTCCGGGCATGGTTGCACGGATACGGTATCCATGCCCGTGACCGTCATCTCCAGCCCGGAAGCGGATTTCCTCGTCTCGGGTACCTGCGTGGGAGATACCGTACAGTTCCAGAACCAGACCGTTTTCGGCGTATCCAATAGTTTTACCTGGTATTTCGGCGATAACGACTCCGCGTTCGTACAGGATCCCCTGCATGCCTATGCTCCTGTACCCGGCGACTACAACGTGCAGCTCATCGCCACCGCCACCAACGGCTGTGCCGATACGGTCGTAAAGCCCGTGCACATCGGCCCACCCGCCAGCCCCGGATTCAATGTCTCGCCCGCAATCCTCTGCCAGGGTAACATCGTGGAGTTTACAGACACCTCCCTCATCCCTGCAGGTGAGACGGTAGCGCAGATCGCCTGGGATTTTGGCGACAACACAACCGGCCTGGGTGATACCGTCATTCACACCTACCAGGACACCGGCACCTATGTAGTCACCATGACCATCACCACGGAGACATCGTGTGATACATCCGTTTCCGCACTGGTTACCGTGGTGGAAAGCCCCGTTGCGGCATTCAGTGTTTCTGATGTATGCCTCGACTCCGCCATGGCCTTTAATAACCTGTCCACCACGCCCGGCGGAACGTCCATAACCACCTACGGATGGGATTTCGGCGATACGGGCACAAGTTCCATGACCTCCCCGTCGTATACCTACCAGAACCCGGATACCTTTAATGTCACGCTGGCCATTGTCAACAACCAGGGGTGTTATGACTCCACTCAGCAACAGGTGATCGTGTATCCCAACCCGGCGGCATCGTTTTCGGTTACCACCGCACCGCCTTGTGCCAATCACCCGGTATGCCTGGGTAACGGCTCCGCCATTTCATCCGGCATGATAGCGGGTTACGAGTGGGATTTTGGCGATGCCACGCCTGCCGATACCGCGGCACAGCCCTGCCATACCTATCCCAACACATTCCCTTCCTCATCCTATACCATCACCCTCGTGCCGAAAAGTGAATTCGGCTGCACGGACACGGTTTCGCAGTTGCTGGCGGTGAACAATTCACCTGAAGCAGACTTCTCCTTTACCGGTACATGCTTCGGGGAATCCACCGGGTTCGGCTACCTCAATACCAATCCGCTGAACCCCGATTCCGCATTCCAGTGGTCCTGGGAATTCGGTGACAGCGCTGTAAGTGTCGTACCAGACCCGTTGCATACCTATGGATCACCAGGGTCCTACGTCACTTCCCTGGTGGTAACCGCCCTGAACGGTTGCACGGATTCCATCCTGAAGACAGTGGTCCTGAATCCCACTCCCGTGGCAGGCTTCGTGGCTGACGACACGCTGTGCTTCGGGCAGACCGGGCAGTTTACAGATACAAGCCTCATATCCGGCGGCGCCATCGCCACCTGGACCTGGCAGTTCGGCGACGGCAGCGGACCAGCAAGCGGACCCATGGTCAGCCATTCATACGGATCACCGGGAAGCTATACCACGCAGCTTGTGGTGGCGACCGACAGCGGTTGTGCCGATACCACTTCAGCTCTCATACTCATCAATGCGCTGCCGGTTCCGGCTTTCACCCTCAACGCCCAATTCGGGGCGCCACCCCTGGAGGTGATCACACAGAACAACTCCACCGGCGGCGCGTCCTGGTGGTGGCATTTCGGCGATGGCAGCAGCCCGGTACCGGCGTTCAGCCCCACCCATACCTATAATGACTCCGGAATATTCGTGGTGACGCTTGTAGCCACCTCGTCAGAAGGCTGTGTGGATTCCATATCCCGCGTGGTGGAACTCGTTTACCCATTCCTGGACCTGGCGGTGCTGAATGCAAGCCATGTCATCCAGGGCAACCTGCTTCAGGTGAACGCGGAGATCAGTAATTTGGGCAGCGTTATCGCGAACCACTTCGAAATCCGGGCTTACACGGATGCCCATACGCCGGTCAACGAATTCTGGAATGACAGCACACTCCATCCCGGCGAAGAGATTCCTTACGTTTTCAGCAGCCGGTTCGAACTGGAGGATGGAAGGACGCCCGGATATTATTGTGTAGAGATCCTTACGGTAAACAGCGTAACCGACCAGGTCATCTCGAACAACAAGGTTTGCCGAACGCTTACGGAAGGGTTCAGCTTCTTCGACATTTTCCCCAATCCCGCCTGGGATGTCATCCATGCAGGTACCACCTTTCCCGCTGCCGGGCAGATCGACTTTTGCATCTACAACAGCCTGGGCCAGGTGGTTTTCTGTGAACGCGACCTGGTGGTGTCAAAGGGTTACAACGAGTTCACATTTGACGTGAGCGCATTGTCCCGTGCCGTTTACCACTGCGTGATCTCCTCAAGCAACGGCAACGTACTCACAAAGAAGTTCTGTAAACAGTAGTCTTGTGACCGATCTTCCCCATCAGGTAGCGGTATCCCCTTTTATTCGATACCAGGCTGCCCCGGGTAAGCAGGTAGAACACGAGCGGGATCTTGCGCATCAGTGATGAGTGCTTGATGGCCTGGAAAATAATATCGATCTGCTGCTCGATCATGAAATGATCAATCTCCCGGGATTCTTCCGTTGTGCAGTTTTCCCGCTGGATGAAACTTACCCGCAGGTCTTCCAGCATCTTTAGTGCTTCCTTCAGCATCTTGAACTTCACACTGAAAGCAATCCTGAAGATCATAACCTTGTGCACGAAGTACTCCGGGGCAAACTGGAAGTAATTCTCGATATTCCGGGTCGATATGCGTGAATGGGAGTTAATCTGTATTCGCTCATACTGGTTGGAAACGCTCTCCGGGTTGGCCCGGTAATACAATAGCGGCTCGTTGAGGTTTGCAGCCACGTACCCGCTCAGGATCAACCGTGAAAACAGTTCGTAGTCCTCGCAATGGATGAACTCGGTACTGAACCTCGCTTTTTTGAGCACATCGCTCTTGATCACGAGGCCGGGATGCAGCAGGGGTGTCGAGAAAAAGCACACGAACTTCAGGGGCTTCCCCGACAGCGCTTTAGGGACGGAGGTGTAGATCACCTTCCCGGCCGTATTGATAATATAGAACCCGGAAGAAATAAAATCGACCATGGGGTTGCGCTCCAGGGCATCCACGAGCTTTTCGATCCGGTCCGGCATGGAGATGTCGTCAGCGTCCATCCGGGCGATGTATTTCCCGGTAGCCAGGTCGATGCCCCTGTTAAGGGTATAGATCAGCTTCTTGTTTTCCGGGTTCTTGTGAAAGACGATCCGCGGGTCACGCGCGGCATATTCCTTTATAATAGGTACGGTATCGTCGGTCGAACCGTCGTCCAGGATGATGATTTCCAGATTTCGGTAAGTTTGGTTTACGATGGAGTCCAGCGACTCCCTGAGGAAGGCTGCGGCGTTATAGCAGGGGAAGACCACACTTACCAGCGGCCCGTCGTGCTGTTGCGGCATCTCCTTTTCCACGGCGCTCATGCCTTGCCTCCCTTTCCACCGCCCACAAGACTGCCCAGCCACTCATCAGTTTCACGGGCCATCCTGTCAAAATCAAAATGGCGAACCACCTCTTTCCCCTTTTCCGAGATTCTCCCGGCCAGCTGCTTGTCCGTGACCAGCCGGATCATGGCTTCGTGGATCGGGGCTGCTTGTTTGTAATCCACCACGAGGGCATTTTCCTCGTTCCGGATCACGTCATGGGCGATGCCCGACATGGTAAACACAGATGGCACTCCCGACACGAGCGCTTCGATGTAGATCTGGCCGAACGCCTCCGCCCACGGGTCCACGGGCACGTGAACGAACACATCGAAGAGCCTGTATAACGCCGCGATGTCCTTCTCAAACGTGATGGTCGTATAGCTTCCGTCAGGAAGGCCGGACAACATGCGCCCTACCTCCTGCTTATACGGCCCTTTGGCGTTAGCAATCATCAGGTGTGCATTCGGGAATCTTTCCAGGAGCATTTTGAAGGCCGGCACAATGTATTGAATCCCCTTGAGCTGTAAAAATCGTGAGATGACGCCGATGACCGGAAACGGGGCCGCCTTCCCGAAGTATTTATATCGCAGCTTTTCCACAAGTGCGGGATCCGCAAATTCGAAAGCGCCTACCCGGAAACCGTAATGGATCACCCTGATCTTGTCTCCCGGAACTCCTTCCCGTTCCACCATCAGGTTCTTCACCATGCCCGAGGCCACCTGGATGTGGGTACAAATCCGGTTGATCAGGCGGTCGTACTTCAGGGCGTTCGGGTAGTAGTCGTGATGCTGACTGGAATAGTGCCGGGAATGGATCCGTACCGGTACCCTTGCCAGCCAACCTGCCACCTGCCCTGTAAAGGAAGCGTCGAAAAGGTTTGTATTGATCATGTCAGGCTGCTCACGCCGCAGGATCCTGTAAATGGCTGCCATGGTACGCGCACTGTCCCACTTGCCCCTGTATTTCAAGTATTGGTAACGGCAGCCCAGGTCACGGAGAATCCTGCCAAGCTCCGTTTCACCCGGGTTGAGCAGGATATAGCTGACCTCGAATTGCTCCGATACGCGAAAGTGTGCCGCAAGCCACTCGTAAATGAGCGCCTTCTCAATGAGCGAAATGATATATATGATCTTAATCTTATTGCCATCAGGCCGGTACAGCATTTCAAAGCCCCTGATCATGTGTTGCAGCGGGAACCGCTCAAGTGCATCTTCACGTCCCTGCACTGCCAGTTTATCCGCCAATGATTTATCATCCAGCAGCCGGCGCAAGCCGGCATAAACCTGATCCGGATTCCCGTAATCCACGACCAGCGCATTCCGTTCATGCCTGATGAAGTTCCGTGCTATTCCTGACAACGTGAAAACGCTGGGTACCCCGGCGACAAGGGCCTCCACGTAAGTCTGGCCGTAAGCCTCCGAATGGTCATCGATAGGGGTGTGCACATAAACGTCGAACAAGCCATACAGGGCTGCGAAATCAGGCTCGAATTCGATCTCCGCGTAGCTGCCATCCGGCAGCGAGGCGAGCATCTCCCGGATCTCGCGCGTATAATCACCTTTTGCATTGGCCAGGATCATCAGGGCATCGGGTTCGTCCGCGAGTAGTTTTTTGTATGCGGGGATGATGTGCTGGATGCCCTTCCAGTTGGTATAGCGGGCAATGACGCCGATTACCGGTCGCCTGTTTTCCGCATTGTATTTTTTCCGCAGCCCCGCCACACGGTCCGGGTCGGGCCGCAACAACTCATCGAAATGAAACCCGTGCGGAATCAGGGTGACCTTGGAAGGGGGCACCCCTTCCCGGTCCACGAGCACATCACGCACCACCTCGCTGATGGCGATAATCCTGGTAGCCATCCGGTTGACCCACCTGTCATACTTGACCACCGACGGGAAATACACATGATGATACGTCGAATGATGCCTCGTATAGATCCTGCTCTTTACACCCGCCAGCCATGCCGCTGCAAGGCCCGCCAGGTTGGCTTCCATGAGATGGGTATGCACCACGTGCGTACGCTGTTTCCTGAGGAACCGGAATATCCTCCAAACCGCCAGGAACAAAAGCTTCTTGGAGCCGCTCGGCACGCGCAGGCAAGGCACACCCCGGTCCGCCAGGAATTTTTCCAATACGCTGTCCCCCTGGTTCATAAGCACGAAGGAAAGATTGAATTTCTCCTGGTCGATGTAATCGACCGTCCATTCGTGTGATACGGCCCGGTTGATGCCGTAAACCACGATCGTGACGTTGGTCTTCCCGCTAGCCATGATGAGCAAAAAATGTCACGATATACATCACCGCTCAGAGTTCCTCAAGGATTTGTTCAACCAGGTTCTCATAGAGGTGCTCCTGAAGGTATTCATTCACGAAATCCGTATCGACACGGCAGGTTCCGTCCACCACCTTTCCGATCAGGTCAAGGAACCCGTTGTCGTCTTGTGCGGTAAACAGGATCTTGTCCTGCAGCATTTCAAGCTCGGGCATCTTCACCGTATTGATCACCGGTTTGTATTGAGATATGTAGTTCGTGATCTTGATGGGGTTTCGGTAAAAACCCGGGCGCCTGGACTGGTAAGGCACCAGGCACAGCCTGGATGCCGCCACGTAATGCTTGAGTTCCATGTAATGCACCACGCCTGCATAGTGCACGTTGGGCCTGCCGGTGAGTGCCTTGAATGTCTCGATTCTTTTCCGGTCAGTCAGGAAGCTTGTCCCCACGATCAGCAGACTGAATTCCGGGTAACGGTCAGCGACCCGCTTCAATAAATCGAGGTTTACGTCGTTGTTGATGCTTCCGGTAACCAGGAAATAATCGCCGTACTTCTTTTTCAGCACCGCGGCCTTTTGCGGCTCGGGCTCCAGGTCCTCCGACCGTATGCCATGGGGGATGTAAATCATTTTCTTCTCATACCGTTTGTAATGGTCGAAAAAGGCGCGATTCACCACCACGATCATGTCCGAGGTACCGGCGATATGCTGGTCCGTGTTCTTCCGGAAAACGGGATCGACCACATGGTAAATCGTCCTGTGATCCCCGAAGGGCCGGGTATTCATCACCCGGAAGGAATCGAATTTCCAGAAGACCACCCGCTTGCCCCGGGGTACTGCCCTGCGGAGAAACCACGTATTCAACAGGTCGTTAAACCTGGTAAACGGGACCCGGAAAAGGGATACGGGGATATAGTTGACATACTGGAAGATGGCAGAATGTGCTGAATGCACCACCAGGCCCTTTTTTCCGAACAGGCGGCTTAAACGCCAGGGAGCCGGCGGCTGTACGAAAATGGTCTGGTATTTCTTCGCGATGGTATCGAAGTAATGCTGGTGGGAATTCCCGATCTGGCCGTGCGGTTCGTCGGATGTAACAATGATCAGCGTTCTTGCCGGATCGTGCTTCATGGCTCGGTTTACGGTTCAGGCTTTGATGAGTGTGAACCGGAGCTTGTGGCCATCTACCGAGAATGCATAATCCCGGATCAGAGGCTGATGACACAGGATAAACAGGATCAGCAGGTCTCGCGCCTCGTAGACGGTCTGGCATCGGTGCCTGAATTTCGAATGCAGGGTGGCCGGAACGCGACACATGTCAAACACCTTCTGAATCGTGCGGATAAGACGGCCCAGCCTGGCATTGGCATGCAAACTGCTTTTTTCAGCATGGAGCACCGCGGAGACCGCGGCTCCCGGCCGCGCATTCAGCAGGTTCGTTGACAGCCAGTATTCGAAAAACCGGGCCCCGTTGTCCAGTGTATGGTTTTCAACGGCATGGCCCAGTTGCTTCCAGGCTTCCCGCTCACCTGCATGCATTACACCCCAGTCGGTTGCATTGCGTTCGGGCAGGTGTTTCATCGCATCAAGGTAGGTAAGCTGGAAGGCGCCCCAGCCCGGGGGGAAGGAGGCGGCCGACGCCACGGACGGTTCATGGTACTGGTGGTACATCAGTACCCGTTCATCATAAAATGCGGCTTCCGTGCCAACCTGTTCGATCCGGCCCGCCGGCACGCGGTCAAGCTGTACGTTCGCCGGGTCTTCATCACCGACGAGGCAGAAGG
>JAHEKC010000042.1:22567-25504 GCA_024638565.1 Bacteroidota bacterium
CGCGCCCCAGTAGCAATAGAACTCATCGTAGCCCCGTACCTTTTCCGCCGCTGTCCGCGGCACAAGGCCCAGGCCCAGTGCGAAGTCCTCGCTTTTCCTGAAGGTGCCGCTTTCCATCCGGTCCCAATTGCTGAACCCTTCGGGCAGGTAGTAGACCCGGAAAAAAGTGGCCTTTGCCGGATCCGCCAGGCCATGAAGCGTTTTGATAAAGTCCCGGTGAAATATCATATCGATATCAGCGGTGAAGAAACAGGCGGACCTGCAAAGGCGGATTCCAGTATTGAGCGCGTGCGCCCTGTTCCAGGGCATGCCGCGCGTGTCATTGTAAACATATTCACAGAATGCATAGCTCTCCACCAGTGACTTCACGTCATCCCTGAACGGCTGATCGCTTCCGTAATCCACGAAAATGACGTGAAAATCTCCGTCCGCCTGGTCTCTCAGCGAGTCCAGGGAACGCTTTACCCGCAGGGTGTCCCTGTTGCGGAAAATGTATATGATGCTGATGTCACGCACGCTGTTCAAAAGGGCCGGGTCCGGCAACGCCGCGCAAAGGTACGATTCAGCAAGTTAATTAAATCAAGTTCAGTGCTTTGGCGGTATCTTCCCTGCAAAGCAGGAAATTGAAATAATCGCTGTGCGTGATCCTGTCTGTCCTGGTAATGCTTTTTTCCTCGTCGATGTTGAAATACAGGTATCCCAGCCCTTTCACGCGCTCCTCGATTCTTGCGGCCACCTCGTCATTCAGCACCTCGATGAGCATATCGGGCCTGAATCGCTTCAAAAACGGGCCCATTCCGTCGAGCACTTCAGGTTCGTGGGTTTCCACGTCGATCTTCATCAGCCCGATCCTGTCGAGGTTGCGGGAACCGATGAAGGAAGAAAGGGTTACCGTTTCAATCTCGGTCTTGATGGTTTCACTCCCCTCGGGATGCAGGTTTTTGTTGACGGTTACGGAATAAATATGGTCCGAGGGAAGATCATAGATGATCGCCTTACCGTCCTTGTCGGAAGCGGCCTGTTCCAGGCATTCGATCTCGTAGCCGTTAAGCCGGACGTTATCCTGAAGCCGTTCATATACCCGGTGTACAGGTTCGAAAGCATATACCCTGGCGGATGGGTTGACCGTCTTGGCAATAAGGGCATAGACCCCAGTATTTGCCCCGATGTCTAAAATGACGTCAGCACGTTTGCAAAGATCCGTCCATAGGTTGATGGAAACACGCTCCCATCCCTGCCGCAGGCCTTTCCAGAATATGGAGTTCTCGATTTCATGTCCGTAATGACGGATGCGAAAGTGCTTATCGTCCGCTACCTTGACACGAATCAGCCCCTTGAAATGCAGGTGCTGGTACACCTTTTCAGGAATACCCGGCCAAAGGGTCCGCACGACACTAAACAGTTGCTTCTTGAACGGAAGCATCCTGTACATCGCCTTAAAAACGGCTTTAATCATTGGGTGTTTCCATTTATGCCGGATGCAGGTTTCCTGTAGCCCGTAAACATCAGGTTGATGCCAAAGCCCCTTCGTTCGAGGAAGCGAAGATAAGCGTCCTTCATCCCGAGAACCCTGATCCCGGCATGAAGCAACCTGCTGCCCAAGAGGTGTGGCAAGCCGAACGACGGCAGGTCAATCACCCAGCCCGCGTTAAACGAATAGACCGCTGTCCGTTCAAGCAGTCCAGCGGTGGCCATCTGCAATTCACCGGTGGTCATCCAGAGTTCATATGGTTGCATCCATGCTTTCCTATCGCCCAGGTAAAAGTGTCTTTTCCACCGTCCGTTGGGTGTCGTCAGTACCAGCTTGCCGCCATCAGTGAGCAGGGCAGCCATGTTGACCAGGTACTCATCCTGTTTGATCACATGTTCGAGCACTTCGGAGCTGACGACCACATCGAACTTGCGGCCCAGCACGTGACCCAGGTCCTGCGATGCGTCCACGCAAAGGAACTCGACTCCCGGATAATGGTCTTTCGCCCTGGTGATGGCATCGTTCGACAGATCGACACCCGTCACCTGCCCGTAACCCGCGAGCAGGTGGCTCATCCAGCCGCTGCCGCAGCCAAAATCAAGTATGCGGAGCGGTCCTTCCCGGCCATCGGCGAAAGCCGCAACGGCGGTATCGATATGGCTCCAGCGCAGCCGTTCTTCCTCATGCGGCACATATCCTTTTTGCCGCTTCTCGCCGAACCGTTCATTGTAATAGGCTTTGCTCCTGGAAAGGTATTCCTCGTACGTTTCGCTCATGTATTCAGTTTCCACTCGATATCTTTCATGAAAAATACGTTCAGGTTCTCTTTGGGCAGCAGCCCGGTGCCGCTGAAGTCCCTCGGCTCCACATTTATCTTACATGCATCCTTGGCTGTTTCCAGCTCCGTCATGCCATCCCCAAGGTACAGATCAAGGATATAGAAGCCACTCATCAGCTGTACCGCGGGCATGCGCATGGAAATCGTACCCGAGGTCACCGGCTGCGCGGTAAGCTTCTCCATGTAGTGACGGTTATTGAACCCCAGGACCGGCTGGCCGAGGTGGTTCTTGAAAACCAGGCCCAGCACGGGTTGCCGCAGGGGCTGGGAACCGGAGAACCGGACGCGCACCTCAAGGTCACCTCCCATGCCGAGGTTGCTCGAGGGTTTACCGTCCGTGAACACCTCCACGGTCTTCATGCACCTGGCATCGTCATCGGCCGCCAGCACCCGTTTGCCCTCTGCAGCCGACATGGTGGCCGCATCATACAGGCTAAGGTACCTGTCAATGACTTTCCCCGTGGGCCCCTCCTCGATGATGTTCCCTTCATGAAACAGCAGCGTGCGGGAGCACAGCACATCCAGCATGCCCATATTATGGCTCACAAAAAGCAGTGTACGCCCCTGCTTGGAGACACTTTCCATTTTGCCAAGGCACTTTTTCTGGAATTCCGCATCGCCCACGGCC
>JAHEKC010000120.1 GCA_024638565.1 Bacteroidota bacterium
ATCGTCGCCTCGGACGACGGGTACATGAATTACTATATCAACAACGGCGGCAACTTCACACTGGCCAAGGTGCACATCGAGGATGCCACCATGAACCCCATTAACGTGGGTAATGTGCCGGCGCCGCACCTGGTGGACCTGAACCGTGACGGACTCCTGGACCTGGTCATCGGTGAGCGGAACGGCAACATGAACTATTACGAGAACACGGGCTCCCTCACGAACTATACGTTCACTTTCGTTACGGACAACCTGGGCAGCGTCAACACCACCAAGACCTGGAATTCCCTGTACGGGTACAGCTACCCGTTCCTGCATGACAACAACGGCAACTACGAGATGTACTGCGGCACGTCATCCGGGTTTGTTTACAAGTATGACAACATAGACGGCAATCTGGGCGGCACGTTCAACCTGGCCGACTCCATGGTATTGCATGAGATCTTCCAGTCGACCGTGTCAGGTGCCGACATCGACAACGACGGCCTGATGGACCTGCTCGTGGGTGTGAAGCCGGGTGGCGTGACCTGGTACAAGGGCGGCGTGGTTTCCATTGATGAGGGGGAAGGAAGCCTGCCCGCGATCGAACTCTACCCCAATCCCGTGTCCGAATTTCTCAACATCCTGGTGGAACGCATGCCCGCACAGGGTTACGAGGTGCTGGTTACCGATGTCCGGGGCCGGCTGGTCTACCAGTCCCGGGCGGACCGGAAGCGCCATACCATAAGTGCCGCCGGGTGGAGCGACGGGCTATACATCTGCCGGGTAGTTTCCGGCAAGGAGGTCATGGTCGGCAAGTTTGTCGTAAAACATTAATCCTTCCTGCCTGTTTTAATTGTCATGAACCGAAAGCTGATCCTTGCCGGGCTGGCCATCATGGCCCTTCCCCTGGCCTGCACCTGGGACCAGTACGACGGCATCAGCTCCAGCCTGGAGAAAAGCTGTTACCCGGAAGATATCGCACGGATCTTCGTCACGAAGTGCGCCGTTTCCGGCTGCCATAACACCATCAGCAAGGGCGCCGCCGGGGGCCTGGATATGAGCACCTGGGAAGCGCTTTTCGAAGGCGCCAACGGGGGTACGGCCGTGGTGCCGTTCCGCTCGGACCAGAGCTTTTTACTCAACTTCATCAACGACGGGCATGACACCACCATTGCCGAGCAGGAACCGCTGATGCCCTACAATGCATCACCGCTCACGGCCCAGGAGTATTTCACGATCAAGAACTGGGTGGACGATGGCGCACCTGACTGCAATGGCCGCCGGTTTTCAGACAACCCGGACCGGGACAAATTCTACGTGTCCAACCAGGGCTGTGACCTCATTTATGTGTTTGATGCGGAGAAGCGGGTCATCATGAAAGCCTTCAACGTGGGAAGCGACCCGAACAACATCGAAAGCCCGCATATGATCAGGTTCTCTCCGGACGGACAATATTATTACATCTGCTACAGTGTGAACTCACCGAACCTGGACAAATTCCTGACTTCTGACGATTCATTCGTAGGCACGGTAAATATCACCCCGGGCGGATGGAACACAATGGATATTTCGTCTGACGGCAAGCGAGGGTTTGTCATAGACCTGGACCTGAACAGGATTGCGTTCGTGGACATGGAAAACATGGTACTTGATCCGCCAGGCATCGGCAATCCCCTTTCCACGACCGGTCTTGCCAACGTTGGGTCGCCGCACGGCTCGCAGGTCCACCCGAATGACAGCTTTTTGTATGTAACTGCGCAACTGGACAACAAGTTGCTTAAAGTCGATCTGAATTCATGGCCTCCCAATTCGAGTATTATAAATTTTCCGACTCCCGGAACCGCGAAACCGCATGAGGTCGAGTTCATGCCGGATGGCGGCATGTATTTCGTGACCTGTGAAGGCACAAATGATGTGAAGGTATTCGATGGCCAAACGGATGCCTACCTGAAATCCATCGCGACAGGTACTGACCCTGTGGAAATGGTCCTGGTCGAGTCGCGTGATCTGCTTTTTGTCACCTGCATGGCGGGTGACGCGGTGAGCATTATCGATACCAAGGACACCACCCTTGTTAAAACCATCCCCGTGGGCACGCAGCCGCATGGCATCGCCGCTGATGAGAAGCGGGGCATTGTTTATGTGGGCAACCGGAACGCCAACCCTAACGGGCCCGCGCCGCACCACGTGTCCTCCTGCGGTGGCCGCAACGGCTACCTCGTCGCCATCGACCTCAATACCCTGGAACTGGTACCGGGTTTCAAGATCGAGCTGGCAGTCGATCCTTACAGCGTAAGGGTACGCTGACCCCATTTCTTTCCCCCCGCCTTTTCAAGGCCCAGCCCGGGCCCGTATTTTCCCTGTGGAAAACCCTGCCCGGAAACAAGAAAATGCCCGGAAATGCATGCCCATGGCCCTGCCAGGACCCCTGGCAGGGCCATGGGATGTAAGAAGAAGTGCCTTAGGAACCCCTTGCGGGCAACCACATTACAAAAAATACTTACCCATTTGATATTAAGCATGTTACCTGCCTTCCTTAAGCAGGCAAAAACTTGGAATCAAGGCCACCGCGGGCGAGCATGCTGCTGAAACCATTGGTACAGGCGGGTTCCAGGCTAACTGTATGAGAAAGTATGTTCATAAATCGCAAGAATTTTACCATTTTTGCTTGCATCTAGGGTGAACGTACCGATACTTTTGGGGAATCAATGAAAATCGTCCGTAAAAAATTGCCATTACCCATTTTGAGTCCAATCACAACCATCCATGAAATATAAGGTCGCTACAACTGTTGACGAGGTGATTGATGCCTGGTGTGTCGTATACCGGCAGTACCTGGCTGCTTCCCTGATCTCTCCAAATGAAATGTCCCTGTTCACCTTCCCGGAATACATCAGCAACAATACCGCTGTCATCCTGGGCCGGAAAATGAACAAGACTGTCTGCACGGTATCCGCCGTGATCGACAGCCCGCTGGGCATTCCGCTGGACAGCTATTATCACGATGAACTGGACCAGCTGCGCAACGAGGGCAGGAAGCTGATCGAGATCGGCCTCCTGGCCGACGCCCGGGGGACCAGTAAAATGAGCAGCATTACGGAGCTGATGGCGTCCATTGCCCGCTTCGGCGTTTACAGCGACCATCATGATTACGTGATCGGCGTGCATCCCCGGAGAATAAACTTTTTCAGTTCTGTTTTCGGATTCGAACCGTTTGGTGATGTAAAGGGGTATGGAAAACTGAAAACGGCACCTGTCGTGCTGCTGCATGCCCATGGGCTGGACCTGGAAGTTGCGTCCCGGGAAATAAATACTGAAATTTACAGCGATCCCAGGAATTTAGATTTCGACGAACGCTTCCAGTTCAACCCCGGAAACTTCATCAGTGACCGGGAGTTCAACGCTTCCGTCGAACACTTTGTTCAGACACTATGGAAGAACAAAACGCTTCAGCCCGCCTGATAGATGCACTGGGTGATGCGTTTGTAAAATCCGACGATTCAACTCTTGCCAGGTACGCTTCCAGTATCAATGGCGCATTCGTAAAACCTTCCTGTATAGTATTTCCTGACAGCCCGGAGGCCGTTGTGACGGTCATTCGGGTGGCACGTGAACTTAAGCTGGAACTGTTCCCGGTTTCCAGGGGCAGGAATTTCGGTTACGGCGACGCGCAGGGCACGCGCCCGGGGCAGGTGATCGTGGACCTGAGCCGCATGAACCGCATAACGGAGGTCAATGATAAGATGGCCTATGCGACCATCCAGCCCGGCGTTTCACAGCAGCATCTGTACAGGCACCTCCGCGAAAACCATCCCGGGTTGCAGCTTGACGTCACGGGAGCCGGACTGGATGCCAGCATCATGGGTAACATGCTGGAACGCGGATTCGGTCACACCGATTACGGAAACCGGTTCGCGCGGATCATCAGCTTAAAGGTGGCCACGCCCAACGGGGAGATCCTGGATACGGGCTTCGCAGGGCTGGAAAAGGCTGACGCCGCGCCCGTATACCGGTACGGCATTGGCCCGGTGCTGGACGGGTTGTTCTCGCAATCCAATTTCGGCATCGTGGTTGAAATGACATTCGAACTCATGCCGGTGCCCGACCGTACGGAGATGTTCGTTTTCTCGACCGGTGCCCGCGACGGGATCGCGGGCATGGTGCGTGCCGTACGCGAGCTTAAGCTGAATGGGCTGGTTCACAGTGCCATCCATATTGCAAACAAGGCCAGGGCGGTGGGAAAGAACAAAACCCGGTTTGCAGGTGCCTGGAATATGAGCGGCTCCGTTTCCGGACCTCCGGGGGTGGTGGCCGCCCGCCGCAGGGCGGTGCGCACCATCATCCGCAGGCATACCGGCAGGCACAAGCTATGGTTTGTCGGGCGCCGCATGATACGGTTTATCGCATGGGTTCACAGGCATGTCCGCCATATTGACGTTTATGATGCGCTCCGGGAAGCTTACGACCTGCAGACCGGCATACCCACGGATCATTCCCTGCAAACGCTGCTGGATGATCCGGCACTTCGATCGGAATCACTGGACCCCTCGCAATACAACATCTGCTTCGCATGGATCAATGCCGTTTGCCGTGCGGACGAGGAAAGTGTCACGCGGTTGCTGGGCATCATGGAACCGCTCTTTGAGTCTCACGGCTACGAATTCAGGGTGACCTTCACCGCTGTCAATCCGCGAACCCTGATCATGATCTCGAACATCACCTTTACCAGGGATGACGACCAGGCCGATAAGGCCCGGGCTTTTACCGGCCTGGTGGCCGGTCAGCTGTCCGCAGCCGGATTTTATCCCTACCGGTCCGGCTCCGGAATGCACGAGAAAGTACCGGATTTCCCGGGACCTTACACCGGCCTCGTGAGCGCCATCAAGCAGGCATTGGACCCGGATGGCATAATTGCTCCCGGGAAATACAAAATCTGACGTTCCGCTTCAGGCATTACCGGCAGGATAAGCCGCTTTCTTACACGGGAAACATATGCCCGTCATTTCCCTACCCTTCGTCGGCACATGGCGTTTCTTATAGCCAGGACCTCCCCCCGTGGGATGCCATGCACTATAAAACCTGCCGCCATGCGACGTTTACATCTATTCGAATTCGAAGACCAGCCCTGGTTCCCGAATGTCATCCGGGAAGGCATTACGGATTACCTGCAGTTCGCTGCAAACCGGGTTGACCTGTACAAGCCGGTCATGCCCCTGATCAGGAAAGGACTTGAAAAAAGCGGCACCGACAGGATCGTCGATATTTGCTCCGGCGGTGGTGGCGGGATCCTCAAGATCTATGAAAAGCTGAAGCGCGAATTCCTCAAGTCACAGATTATCCTAACAGACAAATACCCCAACCTGGCAGCATTCCGGCAGGCCTCGGATTCAGCAGGTGGCGAGATCGACTACGTGGCCACGCCCGTGGACGCCACGGACCTCCCGGAGACGCTGGAGGGCTTCAGGACGCAGTTCGTCTCCTTCCACCATTTCGCTCCCGGCAGCGCCCGCAAGATCCTTGAAAACGCCGCGCGGACGAAATCCGCCATCGGCATCTTCGAAGCCACGGAAAGGTCGCTGGTCAATTTCATTGCCATGCTGTTCACCCCGCTGGTGGTCATGCTGGCGGTTCCGTTCATCCGGCCCTTCAAGTGGAGCAGGATCTTCTTTACCTACGTCATCCCGGCCATTCCGCTGTTCACCATGTGGGATGGCATGGTCTCCGTGCTGCGCACTTATAGCGTTCGCGAAATGCAGGAGATGACGCGTAAGGTGAATGCCCGGAACTATACCTGGGAAATAGGCAGGATTCGTACCCGCAAGGGCCCGAACCTGCTGTACCTGCTGGGATATCCGGAACGGGAAGCAGCAAGCGGCAGGGCCACGGCCAGTGAAAAGGCCGCCTGATCCAGCGAATTCCCTTTAAAAAAAAAGAGGCCGCTCGAACGAGCGGCCTCTTTTCATTGGGTTAACCTTCAGGAGGGCTGTTACTTGATAAGGATCAGCTTATCCTGGAACACATCGTCACCGGTATTCAGCTTGTAGATGTAGATGCCCGGTGCGAGATTCAGGCCGTTGAATTCGACCTTCATCATTTCATCAGCAGGTACATGACCGCTGAAGAGGGTAGTCACCTTCTTGCCGGTGAGTGAGAACACATCAACTGATACATCGGACTCGTAACCCTTGAGCATGAATTCGATGTTGGTCGTGGAGTTGAACGGGTTCGGGTAAGCACGCATGCTGACACCATAATCGAACTCCGGCTCCTCTTCGATCTCACGAATGGCCGTTCCGGGAGGCGTGTTGGAGAAGCCTGCCAGGATGCGGCACTCGTCAAAGGCGTTGTTGATAATATCCACCGCCTTGGCGATCTGGCTCAGCGACGGATCGCTGTTGAGCACCTTCGTGTACGTGCCGGCGAGTGCCTGATTGGCCAGGTCAAACAGGTCCTGGATGGTGTTGTTCGCACCCAGGTAGTTGATCACCTGTCCGGGGAACTGCCATGTCTGTGCAGTGCCCGGTACGATCGTGCCGTTACCGGCA
>JAHEKC010000121.1 GCA_024638565.1 Bacteroidota bacterium
GTCCCTTCGGGTCTTGCTGCTTTTATATTCTTTCCGTCGCGTGTCTTTTCCCGGCTGGTCGTCCCTTCGTGTCCTGCTGCCCGTTGAGCTGTCCCTGCGTGGTTTGCTGCTGGGGGCATCGTCCCTTCGGGTCCTGCTGCTTTTATATTCTTTCTTTCGTGTGTCTTTTCCCGGCTGGTCGTCCCTTCGTGTCCTGCTGCCCGTTGAGCTGTCCCTGCGTGGTTTGCTGCTGGGGGCATCGTCCCTTCGGGTCCTGCTTTTATATTCTTTCCGTCGTGTGTCTTTTCCCGGCTGGTCGTCCCTGCGGGTTTTGCTCCCGGCGGGGTCATCCTTTCGTGTCCTGGTTGCAGGCTTGCTGCCTCTTCGCGGTTTGCCCGTTGCGCTGTCTTTTCGTGTGCTGCTGCCAGCCGGGTTATCCCTTCGGGCCCCGCTTCCTGCGGTGCGGCCCGGCCTGGCTGGTCTTTTCCTGCCTGTGGTTTTTCGTTTGCGTATGTTCATGCTATTAGGTTCGAGTGGTCAAGTTTATGCAAATGGATAAAAAGCGTCTGCGATCAGCTTCAGTTCATGCCTTTTGCCGTGAAAGACAATACTGACAATATCAAATCGTACTTCTACATCGAGGTCGCGTTCACGGATGTAGTGATCCGCCGCGGCCGCAAGGAATCTTTCCTTACGGGGTGTAACGCCTTCTTCGGGTTCGCCAAACAGGTCGCCGCTACGTGTCTTTACTTCAACGATACATAGCTGGTGCCCCTTCCGGGCGATGATATCTATTTCCCACCGGTCGTACCGCCAGTTGCGTTCGACTATTTCGTAGCCTTCGGACGCGAGATAGCCGGCCGCGAGTTCTTCGCCCTTTTCTCCCAGCTTATTGTGTTCAGCCATTTTCGGTGTATGAAAGCGTGCATTGATCACCCACATTAATATCCGCCATGGCGCCAAGCACCAGTGGCCGGTTATCGTCGCGGTGTCCTGCCGGAAACGAGAACGCCACCGGGTATGCGTATTCAGCCACGTGCGCCTGGATGATCTCGGCCGCATTGTGGCCATAGGGGTTATCGTTGGCGAAGCCCCATTTCTTCGTGTTGTCGCGCATCTCGTTCACATCTCCCACGAGCAGCCCTGCCAGGTTGCGCAGTTTGCCTGAACGTTTCAGTTGCATCATCATTCGGTCGACATGATACAAATGCTCGTCAAGGTCCTCGATAAACAGAATCTTATCTCTCGTGTCGATATCCGACGGGGTGCCGGCCAGTGAATAGAGCATCGAAAGGTTGCCTCCCGCCAGGATGCCACGGGCCTGGCCCGGCCTGTTCCTGTGGTCGGCGGAAAATTGTATTTCATGCCTGTTGCCCCGGAGTACTGCCAGAAGGCTGTCAAGCGATTCATTCGATGACTTTGCAATGTTGATGGCCATGGGCGCATGCAGGGTGCACATTTGCGCATAGCGGTGAAAATGCGAATGCAGCACGGTTACATCACTGAATCCGACAAGCCATTTGGGATGTTGTGCTACGCCGGCCAGGTTAACACGGTCGATGATCCGTACGGTGCCATAGCCGCCGCGGGCAAAAAGGATAGCCTTGATGCCCGGGTCGTCAAGGGCCTGCTGGAGGTCGGCTAGCCTTTGGTTGTCGGAACCCGCAAACTGGTTATCCTTTCCGTACAGGTTCGATCCCTCGCGCACCTGGTATCCCCATTCTCCCAGTTGCCTGATGGCGGGCTGCATTTCTTCCTTCGTCACCTTGCGGGCGGTGGCTACCAGGGCTATGGTGTCGCCTATTTTCAGGGGAGGAGGGATGAGCAACACAGTTCAGGGTTTAAGGTTCGCGGTTCCAGGTTCGAGGTATACTGACTTCCGGGCAGTCTGCTGACCACCATTTGGCTGCATTCTGCCACCGGTTCAGGAATTCATGATGGGTGCTCCCTGCCAGATAGTTTATAATCAAGCAAATATTCACCTCTCAACACCTATATTTGCGCGAAGTTACGCACACCGGTTCAATGTCCCGCTTTCTCGTTACCGCTGCCCTGCCATACGCCAATGGCCCGCTGCACATCGGCCACCTCGCGGGATGCTTTATCCCTTCGGACATTTTTGTCCGCTACCTTCGGATGAAGGGTGAGGATGTGCTCTTTATCTGCGGAAGCGACGAGCATGGTGTGCCCATTACGCTCAAGGCCCGCAATGAAAACGTATCGCCGCAGGTGGTGGTAGACCGGTACCATGAGCTGATGAAGAAGGCCTTTGCCGGTTTCGGCATATCCTTCGATCATTACTCTCGGACCACGGCAAAGATCCATCATGAAACAGCTTCCTCTTTTTTCAGGGAGCTGTATGACAAGAAGGTGTTTTCGGAGGAAACAACAGAGCAGTATTATGACGAGGAGGCCAGGCAGTTTCTCGCCGACCGGTACATCACGGGTACTTGTCCGCGGTGCGGCTTTGAAAAGGCATTTGGCGACCAATGTGAAAACTGCGGTTCGTCCCTGAGTCCATCGGAGCTTAAAAGCCCGAAGTCAACTTTAAGCGGCAAGCCACCAGTCCGGAAGCAAACCAAAAACTGGTTCCTGCCGCTGGACAAGTACCAGGAGAAAATTCAGGATTGGATCGGCTCTCACAAGGAAGACTGGAAGTCAAATGTATTCGGGCAGTGCATGTCGTGGCTCAACGAGGGGCTGAAGCCCCGGGCGATGACCAGGGACCTTGACTGGGGCGTACCGGTCCCTGTAGATGGTGCGGATGGAAAAGTGTTATATGTCTGGTTCGATGCGCCTATCGGCTATATTTCGAGTACCAAGGAATTTTTTGAGCAAGGCGGCAATAAAAACGGATCACGAATCACGCATCACGGATCACGATGGGAGGACTACTGGAAGGACGATCATACGCGGCTGGTGCATTTCATCGGTAAGGACAACATTGTATTTCACTGTATCATCTTCCCTGCCATGCTGATGGCACATGGCGGCTACGTGCTCCCTGAAAACGTGCCCGCCAATGAATTCCTGAACCTGGAAGGCGACAAGATCTCCACCTCGCGGAAATGGGCGGTCTGGCTGCATGAGTACCTGGAAGAATTCCCGGGCAGGGAGGACGAGCTGCGATATGTACTCACTTCCGTGGCGCCGGAGACGAAGGACAGCGAGTTTACCTGGAAGGACTACCAGGCACGGGTCAACAACGAGCTGGTGGCCATCCTCGGGAACTTTGTCAACCGTACCATGGTACTGACGCATAAGTACTACAATGGCACCGTACCGCAGCACGGTGAGTTGCAGAAAGCCGACCATGACCTTATTCACACGATTCGAAACTCGAAACTGAAAATCGGCCTGCTGCTGGACCAATACAAATTCAGGGAGGCGCAGTTCGAGCTGATGAACCTGGCGCGGGCAGGCAACAAGTACCTCGCCGACACGGAGCCATGGAAACTGGTAAAGACAGACGGGGAGCGTGTACAGACCATCATGTACATGGCGCTTGAATGCACTGCCTACCTTGCGGGGCTGACGGAGCCGTTCCTGCCGCATTGCTCGAAACGGTTACATGCCATGCTGAATTCGGAATCCGTGGGCTGGAAGCAGATGGATGGCAGGCTGCTGAAGCCGGGACATCTCATCGGCACGGCCACCCTCCTGTTTGAGAAGGTGGAGGACGATATCATTAACAATCAAATTGAAAAGCTGAAGAACACTGCAATGGAACAGTCGAACGGTAGCCCGCCTGGAGGCGGGGATGAAACGCAGGGTGCCATCAAACCCGAGGTCACTTTTGACGACTTTTCAAAAATGGATATCCGTGTGGCCACGATCCTGGAAGCAGAGCGGGTCCCGAAGACCGACAAACTGTTAAAGCTGCTGCTGGATGTGGGATCTGAAAAGCGCACCGTGGTATCGGGCATTGCGGAATTTTATGCACCGGAGGATATCATCGGACGGCAGGTCTCCTACCTGGCTAACCTGGCCCCGCGCAAAATCCGCGGAACGGAAAGTGCCGGCATGGTATTGATGGCGGAAGACAGGGACGGGTCACTGGTATTCGTCAGTCCCGAACGGGAAACAGGGAACGGCGGAACGGTGAGTTAATCGTCTTAAACGATTCCAGCATTTTGAACGCTGTAATATTTGTCTCACAAGATCTATTCAAATGGCTGATCCCATATGCTTATGTTCGGGCAGAATTTCCGTGGGAACAGGCAAGAATGGACCGGCACTCAGATTTTTATAAACTTCGAAACGAAGTGCTTTCCTTCCTGCGTGATCTTTAACAGGTAGACTCCGGGTGCAAGTCCGGTGACGTCGAATTGCAGGTTATCGCCACCATTCATCTGCGCTTCCGAATGCATGCTGCCGTTAAGCGAAACAACGGAAGCCTGGAATGGCATGCGCTTTAGCTGGTGCGGCCTCACGGTTATATGGTCGGAAGCCGGGTTGGGAAATGTAGCAAGGCCGTACACAAGTGCAGGGCTTCCGATTCCGGCCGTGATATCTTCGCTGACCGTCAAGGTGGACAGCGTAATGGCGTCGCCGCTGGTGCTGCCGTTGCTGTTGGTGGAGTTGAATGCGCCGTAAAAGGTGACGTCGCCGGTCCCGGCGGCAGGTGCAACCCAGTCAAATGACCAGCTCCGGCTGCCACCCGGTGCCGAGGTGCCTGCCAGCTGGTGCGTTACGTATTTCTGGGATACAGTGGCGAAGCGGGTGGTGGTACCGTTGGTGATCAGCATGGTTCCCAGCTGTGCGCCGTTGGGTGCCTGCGGCGAAATCTCGAATCCGAACTTCACCTTACCGGCCGCCGAAATGGTTCCGGTGATCGTGTAGGTATTACCCGGCAGGTATCCGGAACCGGGAATATTGGACGTGATCAGCCCGGGCATCGGAACCGACGTGCCGGTATGGCAGGCGGTGCAGTCCAGAAAACCGTCACCGGGTGAGCCGGTCCGCGCCGGTGGTGCGCCGGTGGAGTAGCTGTACGCCAGGTGGTAGTTAAGTCCGAAATAGATCAACAGGACAGCCACAATGGCTGACAGGATTACAGGTTTTTTGCGGGATGGCATCATTGGGTTGGTTGGAGTCATGGATCATGGATAAATGACTGAATGGATAACAGCCGTGAAAAGGAATTGTTGGATCGAAAATGAAATTTAGCAAATATTCTGTTGGCAGCAATATTTGATGTGCCAACGGAATGGCCAGGTGATTTAAAACGTTCTGGCATTCAGTACTCTCGTCAACCTGAAATAGCATGGGACGGCATGGCGCTGATGGACGGGGTTGGTCACCGGTCTTGCCGGCCTTCAGGAGCTAATCCCGGCGTTTCCGTGTTTGCACTAAACCTTTGCGGCGGAGTCTGCCCGGTTTCCATGGCGTCACGCAGCGGTACGGCCTGCGAGCGGAACTTTGTGCCGGAACAGTCAGGTTTCCCTTGGAAGTTCTTGCAGTTGGTATGATAACGGGATCAAACCCATGCGTTGGTCATTCCCTATATTTACAATTCAATCACGGATTATTAAAGCCGTTATGCAAATGAAAATGCTTCTTTGTGCGCTGATGTTACCGTGTTTGCAGACCCCTTCGTATTCACAGACTGGTAAGGCTTCAGAATATGAGCCAAAGCGCCAGTGGAAGGCTGCAGGCTTGAACTTCGGCCTGGGGGTGGACTGGGATCAATACAAATCGATGTCGCTGGAAAGGATCATGGTTTTTGCAAAACACCCGGAGCGCATGCAGCGCGACCTGGCTAACCTGAGTGAAGATGCCACGCCGGTTACCGCGGGTGTGGCATTATACGGCAGCATTGCCTTCGCACCGCTCGATTACCGGACGGGCACCTACCGTAATGACCGGGAACTCCGGGTGGGGGTGGGTATTCACTCCCCGAAGGAGGCCATGGTCACCTATAAGAATGAAGACCTGGATACCTCGATAGTGTACTGCAATATTCACGGTGAGTTTACGGTCGAAGCATCATACGTCTTCAATGGTCAGTGGGGAAAGCGGTTTCAATGGTATGCAGGAGGAGGGATGAATGCAGGCCTCACGTTCGCCAACGGGATGATCATTATTTCCGGGCGGTACTTTGAGCCGGGTGCACATCCGTCGACGCAGGAAAGCCATGAAATGAACCAGGATCATTACAAGGCCAGGCAGGTATATTACACCCGGGCGTTTATCCCGTTCGGCATCCATTACCAGGTCAGCAGTAAATGGTCACTGGGCTTCGATTTGCGCACAGGCCTCGGGCTGCAAATGATAAAAGGGGCGCCTGACAACATCATCACCAACACCGGTTCTTTTATCCTGGGCGCTACATGCCATTTTAAATAGCATCGCAGCAGGCTGTCGCGTTAAATGCGAAAATTGCGGTGTGGCAGTTAAGTAGTGCAGAGATGAATCGAATGCCGACGTCCCGCGATGCGGGTGTCGGCACCCCGACCGCCTTCGCGGCGCGTCGGGGCCTGTACCAGTAGTCCCGACAGGAATCGAATGCCGACGTCCCGCGATGCGGGTG
>JAHEKC010000043.1 GCA_024638565.1 Bacteroidota bacterium
CTCGTGCACGGCTTTTATCGTAATGAGCTTGCCGGTTTTATCCGTAATGGACATTGTTTTGACCCCCTTGCCGCCGCGGTTTGTCACGCGGTAGTCTTCAAGGTCGGATCGCTTACCGAATCCCTTTTCCGATACCACAAGCACGCTGTCCTTGGGGTCTTCGATACACACCATGCCGATGACGGCATCCGCACCGTTGTCGAGAGCCAAACCCCGCACACCGGCAGCGCTCCTACCCATGGGCCGGACCTTTGTTTCATGGAAACGGATGGCCCTGCCGCTGCGTACCGCAAGGATGATGTCATTGTTACCGTTCGTCAGGCGCGCTTCCAGCAGCTGATCGCCCTCGTTAATGGTAATGGCGGTGATGCCGCTCTGGCGTGGCCGGGAGAACGCCTTAAGGGTTGTCTTCTTGACGGTCCCTTTCCGTGTGCAGAAAACAATGTTGTTATTCTCAAGGTACTCGTTGTCAACCAGGGATTTGACGTTTATAAAAGCCTTCACCTTGTCACCCGGACTTATGTTAAGAAGGTTCTGGATGGCCCTGCCTTTGGAGGTCTTCGCGCCCTCTGGAATTTCGTACGCCCGTAGCCAGAAGCATTTGCCTTTCTCGGTAAACAGCAGGATATAATTGTGGTTCGTGGCCACAAACATGTATTCGATAAAATCCTCGGCGCGCGTGCTGCTGCCCTTGGCGCCCCGCCCTCCCCTGCCCTGGGTGCGATAGTCGGAAAGGGGGGTGCGTTTCATATATCCCAGGTGGGAGATGGTGATGACGACTGGCTCATCCTCAATCATGTCTTCCACTGATATATCATCCGCTGCATACACGATCTCGGTCCTTCTTTCGTCGCCGTACTTCTCTTTTATTTCAAGGTGCTCGTCCTTGAGGATTTCCATACGGAGGGTTTCGTTGGATAGCACACCCTGGTAGTAGTCAATAAGCTTCATCAGCTCTTCGAACTCCTGCTTGATCTTCTGCCGTTCCAGGCCGGTCAGCTTCTGCAGCCTCAGGTCCAGGATGGCTTTTGCCTGGATCTCCGTAAGCTCATAACCGCTCATAAGGCCTGCCCTTGCCTCGTCAGGTGTCTTCGATTTCCGGATCAGTGCGATCACCTCGTCGAGATGGTCCAGCGCTATAAGCAGGCCCTGGAGGATATGCGCTTTCTTTTCCGCTTCCGACAACTCGAATTGCGTTCTGCGGATCAGTACCTCATGCCGGTGAAAAACGTAGAACGCGATCAGCTCTTTCAAATTGAGCAATGCCGGCTTGCCGTGCACCAACGCAATATTGTTCACGCTGAACGTGGATTGCAGCGCCGTGTGTTTATACAGGTTGTTCAGCACCACGCTGGCACTGTAATCCCGCTTGATCTCGTAAATGATGCGGATGCCGTTCCGGTCGGATTCGTCCCGGATATCCGATATCCCTTCGATTTTCTTGTCATTGATCAGCTCGGCTGTCCGCTTGATCATCTCGGCCTTGTTCACCTGGTAGGGAATCTCATTCACCATGATAATCTCCCGGTTGCCTTTTTCCTCGATCGTGGAACGCCCGCGCAGAATGATTCTGCCCCGGCCTTTGTGAAAGGCTTCCTTTACACCGGTATACCCGTGAATGATCCCCCCGGTCGGAAAATCCGGGGCCTTGATATGCTGCATCAGGTCCTCGATGCCGATGTCGTTGTTATCGATATAGGCCACCACCGCGTCAAGCACCTCGCTGATGTTATGCGGTGGCATGTTGGTAGCCATGCCCACCGCGATGCCGGATGAGCCATTGACCAGCAGGTTGGGAATCCGTGCCGGGAGCACCGTGGGCTCCTGCAGCGTATCGTCGAAATTATTTCGGAAGTCGACAGTGTTCTTGTCGATGTCCGCCAGCAGCTCTTCCGCCAGCTTCTGAAGACGAGCTTCAGTATACCGCATCGCGGCAGGACTGTCGCCATCAATGGAACCGAAGTTCCCCTGTCCGTCCACCAGCATGTAACGCAAGGACCACTCCTGGGCCATTCGTACCATCGTATCATAAACGGAACTGTCGCCGTGCGGGTGATACTTACCGAGCACCTCCCCTACGATACGTGCCGACTTCTTGTAGGGCCGGCTGGCGCCGACACCGAGTTCCCGCATGCCGAAAAGTACCCGGCGGTGAACAGGCTTGAGCCCGTCCCTGACATCAGGAAGGGCACGGGAAACAATGACCGACATCGAATAATCGATGTAGGCCGACTTCATTTCCTCTTCAATATTGATCTTGATGATGTTTTCAGCTTCAGCCATATTCTATTGGGGATGGAGTCCGCCCGGAGGCGCCTGCGGGGGGTGTCTTAATGACATAAAACCCCGGATCAGACATACATATTGTCATGATTTCCGTTGAAAATGCGGGATTTCTGTCATATTTTTAAGCCATGCGAAAGTAATGATATTATGGCACATTTTGTGAGCAGAATTTCATAAATTAATCAACAATAGCGTCCTGAAACAGAGGCTTGAAAACGGCTTCCAGGCGCTGTTGAAAACTTGTAACCCGGGTAAAGCCGCGCTTAGAACATTTTGGTGATTTTGGCGTTTAAATACCAAGGGTTAGCACACAAATAGCTATGGAAGCAAAATTTTCACCGCGAGTAAAGGACGTAATCACCTACAGCCGGGAAGAGGCCCTCAGGCTGGGCCACGATTATATCGGGACAGAACATCTTCTCCTGGGCCTGATCCGTGAGGGTGAGGGAATGGCTATTAAATTCCTGAAATCCCTTAACATTAACCTGGTCGAGTTGAGACGGTCCGTGGAAAACGCCGTCAAGGGCAGCAGCGGAAGTGTGGGCAATCTTAACAACATTCCCCTCACCAAGCAGGCTGAAAAAGCCCTTAAGATCACCTACCTCGAGGCCAAGATTTTCAAAAGCGAAATCATAGGCACGGAACACCTTTTGCTTTCGGTGCTGAAAGACGAGGATACCATCGCCACCCAGATTCTTAACCAGTACGGGGTAACGTACGAGATCATGCGGGAAGAGCTGGAAACCTTCAAGTCCAGCTTTAAATCCGAGGCCCCCCAGAACCCGGCTGAAGATGACCCCTATTCCAAGGACGATGACGGACCCGGCGGCGGCAGCGGCGGTATCGGTTCCGGTAAGAAAGTAGGCGATTCCAAATCGAAGACACCTGTTCTCGATAATTTCGGGCGTGACCTTACGCGTGCGGCCGAGGAAGGAAAGCTGGATCCCATCGTGGGCCGGCAGAAGGAGATCGAAAGGGTTTCCCAGATCCTCTCCCGCCGGAAGAAAAATAATCCCATCCTGATCGGAGAACCCGGCGTGGGCAAGTCCGCCATCGCGGAAGGCCTGGCGCTTCGTATCGTGCAGCGCAATGTATCGAGGATCCTGTTCAACAAGCGGATTGTCACGCTTGACCTGGCTTCCCTCGTAGCCGGCACCAAGTACAGGGGCCAGTTCGAGGAGCGCATGAAAGCGGTAATGAATGAACTGGAAAAGTCCCCTGACGTCATACTGTTTATTGACGAGATTCATACGATCATAGGCGCCGGCGGTGCGTCCGGTTCGCTGGATGCCTCCAATATGTTCAAGCCGGCCCTGGCGCGTGGCGATATTCAATGTATCGGCGCAACGACGCTGGATGAGTACCGGCAGTTCATTGAAAAGGACGGCGCGCTTGACAGGCGATTCCAGAAGGTGATGGTCGAGCCGACCTCCATGGAAGAAACCGTGGAGATCCTTCAGAACATCAAGGACCGGTACGAGGAGCACCACCATGTAAACTATTCCGATGACGCCATTGAGGCCTGCGTGTCCCTTACCTCACGTTACATCACAGACCGGTTCTTGCCGGATAAGGCCATCGATGCGTTGGACGAAGCGGGCTCACGTGTCCATATCAGCAACATCCACGTACCGGATAATATCACTGACCTGGAACAGCAGGTGCAGGAAATCAAGGTCGAAAAGAATAAAGTCGTGCGCAGCCAGAAATACGAAGAGGCAGCCAAACTCCGGGATACGGAAAAGCAACTCCTGGAACAGCTGGAGGTGGCAAAGAAAAACTGGGAAGAGGAAACGAAAAACCAGCGATTCGATGTCAAAGAGGAAAACGTGGCCGAAGTGGTGGCCATGATGAGCGGCATACCCGTTTACCGTGTGGCACAAGCTGAAAGTGCACGGCTTATCGAGATGCCTGCAAAGCTCAAGGGGCAGGTGATCGGTCAGGATGAAGCGATCAAGAACGTGGTGAAAGCCATCCAGCGAAACCGGGCAGGGCTCAAGGACCCGGGCAAACCCATCGGCTCCTTTATTTTCCTCGGTCCCACCGGTGTCGGTAAAACGGAACTTGCCAAGGTGCTGGCGCGATACCTGTTTGACACCGATGATGCATTGATCCGCATCGACATGAGTGAATACATGGAGAAATTCGCGGTGTCCAGGCTTATTGGCGCTCCCCCGGGTTACGTGGGATACGAGGAGGGCGGACAGCTTACTGAAAAGGTGCGTCGCAAGCCCTATGCCGTGGTGTTGCTGGATGAAATCGAAAAGGCACACCCGGATGTGTTCAACCTGTTGCTCCAGGTGCTGGATGATGGACAGCTGACCGACAGCCTCTGTCGCAAGGTAGACTTTAAGAATACGATCATTATCATGACTTCCAATATAGGTTCACGGCAACTGAAGGACTTTGGCATGGGTGTCGGGTTCAGCACCTCCAGCCGGGAGAACCAGTCTGGGGAGATCGCGCGCGGCGTAATCGAAAATGCGCTTAAGAAGGCCTTCGCGCCTGAATTCCTCAATCGTGTTGACGATGTGGTCATATTCAACTCGCTGAAGAAAGCGGATATCGTTAAGATCATCGACATTGAACTGGAGCACCTGTTCAAGCGTACCTCGGATCTGGGTTACAAGCTGAAGCTGAGTGCTGGCGCCAAGGATTTTCTATGTGAAAAGGGATTTGATACCCAGTTCGGAGCAAGGCCGCTCAAACGGGCTATCCAGAAGCATATTGAGGATGTCCTCGCCGAGGAGATCATCAAGGGTGACCTGTCCACGGGCGATCAGATCGATATCGTACTGGATAAGGAAAACGATACCCTGAAGATCAAAATGCCGAAACCAGTGCCCACCCAGCCCCGGAAAAAGAAAAAGGAAGAGAAATAAGCCGGCCTTATTTACGGTACTTTCGTTTTCAGGTCATAACATTCTAATTAACAAAGTAAAAGGAGCCCTTGTAAAAGGGCTCCTTCCTATTTAAACCTGCCCCTGTTTTAACACCATTCCCGGTTTTTCTTACAAAACGCGTTTGCATCAAGGCCCATTTCCCCCGGAAACACAGGGTGTTTTATGGCCTTGCTCCCTCGCCTGGTGTAAGGAACCGGAGTAAATACTCCCTGAATTTCCAGACTCGGGCTGAAAATTTGCGTTCAACGGGTACACGATTTAATATCAGTGAACCCGATACGCTATTCAATTTGCCTGCTCCTGGGCATCACGCTTTCGCTTCCATTGGAGGCGCAGATATGTGATCCCACCACCCCTGTATACACGGTTAACCTGTCCGGCCAGCCAAACGGCGTATGGGTAAGCCCGGCTGGACAACGCGCCGGCAATTGCTGCGGCAGCACCCCGCCGGACAAGTGTGTACAGTTCATTATCACGCTTGATTCCTCATCGACGGGTATCCACTTCGATATTGCCAGCGGCGCCGTGCCTCCCGGGGCGCTTTATTACCAGATCAATTGCGGCCCCCCGATCCAGGTGGGCCAGCCGGTGTGCCTGAACGGTGCGGGTCCCCATGTGCTCACATTTTGCAAGCCCGGAAACAATACCAACTCGTACCAGATTGCTGCCATGCCCTACCCGGCCATGTCCGGTTCCCAGTACGCATCTGAAGTATGTGCCGGGTTTATGTCCGTAACGGGCCTGATCGATACCAGTATCACCTGGACTTCCATCCCGCCCAACCCGGTTCACAACAGTTACCTGAGTTGCCTGAAAGGTTGCGACTCCGTATCTGTATTGCCCACGGGTATTTTTCCGGCTTACGTGGACTACGAGGTATGCGGCTTCGTACTTGGCGGCTGTAATCCATACTTCTTCTGTGACACCGTGAGGGTTAATTTCGTCTCGAGCCTGCAGGTGAACGTTACACCGCAGAATCCTGTTATCTGCTACGGCAGCACAACGGCCACTGTAACAGCAAACACCAGCGGAGGAAGCCCGCCATATGCATTCCTGTGGAGTACAGGTGCCACGACACAAAGTATCGCTGTCGGAGGCGGTACCTATACAGTAACGGTTCAGGACTCGCTCAGCTGTACCATATCTTCAAATTCCGTTACGGTAACTTCCTTTACCGTGCCCATTACCGCCAATGCAGGTGCTGATCAGCTGGTATGTACCAACCAGGGTACGGTTCAGCTGAACGGCCAGATTGGCGGGGCATCCGGAGGACAGTGGACTGGCAATGGCGGAACCTTTTCACCGCATGACAGCGCACTAAATGCCACCTATTCCCCTACTCCGGGTGAAATAACGGCCGGCAGCACGACATTGACCCTGGTAACCACGGGTACACAGGGGTGTCCCGGTGATACCGACCAGGTGGTGGTACAGTTTTCCCAAAGTCCGGCACCGAACGTTTCCGGCGACCCTTTGCCGTGCGCCTATTCGACGGGTGCATATACGGCGGGCGGCGGAACCGGTCTTACCTACACGTGGGCCGTTACCGGCGGGACAGTGCTTAACCAGTTCCAGGATACATTAATCGTGCAATGGGGTGCCGGTGGTGCCGGAAACGTGCAGGTGACTGCTACCAACGGAGACGGTTGTGATTCAACGGTCAGCCTGAATGTACAGGTGGTCTCGCAGCCTGCGCCGGTTATCAACGGACCTTCAAGCGTTTGTACAGGTACTTCCTCTTCCTATAATATCTCCTCCCCCGTCCCTGGCGAAACCTATACCTGGACCGTCAGCGGCGGCACCCTCACGACACCGTCCACGGGCACAGGCATCCAGGTGCAGTGGACCAACCCGGGAAGTGCTGCCGTTTCCGTAACGGCGGCCAACGGACAGGGATGCGACTCCACCGTTTCTGCGCCCGTAAACGTAATTGCACAGCCGCTCCCGGCCATCACGGGTCCGGCATCGATTTGTGAGGGCGAAACGGCCGTATATACCTCCCCCCCGGCAACCGGACATACCTTTACATGGAATGTCACGGGTGGCGTGGTGGTAGCCAACAACGGCAACAGCATATCCGTGCAGTGGCCCGGTTCCGGTACGGGCAATGTGACGCTCACGCAATCCAATGCAGGAAGTTGTGACAGCACAATCAGCATTCCCGTCACGATCTCAGCAAAACCTTCGCCTTCAATCACCGGGCCGGTATCGGTTTGTACAGGCACCACTTCGGCCTATAACCTATCGTCACCGGTTCCCGGCGAAACCTATACCTGGACCGTCAGCGGCGGAATCCTCATAACGCCTTCCACCGGTACGGGCATCCAGGTGCAGTGGAACAGCCCCGCGACCGCATCCGTAACCGTGACAGCCTCCAACTCCCAGGGTTGTGATTCGGCAGTTTCTGGTACGGTGAATGTATATGCCCAGCCAAGTCCGAATATTACCGGACAGACCATGTTATGCGCAGGCGCGACTGTCGTATATGCCACACCTCCCACCACGGGTCATACTTATTCCTGGAACGTCACCGGTGGTGTGGTGTTGGCAAACAACGGCAACAGCATTACCGTTCAGTGGCCAAATGCCGGCTCGGGGGTAGTGAGCGTATTGCAGAGCAACGCTATTTGCGACAGTTCGGTCGCCATCCCTGTAACGGTAGCCTCACAACCCGCACCCAGTATTAACGGACCTGCCACAGCCTGTACGGGCACCAGTTCCGTGTTCAACCTCACAGCACCAGTTCCGGGAACCAGCTACACGTGGACTGTCATTGGCGGAACACTTACCACGCCGGCCAGCGGATCGAGCATCCAGGTTCAGTGGATCGGCCAGGGAACCGCTTCCATAGCGGTCTCGGCTTCCAACTCACAGGGATGTGACTCCACGGTCAGCGTACCCGTAAACGTGTTTACCCAGCCGATGCCTGCACTTTCAGGGCCTGTTTTACTGTGTGCTGGTGAAACCGCCACCTACTCCACACCTGCCGTTACCGGTCATACTTATTCATGGAGCGTAATCGGTGGAAACGTGGTGTCTTCAAATAACAACACGGTCACGGTACAGTGGCCTGCCCAGGGTTCCGGGATGATATACCTGACACAGGAAAACTCGGCAGCATGTGATTCCACGGCTACCCTGCCCGTGACGGTATCTCCACAGCCATCACCCAACATCAACGGTCCCACCCTCATCTGTTCGGCCTACGACGCCCGGTACCAGCTTACCAACCCTGTGCAGGGAGAGACTTACCAATGGCAGGTGACAGGCGGAACCATCCTGGGTGTCGCCAACGGAACCTTTATTGACGTCAGCTGGAACAACACCGGTACGGCTGCCATCTCAATGACTGCCTCCAATGGATTCGGATGCGATTCGACGGTTTCAATCAATACCCTCGTACGGTTATCCCCGGCTCCCGAGATCGGCGGACCGGATACGCTGTGCGCCAATGATACCGCTACCTACTACACGCCTTCCCAGCCCGGACACCAATATGCCTGGACCGTCACGGGCGGGAGCATCATAGGGCTGAATACCGGAAACAGTATTCTCGTATTGTGGCCGGCATCCGGCACCGGATCCGTCCATGTGCACGAATCCACGCCGCAGGGATGTGATTCGGCGGTAACACGCGAGATCATCGTCAATACGGTTCCCCAGCCCCAGATTGCAGGTCCCACGCCCATATGCGAGAACGTGGTGAATACATTCACGGTTGCGGGCAACCCGGGCGATACATACAGCTGGAGCATCGGCAATGGCCAGATCCTGGGTCCTGCAAACGGACAATCGATAAGCATGTCAAGCCAGGCACCCGGCGTGGTAAGCCTGCTGGTCGTTCAAACCAACGCGCTGGGATGTGTGGCACAGGCCACGCTTCCTGTTACGGTTAACGCCAAACCCACCGGTAGCATACATGGTCCGGCAACAGGGTGCTACAATACCACCGGCAACAACTACACCGTCTCCAGTGCGAATAACGTAGCCTACCAGTGGTCGGTAACAGGGGGTGTGGTCGCCACCGGCGGCTTCTCATCAAATGCCGTGATCAATTGGAACGGCACGGGCATGCAGACGGTAAGTGTAACGCTAACGGACCTGAATACGGGTTGCGACAGCACCGTAACATTTACGGTTGAAGTGGATTCCCTTCAAACACTTGTCCTGGCTAATTCGATCAAGGGCTGTGAGGCCACCACCATCCAGTTTAACGGCAATTCGGCGAATCCCAACTACCAGTACGTATGGGACTTCGGCGACGGCACCTCCTCCACATCACCAAATCCTTCCCATCACTATTCCGATACCGGGAGTTATCCTGTAACCGTCATCGCATCCAATCATACAGGTTGCCGCGATACCGCAACAGGCACCGTTAACATATACCCCAACCCCACCGCAAACTTTACTGTCTGGTACGGTACGGATATTTATATGGCCGGGATCAGCGAAATGGAGATCACCAACCTTTCCAAGGGCGCTACCACCTATCTATGGAATTTCGGGAATGGTGACCTTTCAACGGCAAAAGATCCTGAGTATTCCTATAATGAAGCAGGAAATTTCATCATTACATTGCGCGTGGAAAACGAATGGGGATGCTTTAGTGAATTGCAGCGGGAAATCCAGGTGAAGGTACCGGAAGGGCTATATATCCCGAATGCCTTTACGCCAAACGGTGATCATAAAAATGACTTTTTCTACGTTGGACACGATAACATCACGGAATTCAGCATTGCCATTTTCAACCGGTGGGGAGAGACGGTTTTCCAGAGCCACAACCCCGGTTTCAAATGGGATGGCAAATTCATGGGTCAACCCTGCACCCAGGCGGTGTATGTGTACAAACTTAAAGCCACAGGCTTTCACGGGCGCACCTGGGACCTGATCGGGACGGTGACGCTGGTACGCTGATTACCTTACCAGGACCTTCTCTACATGTAGGCTGTTGCCTGCCCGGACAGAAACCAGGTACAGGCCGGACGGCCATCCTGAAATATCAATTCTTTCATCCAGGAGACCGGCATTAAAACGCCCATGCCATACGGACTGGCCAATGGCATTGAATACGTCAATGTGGTCCACCCCTGGACGAAAGCTTTTAATGTAGAGGTAATCCACTGCAGGATTGGGGAATACCGAAACCCTTATTTCCGGTTTCTGCGAAGGCAGTCCCACGGTGTTCCATGGAATGATGTCCAGTTGGTCGATACCGATATAGTCGCTGCCATTGCCCTGCGGCCCCCCGTCGATCACATGGTGACGGATGGCGAACCGGGCCATCATACCGGAAGCAGGTGCCAGGTAAGTCACGCGCACCCACATACCAGAAGTATCGCTCTGGAACTGCCCGATCATGACCCACGATACCGCTTCAGGGACCGAATCCCCCACGGCGGAATACATCACCTCTACCGTGTCCAGGAAGAAGGATCCCTGCGGGGACCTGCAATAGAAGGAAATGGTGTCACCGCTGTCCACAGGAAGCGCTGGCAGCACCAGCCAGTTGTCTACCTCTTCCGCACCGGCGGTTGCGGAAACTGATTGGTATTCCGAAGCGACATAGCTCGTGTCAGGGCCGTTGAATGCCGAGAAATAGGGTGAGAAACTCCATCCTGTAAACCAGGTTGGCGAGATTCCGGGTGCGCTGCTGCCACGGTAGTATGGCAGGTAACCCCTGGCTTTCAAGGAAGTAGTGTCATTCGGGCCATCGAAGTTATCGGTAAACGTGACGGCAGCCGGGATGATTTGCGGGTCCGAAAGGCGTTCCAGGACCGGGCTTTCACCGGCCCGGGGGCGTGGCTGGTGCCCGTCCGGCACCTGTGCGAACATCGGGGCTGCATAGAGGAAGATGGAAAAGGTCAGTAATAGTTTTTTCATAAAACCGGTTCGTTTAAAAGGGTGGTCTTAAAACAAAGATAAGCCATCGGCGGCTATCCCGCCGGGCTGTTGTTTCGTACGTCCCGTGCGCGGCAAATCGGTGCATTTGCCTAAATTCGCAATGAGCTATGGCCCTAATCGCCCCATCCCTTCTTTCTGCCAACTTCTCCGCCCTCGCCCGTGACTGTGACATGGTGAACCGGAGTGAAGCCGACTGGTTTCACCTGGACGTGATGGACGGTGTGTTTGTTCCGAACATATCTTTCGGTTTTCCCGTAATTGAAGCAATCCGCGGGCATGCACGCAAGCCGCTTGACGTACACCTGATGATTGTCCGGCCGGACTCCTATATCAGGCGTTTCCGCGAGGCCGGTGCAGATCAACTGACCGTGCATTACGAGGCCTGCACACACCTGCACCGGACACTGGAAGCCATACGCGGTGAAAGCATGAAGGCGGGCGTGGCCATTAACCCGCATACGCCAGTACAGCTGCTGGGTGATATCCTGTACCTGGTGGATATTGTCTGTGTGATGAGTGTCAACCCCGGATATGGCGGACAGCGTTTTATCGAGCATACCTATGAAAAGATTACCGCGCTCAAGGAGTTAATCGGCAAGAAGGGATCCCGTACCCTGATTGAAGTAGACGGCGGCGTGGATACCTCCAATGCGGCCCGCCTCGTGCAGGCTGGCGCCGATGTGCTGGTTGCCGGTAATGCCGTATTCTCAGCGCCGGATCCGCCCCGGGTCATTTCTGAACTCCGGCAGGCCAGGACTGCAATGGCCTGACCGCACGCTAACTCTCTTCCACAAAGTCTTTCAGGTAAGCGAACCGTGGCATCAACTGCCCTTCCCTGGCGATGGTAGCCCTTTCTATCAAACCGTTGTCATGTTCCAGCATGTGCGGAAGCACCCTTTCAAAAAGATGTTTGCCGAATCCCTCTGAAGCATCGCGCGGAAGCTCGCAGGGGAGGTTATCGATGGCCATCACCATGATGGCCTGTTTGGAGAGCGGATCATCCTCCTCCCCTGTCAGCGGGTTATAGCCGTAAAATTTATCACTGATCGTGGAGGGCCGTGTCGTGGAAGGTATACTGCCATCTATGTCACAGGTGATGTCGGCGATGACAGACACGCGGAAATCAGGGTCTTTCATTCGTTCCCTTGAAAACAGGATATCAGCACGCGGATCCCAGTAGGCACAATGGACAATGATGTCCGTCACGGATGCAAAAGAGCGGTTTTCACTGAACGTACACCTGAAGGCCGCGGGGTCATTATGGAATGCATGCGAACTGTAAGGGGATCCGTCACGTGACACGTAATAATCCTCTGAATGCAATTGCACATAGACGGGTTCCCTGAAGGTATAGTTCAGGAACTCGTAGGGGGTCACTTTGCGCATCTCCACCGCCCCGAATGTTTCACAGGCGCCATTGCCCACCCGGCCGCCACCGGTCACGGCGATCTTGACATTTGGCAGGGCCACATTTTCCAGCGCATTGAACATTTCCTTCTTGTCATGGAGGCTTTCCGCATGCGGCAGTTCAAAAAGACCGTATTTGCGTCCATAGCCCATAAAGGCATTATAGGCACCCACCAACCCGGCAAACCGGCCGAATCCAATCACGCGGTTGTCCTGTTCGTCTACCAGGCATTCATAGTCGATCAGTCTCACGTTCCGGCTCAGTATTTCCCGGAGAAGCGGCCTGTTATAAGTCTGTTTCTTGATCGTGTGGCTGAAAAAGAGGTAGCTTTTTCCCTCAATTAATTTGTCCGGCGGAACCTCCTTTATTCCGAGCAGGTAGTCGCAGTCGCCGAGGTCCTCGCGGACCTCAACGCCTGCTGCGCGGTATTCGTCATCAGGGTAACAACGGTAGGCGCATGGCTGGATGGCCATGGCCGTTCCCCGGAACTGGTCCATCACCAGTTTGCATTGTGCCGGGGTAAACGGGGTCCTTCGTTCGTGGGGAATTTTTTCTTCCCTGAGTAATCCTAGAATCATGGGGTGTGCGAATCAGGCGGTATGCAGGGGTGTAATAAAAATCAATGAGTGGCATTGGCCCCTAAAACCGGGTGTCTCTCGTTATACCGTTCAATGAAGCTGAACATTTTACGTCTTTTGACCTTGAGGTTGGTAATTTCATTGAATTCCGTAAAGAGCGCTTCATCACGCATCAGCAGCGTGGCCACATTGTCCATATCGTAATCCCCCACCCTTCCGTTTTCAAAATCATAAATCCTGTCCCGGATTTCACCACGTTTATCGGTCACCACGATGGATAGCGGATCCCTTTGGGTGGGGTAATACTCCCTGAATAGGCAAAATGCGCCGAACAGTGTGACCTTATGAAAATAGCCGTTAAAGCACAGGTAAACCTGCCCGTCCTCACTGAAACCCCAGATGCTGTCCCTGCCCAGGCTGGTTCTCCGTCCGTTCGTATCATGGTAATACAGCTTTTTAGTACGGGCCCACTGGTAAATGGTAAAAACGGAATCGTAATAGGATTTGAACAGGTCGTTCAGAAAAAGAGAGGGCGTGTTTAGGCGTGCCTCCGCGTGAGAAAGGTAAACGCCGTCCTGCAGCTTTCCTGATTCGAGCGGGGGGGCCTTGGCGGGATGCTTGTCAGGCTGTTGCGCCGGCAGGACTGCCGGCAGGGCCAAAAGAAATGTCAATAGCCATTTCAGCTTAAGGTTTCCCATCGAAGCAAAAATACCAAGAATCATCGGGCACGAACAGGTGCTTAACCTTTCGTTCATAAAAAAACCCCGTCCTGGAAAGGACGGGGTTAATGAATAATCTTCGATAATGTTACTGCACCATCATCTTCTTACTCACTGCATGGCTGCCGTCTGTTACCGTATAGGTATACAGTCCTGCGGCTACAGCGGAAACACTGAGTGTAACATGATGGTTGCCCGGGGGCAGTTGTGTCTTCGTCTCACGATACACTTCCTTGCCCATTACGTCTGTAACCGTCACGGTGATGTCGGACAGTGCATCCAGCCGGATGGAAATCTGCGTCAGGTCTTCCGCCGGATTCGGGTAGTTGTTGGATACCGTGAATGAAGGAAGCTCTTCTGCGGGGCTGCCGATGCCCAGGGGTACATCATTGGGCTCGAACTTCGTGTAAACGATTTCGTTCACCTGGCCCGTATTGTTGGTATAGTCGCAACGGGTCGGGTCCGCCAGTGAGTGGCCGGGCGCGAAGTCACGCTGGTAGGTCAGGTGAATGTGTGAATCGACCTTCTTGGCCATGTTGGCGAATACGCACTCAAGGAATGGCGCATCGTTCGGCTGGGTTTCGTAAATGAGGTCGAGTGCATTTTCCGGAGTGGTCCAGGTAGTCCCGCCGTCGAGCGACTTGATGATATAAGTGTGACGGAAAGTCTTGAAGAATGCGAGCGTATCTGAAAGCTCGTCGACGGTCTGGTATGCCACGTAGATGTTGTTATTGGCATCGAAACCGGCCGTGGGCATCTGCGTCACGCCACCGCGGTACAGTCCGAACGGGAACGGATCGTTCGGGCAGATCTGGCTGGCATCAGGCAGCGAGATCACCCCGTCATTGTTCAGGTCGGGTGCATAACCGATCAGCACGGGCGGGTTGGTGCCCATGTTCTCATTCCAGTAGTACAGGCCGTCCGTCACGGGGAAGAAGCTGAGTCCGCCCGATGGGTCATCGTCAAAAACCCTTACCACGGAGAACCATGCATGAATAAGGCCGTTGTTGTCGAAAGCCACGTGGATGTCACCGGCTCCAGCCGTGATGGTGTCAGCAATGCCGTCAAAGGGGGGAATATCCGTGATCATGGTGGCATCGTCATAGAACGGAATCGGAAATTCAAGCAGGACCTGTGAACTCCAGGTGCTGCCGTTATCATTTGACCATACGACAACCACGTCAGTGGAGAAGTCGCTTGCGCCGATAACGATATCGTCACCCTGGGTATCCATGTGATAGGAATCACCGCCGAATCCGAAGTAGTTGCTGGAATCGAGATCGGGGATCAATGTACGGAGGTTCTGGCCAGGGAAAGTCACGCCGTTGTCCGTTGAGCGGCTGTACAGCACGGGACCAATCTGTCCGAAATAAGCATTAAGGCTGACACCGCTGCCGTTGGCGATCACATGCACGGACTCACCGTTGGCGCCGCCGGTGACCACCCGTGACCAGGTGTCATCAACACCTGCACCGAGGATGGACATATCTTCAGCCCAGGCGCCGGTTCCCTTGGCAGGACGTGAGAGATAGTCGATGCCGGGATTGGCCGTCATATGTGAAACGATCACTTCCTTGCCTGTGGACGTGGTGGCGATGCTGGGCCAGCCGGTCCTTACGGCTTCGAGGCGTGCCATGGGAGCGGATCCCCAGTTGGTGCCGTCGAAATAGACGTAACCCGTACCACGGTCAGGGTATGTCTGGCCAGGACTCGAAGTCGGTCCCAACGTCCAAACGGCGGAAAAGGTGCCATCACCGTGATTGAGAAAGCCGTTGCGGATGGAAGCGTTGGTTTGCAGGTCATAGTAGGTAAACCCGATCACTGCTTCCGACACCGTGGCGCTTGCACTCTGGCCCAGTGGGGGCCTGTTTTGCTTGATCGCACGATGTTGCTGATTATAAGGGATTCCCGCATTATCGTTGATGGCACGGGGTACCGGGATAGCCTTGTTGACGGCATTACCCGTAAAAGGATACGGAGAGGGCGGCAGCTGCTTGTTCTGGGCCCACGAGGCGCCGGAGATGAGCAGCGCACTCACCAGGCATAGTACTGTTTGTTTCATGTTAGTAGATTTTAAATTTGTTCAAATGTAAACATATTCCCCGTAACCCTCCTCACCTTCAGTCCCCACCCTACATAATGATGCGTGATATTTTACAGGAAACTGACCAAAAAAAAGCCCCGCCGGAGATCCGGCGGGGCCCATGTTCTTTTGTTACAAAGGTTTACTGCACGATCATCTTATCCGTGATCGAGTGCCTGCCCGCCTTCACGGTATAAAGATAGGTGCCTGAACCAAGCTCACCCCTTTCAATGGTGATGGCATGTTTGCCTGCAGAAAGCCGGCCCGCGTCGATTTCACGCACAAGCTGACCTGCCATGTTGGTGATCTCGATAACCACGTTTTCCGGGACAAGCAGGGAGACTTCAATACGTGTCTCGTCGGTAAACGGGTTAGGTGCGTTTACGCTAACCAGGCTGATATCAGCGGACGCTTCGTCAATCCCTACCGGTACGAACGTGAGAAGGATGGGTGACGCGGTCATGGTAAACTGCGCGTCGTTCACTTCCAGTGAGCAAACATAGTTATGCTGCGTGGGATTCGCGACCTGTGTCGGGTCGGCGATAAACTGGAACGTGGCCGGAATGGTGTAAGTCCCGGACGTGCCGAGCACATAGTTGCCGACGTTGGCCATTGTCATCTGTGCATCAGCGGCTGTACCCACGGTAAGGTTCAACGTGGAAGTCATCATGCCGGAGTTTACGTCGAGCCCGGTAACGAAAAGGTCGGGGAAGATATTTTCCACACCGATCAGGGAGTCCGTGTCAATGTAGGCGACGAAAATCTTGTCACCGGCCCAGGTCCTGGTGATCTGCGGACGGGTGGTCTCCAGCCATGAAGATCCGTTGGGGTCGTATGTGCCGCCGTAGAATACGGGCGTACCCATGTTCAGGCCGTACCAGGTCGTGCCGCCGTCAGTCGTATAGACATCGTAAACGTTAAACTCGGATAGCACCGTGCTTACCGAAAACGGCGAAGGGGAGTAATTTGCCATGAATACCATGTGCAGGTTGTCATTGGCGTCAACTTCCGAATCCATCTGGAACGAGGTGGAAACAGGCATGAGGTTGTTAAGGTCGGCGCTCAGGTTATTCATGCTGACGGAGCCCAGCGGGTTCCAGTTGTTTCCGCCGTCCGTGGTCTTCCAGATGTAAGGCACGTACACGGAGTCAGGATGGCTCATGTAGTCCGGGTGGCACAGCACGGAAATGTAACCTACCTGTCCGCCGGTGCCGAAAGCAATGCTGGCGAACGCAATCTCACCCGTGTTGGGGATGTTGATGACCGTCCGGGTCAGGTCGTAGTGGTCGACGTTCCAGGTGCCCTTGGTCACGATCAGGCCGCCCGTGTACACGGTGTTGGGAAAATCATATTCCGTATCGACCGCCCAGTAGGTGCCCTGCTGTGTGACGGTGGCATTGTCACCGGACACGATGAAGGGTACGGTGTCCTCGGTAGAATAGGCCATGGCTGACTGGTCCAGCTTGTAGGCTGCATTGGCTGATCCGCCCCAGGAGGCACCATTCGTACCGGTCAGCGTGGGACCGTTGCAAGTTACATATGCGTTGCCCGGTGTGGTGTTGCCGCTCGGGTTGTAAATCGCACCCTGCGGGTACCGGCCGGCCGAATGGCCGCCCGCGTTGAGGTCGCCGTTGTAAACCGGGCCGATGTCGTTGGACCAGGTCAGCCCTCCATCCGTGGAGATGTCATACCGGTAATCTCCCGTGGTGGCACTGGTTGTCGTGTTGGGATCACTCCGGTGAATGAAAACGATGGTGTTGAGACTGGGATCCACGCAGAGGTTCATACGGGCCCCGAATGCACAGGTGTAGGCATTGCCGGAACCGCCGATCTGGGTCACACAAACGGGCGCGGAGGCGACACCTGGATTACCGGGCCTGGCCTTCCGTTCAACCGGCTTCACCGGACCCGGAACCACAGTAGTGGATTCCTTGATAAACTTGGCGTTTTCCTGCTGCAACGTAGACACCGTACGGTCCTGGGCTGCAGCCGAAAAAGCAAAACCAACCGCAGCAGCGATGAGTACATGTTTGGTCATGATTTTTGGTTTTTGAGAGTTAAAAAATTATAAAGTTAGACGATGATGGTTTCCCGGGTAAAACTACACATTAATGGGATTAATGCAATGCCGGCCAGGCATTAAAATATCCCGCCATTATCAACAGATACCGGTTAATAATCAGGGGTTCATGGCAATTGAATCCGGAGTGGAAGCGGCTGGGGATGGCTACCTTTGGCCGCGTCACCTGAATAAATCATTATCTTAATTGGGTTATGGCTAAGAAAGCGGCACATCAATATACCGAGAAAAGCATTAAAAGCCTTGACTGGAAGCAACATATCCGGTTGCGGCCGGGGATGTACATCGGCAAGCTGGGTGACGGCTCAAACAAGGATGATGGCATTTATGTGCTTCTGAAAGAGACCATTGACAACTGCATCGATGAATTCACGATGGGCTTTGGCAAGCGCATTGAAATCAAGATCGAAAATGGGGCCGTTTCCGTCAGGGACTATGGACGCGGTATTCCGCTGGGCAAGCTGGTCGATTGTGTCTCACGCATCAACACAGGAGGGAAATACGATTCTGCCGCATTTCAGAAATCGGTTGGCCTGAACGGGATTGGCACCAAGGCTGTAAACGCGCTCTCCACGAACTTCTATGTGCAGTCGTTCAGGGAAGGCAAGACCGCCTTCGCGGATTTCGTGAGGGGCACGCTCAAGAAGCAGAAAAAAGGATCCTCGAAGGAATCCGAAGGCACGCTCGTGACCTTTACCCCTGATGACAGCCTGTTCCGGAACTACAAGTATGACCCGGAGTACGTGGAACGTATGCTGCAGCATTATGCTTTCCTGAACGTGGGCCTGACCATCAGTTTCAATGGAAAGGACTTCCGGTCGGAGAACGGGCTTACTGACCTGCTGCAAAGCCATCTGACCGAAGCGCCTCTCTACCCTATCATACATCTGAAAGACAAGGACATTGAAGTGGCCTTTACCCATACGACATCCTACGGGGAGGATTACTATTCCTTCGTCAACGGCCAGCATACCACGCAGGGGGGCACGCACCTGGCGGCATTCCGTGAAGGAATCGTAAAGACGGCACGGGATTTTTTCGGAAAAAACTACGATCCAAGCGATGTCAGGGAGTCGATCGAAGCGGCCATCAGCATTCGCATCCAGGAGCCGGTGTTTGAATCGCAGACCAAGACCAAGCTCGGATCCCTGAATACGGGTCCCGGGGGGCCAACCCTCAGGAACTGGGTGAACGATTTCATGAAAAAGGAGCTCGACAACTATTTGCACAAGCATCCCAAAATGGCGGAGATCTGGAAAAAGAAGATCGAGCAGAGCGAAAAAGAGCGGAAGGAGATTGCGGGCATCAAGAAACTGGCCAATGAAAGGGCAAGGAAAGCAAACTTGCATAACAAGAAGCTGCGGGACTGCAAGGTCCATTACAATTCACGCCATGCCCGTCGTATGGAATCCACCCTCTTCATTACCGAGGGTGATTCCGCCAGCGGTTCCATCACGACGGCGCGCGACGTGAAAACCCAGGCGGTATTCAGCCTGCGTGGCAAACCGCTCAACAGCTTCGGGCTGACCAAAAAGGTCGTTTACGAAAACGAGGAATTCAACCTGCTGGTTAACGCGCTTAATATCGAAGCCGGAGTCGAAGAATTGCGCTACAACCGCGTGGTGATCTCCACTGATGCGGATGTGGATGGCATGCATATCCGGTTGCTGCTGCTCACCTTCTTTCTGCAGTTCTTTCCCGAGATGGTCAAGGCCGGACATGTCTATGTGCTGCAAACACCATTGTTCAGGGTGCGTAACAAGAAGGAGACCATATACTGCTATTCGGAGGAAGAAAAGGCAGCAGCTTCAAGGAAGCTTGGAGCGAAACCGGAGATTACGCGGTTCAAGGGGCTGGGTGAAATATCACCCGGTGAATTCAAGATGTTTATCGGAGAGGACATGCGGCTCGAACCGGTTTCCACCGATGGCGAAACGTCCGTCCATGACCTGCTCGCGTATTACATGGGCAAGAATTCACCCGAACGCCAGGATTTCATCATTAACAATTTGAAGCTGGATGACGACCTGGAGCCGGAACCAGAAGAGGAAATTTACGCCTGAGCCGTAAGAAACGGCGGGTAACCAAGCAGCGGATGACAGCGAAGAAAAAGGCAGCAAGAAAGGCAGCCAGGAAGACTGCCGGCAGGAAGAAGGTTGTAAAGCAGGCTCCCCGTGTGCAAAAGAAGGAACATCATGTGCCCATTTCCGGCATGTTCAATGACTGGTTCCTGGACTATGCCTCGTACGTGATCCTGGAGCGGGCGGTTCCATATCTCGATGACGGGCTCAAGCCCGTGCAGCGCAGAATCTTGCATGCCATGTGGGACATGGATGACGGCCGGTTCAACAAGGTAGCCAACATCATCGGCCATTCCATGCAATACCATCCGCATGGCGACGCATCCATAGGTGATGCACTGATCCAGCTCGGGCAGAAGAACCTGCTGGTGGAGACACAGGGAAACTGGGGCAACCTGAATACCGGGGACTCCGCCGCTGCCCCGAGGTACATAGAAGCGCGGCTGTCGCCCTTCGCACGCGAGGTTCTATTCAATCCGAAGACCACCATCTGGAAACTTTCCTATGACGGGCGTAACAGGGAACCTGTAGCCCTGCCGGCCAAGTTTCCGTTGCTGCTGGCGCATGGCGTGGAAGGCATTGCAGTAGGCCTTGCCTGTAAGATCCTGCCCCATAACTTCTGCGAGCTCATCGAAGGATCCATCGACACGCTCAGGAAGAAGAAAACGAACGTCCTGCCTGATTTCGCGGGCGGCGGTACGGCGGACTTTACCAATTACAATGAGGGCATGCGGGGAGGTCGCGTTAAAGTGCGTGCGCGGATAGAGAAATCCGATAAAAAGACCCTTCGCATTTCGGAACTACCGTTCGGTGCCACCACCCAGTCGCTGATCGATTCCATCCTCGCGGCCAATGACAAGGGTAAGCTGAAGGTGAAGCGGATCGAGGACAACACTGCCGCCGAGGTTGAAATCATGATTACGCTGCACCCTGACTCTGCGGAAGATCCGGACAAGACCATCGAGGCATTGTATGCCTTCACTGAATGTGAAACGAGTATTTCTCCGAATGCGTGCGTTATACGTGACGGGAAACCCTGTTTCATTTCCGTTAACGAGATCCTTAAAGAATCCGCCTTCAATACAAAGGAACTGCTGAAGCGCGAACTCGAAATTCGCCTGGTTGAACTGATGGACGACTGGCATATGTCATCGCTCGAAAAGATCTTTATCGAGAAAAGGATCTACCGGAAGATCGAACAGTGCACCACCTGGGATGCCGTGCTGAAAGCCATCAATACCGGCCTCAGCCCATACAAGCGCAAGCTAAAGCGGGCGATCACCAGGGAGGATATCGTCAAGCTTACGGAAATCAGGATCAAGCGGATCTCCAAGTACAATTCCTTCAAGGCCGACGAACATATCAAGGCGGTGAATAAGGAAATCAAGGAAGTAAAAGGCAACCTGGCGCAACTCACGCGTTACGCCATTCGCTACTACAAGGAAATCCTTAAGAAATTCGGAAAGGGCCGTGAACGGAAGACCACGATATCGAAGAAGCCGTTTGGCCAGATCGAGGCACGCAAGGTCACGATCAATAACGCCAGGCTCTATGTGAACCGGGCCGAAGGCTTCGCCGGTACCAGCTTGCGGAAGGACGAACTCGTTTGTGAATGCAGTGACATTGACAATATCATCGGCTTTTCCGGGGAAGGCACTTTTCTGGTATCGAAGATCGATGCGAAAAAGTATTTCGGGAAGGATATCAAACATATTGCACTTTTTGAGAAGAACGACGAACAAACGGTCTACAACATAATATACCGTGACGGGCTAAAAGGGAAGGTATATTACAAGCGGTTTATCGTGTCCGGTGTAACACGGGAGAAAATTTATCCCCTCACACGCGGCAACGACCATTCGAAAGTGCTGTACTTCGCCATTTCCGATCCTTCCACCGCACCCATTGTGGAGGTTCAGTTGAAACCGCGGCCCAAAATGCGTACAAAGGCCCTCCGGATCGACTTCAACGATGCGGGCATCAAAAGCCGGTCGGCCGTGGGCCTGCTGGTCACCAAGTACCCGGTAAAGAAGGTTGTCGAAACCAGCCGTGAACCGGTACCGGGGGCAAAGGGACCCGCGCCCGGCAGGACCGGACGTTCGAATGGCAACGGGCATAAGCCCGACCCAGGGACAAAATCGCAACCCGCCCGGAAAAAGAAAACGGCGAAGAAAACGGCAAAGAAAGCGGCAAAGAAAACAACCAGGAAGCGCGGTAAGCCCGGGAAAAATCAGATGACACTTGCTTTCTAGTGATCCGGATGCCGGTAGCCGCATAAATTGTATTCGATAGCAGCCGCCATTTTTTATATTTCCATTTACGCCACCGCGGTCCCGCAATCACTTTCTTTATTTGCACCATGATACATCAACGCCGGCATGAGGTCATCCAGAAACTGATCCGGGCTTACGACGGGCAGGAGCCGCTGCCGATATACCTGAAAAGATATTTCCGGCAACACCGCAACATGGGCTCTACGGACAGGAGAACGATCGCATCATTCGTCTACCCCTATTTCCGGCTTGGCAGGGCGCTGGACGCCTGCCCCGCGGCAGAGCGGCTGGCCATCGGTAACCTGCTTTGCCAGCGCGAGCGTTCCCCCCTGCTGGATTACGCGCTTTCCTCCCAGACCACGCTGGACCCGGGACTGGCCGGCGCAGGCCTTGAGGAGAAGGTAAGCCACATCATGGAAAAGTACCCGGGCTTTTCAGTCAGTGATGTATTTCCGTTTACATCTCCCCTGTCTGACGGGCTGGACCTTTCAGCGGTAGCCGCTTCGATGCTTATGCCTCCCCTGGTCTGGATCCGGGTAAGGCCCGGTCGTGAAAAGTCAGTGGCCAAAGCCGTGAAGGAAGCCGGGCTGGAAATCCTGCATAACATGGAGGGAGGCAGGACCCTGGCATTCGCACCAGGGACAAAGCTCACCACGCTTGTGCCCTTTGACAGGGGCGGGTTCGAAATCCAGGACCTGTCATCCCAGCGTACCGGCAAGTATATGGAGGCAGGTACCGATGAACTCTGGTGGGATATGTGCGGCGGTGCAGGGGGTAAAACGCTCATGCTGAAATCACGCATTCCGGAATTGAATGTCTTCCTGACTGACCGCCGTGATGGCATCCTCCAGTCCGCGGTAAAGCGCTTCAGAAAGGCAGGGGTATCAGGCGTGACTGTCGTCAAGGCCGACCTCAACCGGGATCCTGTTCCCCACGGGTTCCCGGCGTCGTTCGACGGGATCATCCTGGACGCCCCGTGCAGCGGCTCCGGATCCTGGGCCCGGACACCGGAACGGATTACCACATTCCGGGAAAATGAAATTGGCAGCTATGCCCGGCTGCAACGGAAACTGATTGACGTGGCATCCGCCAGGCTGAAGGCTGGCGGACAGCTGGTGTACATCACTTGCTCCGTATTCAGGGAGGAAAACGAGGGAGCGGTCGATCATGCGAAAGCAATTGATTTGCAGTGCGTTAAAACAGTTCTTTTAAACGGAATCCCTGAACGGGCCGAATGCCTTTTTGTGGCGGTGATGAAGAAGCAACCGGACCAGTAAAGGCCTTACACCGCAACTTCAATTATTCCATAACTTTACACCAGATAATCAAACATATAGCTATGAAAAGATATTTATCCTTTGCCATGTTCTTCCTGATGGTTGGTGGCCTTCAGGCCCAGAACATGGTCCTGCGTTCGAATTATGCCTACCCTTTCGGGCTGGCCAATATTGGCGGGTATGTGGACGGCCAGGGTAACGAATACGCACTGGTGGGGACGGACAACGGGCTTTCCATCGTGGATGTCACGGACCCGGACAACCCTTTCGAAGCCTTTGATGTGGCGGGTGCACAGTCGGGATGGCGCGAGGTAAAGACATGGCAGACCTATGCCTATGTCACGAATGAATCCGCCGGCGGACTGCAGATTATTGATTTGAGCAACCTGCCCGTTTCGGTGACGCCCAAGAATTACACCGGTGACGGGGCCATAAACGGGCAGATCAGCACGATCCATGCCCTGCATATCGAAGACGGCATTTGCTACCTGTACGGAAGCAACCTGTTCGACGGCGCCGCCATCCTGCTTGATATCGGTACGGATCCGTGGAATCCTGTTTACCTGGGACATACCCCTGCCAACGGATCCACCACGCAATCTTATATCCATGATGGTTATGTGCGTGACGATACGTTGTACGCAGGCTACATATATGCCGGTGAAATTCGCATCTATGACTGCACGAACAAGGCCAACCCGGTATTGCTGGCCACCCAGGTGACGCCCGGCCAGTTTACCCATAACACCTGGCTTTCCACTGACGGCAAATATTGTTTCGCGACCGACGAGGTAAGCGATTCATACCTCACGGCCTATGATGTCAGCGACCTGTCCAACATCACGGAGGTAGACAGGTTCCAGACCACACCCGGCAGCAATTCGGTCGTGCACAATACCCATATCATAAACGTCAGTGGCGGCGATTATGCCGTGACGTCCTGGTACAAGGACGGGGTGGTGATTACCGATGTCACACGACCCCAGAACATGGTGGAAGTGGGCCGGTATGACACCTATCCGCAGGGTACTGGCAGCGGTTTCGACGGCGACTGGGGCGTTTACCCCTACCTTCCGTCTCGTACCATTGTGGCATCCGATATGTCCAACGGACTTTTTGTCCTCACCCCGAACTATGTACGGGCATGCTACCTCGAAGGCGAGGTAACCGACAGTGTCAACAACATCCCGATCAATAATGCACTGGTGGAAATTCTTACTACTCCCGTTTCAGCCAATTCCGTAATAACCGGGGATTACAAGACCGGTACGGCGACTTCGGGTACCTTTGATGTACAGGTGTCCAAGGCCGGGTACTACCCGAAAACCGTTACGGGTGTAAGTCTTGCAAACG
>JAHEKC010000122.1 GCA_024638565.1 Bacteroidota bacterium
TACATTCAGGCTTGCTTCCCCGGAAGGCTGGGCCATGGAAGCGCTGAAAGCAAAAAAGCACAGCAGGACCGGTATCAGGCGGAGCGTCATCGGGTATGGCTGGAAAAGTCAGGTGGGATCTTCATTGCCAGCCAGCACACGGCGGCAATGGTTCAGGCGGGTGATAGCAGTGTAATTCGCCAGGACGGCCACAACGGTGATCGGCACCGTGAAAATACTCATGGTTTCAAAAATATGGAATGGCAGGAAATCCACATGCAATTTGTAGCCGCCTCCGATCGAGGTGGACACTACGCCGCAAACGATGGCTGAAGTGCCGATCAGGATAATTCTTTCCGGCCTTTGCATGAGCCCCACGGCACACGGTATGCCAAGGCCTTCCGCCCGTGCACGCGTATAACTAACCATCATGCTACCTACCATGGCGAGGAAAGCGAAAATCGAACTGAGAAAATAATGATGGGACACGAGGTAATAACATATGCCGAGGAACATGACCAGTTCACTGTAGCGGTCCAGAACGGAATCGTACAGCGCACCAAACCGGGAAGTCCGGTTGCCGTGCCTTGCCACCTGGCCGTCAAGCATATCGAACAGGCCGGCAACCAGAATGATAAATCCTCCCCAACCGATAAACCGCATATCGCCACGTTCCCCCTGTTCGGCCCCGATTACGAACAGTACGGCAGCCACCACATTCAGCACAAGCCCTGCCGTCGTCAGCATATTGGGAGACACATGATACCGCACCAGCATGTTCACCAATGGCTGCAGGATCTTGTACGCCGCCTTTTGCCCTGATTCCTTCAGCATTCTACAGGAATATTTTTTTGCCAGTTATGCATCAACTTAAAAATCAAATTTTGCCCGCGCCCGGATGCCCATATCCGTAACGTTCGGGTTATCCAGGTAAGTCAGCCGCTTGATGACCTCTATCCTGATCAGCTTGAATACGTTCATAATGCCCGCACTGACTTCGATATAGGGTTTCTTTTCGAGGGTGAACGTCACCGGTTTCCCGTCTTCATCCGTTGGGAATAAAAATAATTCATCCGGGTGGTTTTCGGGCCGGTTATTCTCGGTAACCGAACCATAAAGCACCTTAATGGAACAGGCTTCACGGAGTTCCAGTCGTTTGAACAATGGAATCTTGTTGAAAAAGAAGCCATTGAAAAAATGCTGGTAGTTGATGGCGATGTACTGGTCATTGATGAATTCCAGGAAGTTCATCATATTATACGATTCCAGCTGGTAGGAGAAGGTCTGGTTGGCTTTGGGGAAGGTCAGCAGCGGAAACGGAACCCGCCCAAAAACCTTACCCGCCTCTACGTTGAGGTCACCGAATCCGATGGGTGAAAGAAAAATCCGCTTGAAGAATCCGAACTGGAATGCCTGGTACCGGTAATCGCTTTCGAGCACCTTGTCGAACCCGAACCTGCTGGAAAGCCGGAATATCGGGTACTTTGTAAAGATCGGGATGCGGTATACCTTTCCTTGGTAAAACCGCTCATTGGGTGCGAACCTCAGCGCCAGCTCCAGTTCACTGGCGGTGATTTTTTCCCTCGATACGATTCCGTCCTCCAGCGCATAGTCGAACCGCATATCACCAAAGGGCCTTTGTACCAGGTGCTTGAGCATGAGGTTGTACGTGACGCCGCTGCGCCGTTCGCGAAGGTATTCGAGCTTGGAAAGGTCGTTGAAAAAGAGTTTGTCATTTACTCCCCGCTTGAAGGACAACAGGAAATTATCTTCCGCCACAAACTGCAGCTTCTGACCCGGAATCTCGGAATCGTGCTGGAACGACCCCCTGATGAAATGGTATGGATAGATGATGTTATCCCTGTTAAATGTATAGGTAAGCGAATTGAAATGTTTGAGCCGTTCCTTATCCGTGAAAATATGATCCTTGTAATTCCTGGAAAACCCGTAGGCCAGGTAGGTTTCCCAAAGGAACTTATTGCTGAATTCAGGAAGGGTCTTGAATCCGAAACGCCCCCGGAATCCCTCCACTTCGTTGAAGCTGTAAAATGAACCCACCGGCCCGACCGACACCGGTCCCACATCGGTATAACCGGTAATGAGCAGGAATATCGTATTCATGATATTCTTGAACGCGGGTACATTCTGCACGCTGTCGATCATCTCGTAAATCCCCATCTCCGTCTCGGTCAGGGCACGCGGTCGTGCGGATTCCCAGTAATCCTCCGTTCTTTCCAAAGCGCTGTCCACCATCACATCATGCGTCACCCCCCTGAACACGCTGTCAGGAATAGGCTCATTGATGCGATAGTTCAGATAGGTCGTCGTCTTCTTGCCCTGCAACCCCCTTCCCTTCTTGGTGATGCTGAAGTCGATGGTGATCTCGTCAAGTGAGAGCATGAGACCGCTGCTGTCAACCACATCATATTCCTGAACGATCTTCAGGCCCTGGACCCAGTTCAGGTTGATGTCATTGGGTACGCCCATGTCGATCTTCTTGACCGCATAGCTGGAGTCCAGCATCACGTAAAGGTTACCAGTGAACCCCCAGTCTGATTTGTTCCTTGTGATGAAGGCCAGGTTGATGCAGGTGGTCCCGTCAACATCGACGGTGTCGATGATGAAGTACTTGTAATACGACGGGGCGATGGTCGAGATTGGACTGACAAACTGGTTCGCCAGCAGATCGATATTGTTTTCGTAAATATTGATGTCCTGGTACAGGTTATCGATATAGCTGCTTAATCCCTGGTCATCCACATAGCCCTCAAACCCCACCTGCTTGGAGCCATAAATGTATTCCTTTTCGTTTTCCGGCTTGTTCCGGTAATAGACCTTAGAACGCGATTCCTTGAACCACAGCGGCAGGTAAGGCTTGCCATTCAGTTCCGAAGTGTCCACGTAATTGAATACGAACTGAAATTTGCGCATGATACGCCGGTTCCTGAATTTTTCAGTGATGTTGTTCAGGTCAAATTCCACCTTTTCGTATTTATCGTAGCTGTAAAAGTCAAAACCCTCCTTCCGGTTCTTGTCCTTGTTGGCGACCACATTCTTGATCAACTCCACGGCCGGATTGCCTTTGTTCCGGTACTTCTTCGTTCCGACAATAGTCACTTCGGTGAGCTGGGTCGTCTTTGACTTTAGTTTAAAGTCGACCAACTGCGATTTACCCAGCTGGATTTCCCTTACCTGCGGCTCATAACCCACGTATGAAACCTTGAGGCGGCCGGAGCCCCACTGGGTCTCGAGGGAATAATACCCGTCGAAATCCGAGGTAGTACCGATGCTCTTTCCAACGAAAGCAATATTCACGAACGGGAGCGGCTCCCCTGTCTCCACATCCGTAACCTTGCCCCGGATCTTTGTCATCTGCTGTGCCTGGCCCGCCAGGGGCAGAAATGCCAGTGCGCAAAGCAGGGCCAGGAGGCGTGCAGGGATTGGCCTTATCACGAACTTATTCAGGTTCAACACAATAGTTTATACAACGGCTTGCCGCCAAAGCCGGTAAATTTAGAGATATCGGTTGAACCGGAGGCTGAACACCAAATGAAAAGTGCCACCCGCAAAATGCGGGTGGCAAAACCTAACCTAACCTAACCTAACCTGACAGGTTTTTCTACTTCCGGCCGTCTTTTCCGTGGCCCAGCGTAAAAACACGGGAAATATTGAATCCGAAGTGAATATCGCCGTCTGACCACCGGCCTTCCGTATCCGTGATAAATGCGCGTTCATCCATGCCCCGGGTATTGGTGAAGTGCAGCTGGAATACATGTCCACCCGTTTCAATGTCGAAGCCAACGGAAAGCGGGTGGTTATAATCCGTATCGTGGATCCAGTTATCGAGGACGGGAAAGAAATCGAAGGTAAAGGCAAGCCGGTTCGTGATCTTGATCCGGCCGCCGGCTCCCAGCGCAAACAGGTCGTGCCTGGTGGAAAAGCTGTCAACGAGGTTCCTGTGCACCATGGTGGGTGACAGCTGGAAAGAAATCCGGTCGCTGAATTTCCGTCCGATAATAAGTTGGTGATAATATGCGAGGCGGGAGGAAAAATAATTGGTCCTTTCCGGGTCGGCGAATTTAAGGGTGTTCATCGTAATGCCTTCAACCGCCACCACTGAAAACGGGAACGACTTCCCCCCTGAGGTTTGCCAGACCAGCTTGGCTTTGACCAGCCCGTCAATTTCCTTGCGGAAAGTGCTGCGCCCTACTCCAACGGTCAGCCAGTCGTTTATGCCGTAGTCGAGACCCAGCCTGATGGAGGCCTGGTCCAGCCCGAACAGCTCGTAAGACCCGTCATTCAGCCGTCCGAAGCGGTGCAGGATTCGGAAATCGAGCACCCCGCCGGCCAGCATTTCAATGGAATGGCCGTTGATTACCCGTGTGGCCTTGAATGCATTTCGCACCCTTTCCACCGGCTGCTCCTCGGGCTCGATCATGGACAACAGGTCCAGTTCCTGTGCACGTACCGGCATAAAGGCCAGCAGGCTCGCCAGGCATATGGCTGCTATTCCATCGAGTCGCATTAGCGCTGTCTATGTCAAGGCCTTCCGGCCATGGGTTGAAGCTCCATATCCACTTTCACTTCCGCCACTTCTGCGATCTTGTCCCTGACCACACCCGGACGCGTGATGCCGTAATCTTCAAGCCTGACCCTAAAGGATACCTTTACCAGCACCTTGCCATCCTGCACCTCTATCTCCCCCGGGGCTTCGACCTCACGGGTAACACCATGCAGCGTCAATTTGCCCTTCAGGCCTACATCATACCTGCCAGGTGAGGTGAAATCGACTGCAGCGATATCCACCACATGTCCGGCATATACCGCTTTGGGAAACTTATCCGATTCCACGTAATTCTCGTTAAAGTGCTGTTCCATCAGGTCCTTGTCGAACTCAAAGCTTTTCATCAGTACGGCTGCCTGGAACTGGCCGGTAGCAGCCACCAGTACACAACTGGCCCCCGGATTAGTTGCTTTTATCGTCTCCAGCGACGTCCCGCAATTGAAAAAGACTTTGCCATTGCGGGTATAGTACTTGTCCTGCGCCAACGCTCCCGCTGAAAGGGACAACAACAAAACGAGGCAAATGCAGCCCCAGCTCATCGGATTTCTCATCATTTTGGTTTTATTCATTTGTTCTTCTTTTTACTTTCAGTTTATTCCGGCTCCACGATTACGCAACCTGTCAGCACCACATCCATCAGCCAGCCGGTACATTTCCCACGCACGGTGATGCTGTCCCCTGCCAGCACACCGCCTTCATCCCAGTCCCGCATGTCCATGGTGCACAAAATGAAACTCATCATGTCAGCGGTCTCCAGCAGGATTGAAACGGATCCCGAGTCGTCTCCTTTTATCTCCGCGACCATACCGCTTGTTTCCAAAATCCGGTCCAGGTACAATCCGTTGGCGGTTTCTTCATCTTCCTGGAAAGCACTGACCAGCTGGTCAGGCGACAGCACGAAGTGTGGGTGGGCATCCCCGAAAGAAGCCCTTGGCTTCTGGTACTGGTACAATCCGAAAGCGGCAGCCAGTACGATCGCGATCCCGGTTATAATGGCTATTTTCTTCATAGCTAGTTTTCCGGCGTTCCGTTAAGGATCCAGGTTCTGATGACCTCGATATGGCAATGGCTGATCTTGTTGCCACCCAGTGGCATCGCGGAATAGCCCGGTTCATGGGAAACCGACCCGAGCAGCCTGCCATCGTTAGCATAGACCAGGGCATTCTGGTATCCTTCCAGGATGACGTTCCCTGATGCCGTACCCGCACTGTGGCAACTGAAACAATTTGCAGACAGCAGCGGTTCAATATCAATGGTCCAGTTCACGCCCGCCGTATCACATGCAGTAGCCGATGAAGGATACAGCTCCTCCTCCACGTCGTAGTAACAGCCGCTTGCCAACGCCGCAACCAGTATCAAGCCTGCGCAATTCCGTTTCATCAGTTGTTCGGCGCTCCCGCGTTTATCCATATGAGTATGGTAGCCCGTTCGCAATCCGGAAGTTTGGTGCCGCCCTTTGGCATGGCGGAATAACCGGTCTGGTGGTCAATGCTCCCCCATAAACTTCCATTCAGCGCGATGGCCTGCGTTCCGGCATGACCGGTCAGGTCAATGCCATTGGGTGGGTTAGGCCCGCTATGACAGCCTTTGCATTTAAGGTCAATGATGGGTTTTACCTTGATGGCGTAGGTGACATTGGTCGTATCGCAGTTTTCGCATCCGTTATTTCTGGCACCCTGGCTGATCCACTTGCTGATCAGGCCAATCTGTTGTGCCGTAAGCGGCGTGTTACCCGGCGGGGGCATGATCTTATCCGGATCCGTTTCCATGATCGTTTCAATGATGTCTCCTTCCGAA
>JAHEKC010000123.1 GCA_024638565.1 Bacteroidota bacterium
GCATTCGGGCTGACGCTCACCGACTGGAGGCCGCAGGCATCGTTGGAGCCGTTGTCGATTTGGGCGGAAGTGATCGAAGCATTACCAGTAACGTCCAGCTGAACAGTGATGTTCTGGCACAGCGCCACCGGCGGTACAGTGTCAAGCACCGTCACCGTGGCCGTGCAGGTTGAGACGTTGCCGTTATTGTCGGTCACAGTCAGCGTGACCGTGTTCGGGCCCACGTTGGCGCACGTGAAATTGTCAGGCGCTACAGCAATTGAACCGATCCCGCAGTTATCCGTTGATCCATTGTCAATTTGTGCCGCGTTGATTCCGGCGCTGCCAGCCGCGCTGAGGTATACCGTCAGGTTCTGGCAAACAGCATTCGCCGGCTCATTGTCCGTCACCACCACATTCTGCTGGCAGCTGTCGATATTGCCATGGATATCGGTGACCACCCAGGTGACGGTCGTAGTGCCAACCGGGTAGGGACCCGTATTGCCAAGCACCACGCTGGCGACACCACAGTTATCATTCGTAACCGGGGTACCGATCGTGCCTGAAGAGGTGCATATCCCGGGATCTGTATTCAGGTTCGCGGTGGCCGGGCACGCAATTGTCGGAAGTTCATTGTCATTCACCGTTACAATAAATGAACAGGTCGTTACATTACCGTGGATATCAGTGGAGGTATAGGTCACTGTCGTCACGCCCACCGGGAAGGCGAATCCGCTTGGGAAATCACTTGTAAATGACGCCACCCCGCAGTTATCGCTGGATGTCGGCAGTGTCCATGTGACGACGGCAGAACAAAGTCCGGGATCATTGCTGACCGTCATATTGGACGGACAGTTCAGGATAACGGGAGGTTCGTTGTCTGCTATGGTCACATCAAACTGGCAGCTGTCCACCCCGCAGTCATTGGTAGCGACCACGTATACCGTCGTGGTGCCTACCGGGAAAGTGGTACCGCTGTTCTGCGAATACGTGATTACCGGCGGTGGTGTACTGCCTATCGCAACGGCGGACGGGTATGTAACGTTGGCCGCGCACTGACCCGCATCGTTATTCTGGTTTACTGCCGGGGGACAAAACGTGATTTCGGGAACATAGTTGACAATAGCCACGAGCGGATTGCTAATGGCGGTATCCCCCAGGCAAACCTGCCTGAGCGTAAAGGTTCCGCTCGTATCCGTGGTATAACTTGCAAAGGTGGCACCGGGAACGGGGATTCCACTTTCCAGCCACTGGTAGCTGATGCCGGTGGCGGAATCGGCGAGCATGGTGATGGTATTCGGGAAGCAAACGGTATCAGGTCCCACGAAGGAGATCGGTGCGGCTATCATCGCACCCCCAATATTGATCGTATCGATATCGATCACACTCCAGACGCCGAGGTCATTCAGGGCTCTCACATACATGAAATGCTGGCCCGGTGTCAGGCAGGGCGCCAGGATGGTGGTATCCACGACGGCAGTGTCACCGGAAACACTGCTAATATCAAGAGGTGTGCCGGCGCCCACGCCGGGGTCCGTATCGACAAAATATTCAACCTGCTGGGTGGCTGCCATGACCGGCGGGGCAGGGGGATAGATATAGAATGGATGGTGGTTAATTACACTCCAGGTACCGGAATCCGATTTTGCCCGTATATACAGCTGGTGAAATCCGGGTGCAAGTCCGGTCGTGGGCAGGGATGTATTGATATCAATGGTGTCCCCAGGCGGAACGGGAATGGGTGTCCCGTTACCGGGGCCGGGATCCGAATCGTAAAAATACTCCACGGCTACATTGTTCGTATAGTCCGTTGGTGCAGACAGGTTCGGGTCAATGATGTAGAACAGGTGATGCTGGGGTACGCTCCATAATCCCAGGTCCGTTTTGGCGCGGATATACAGGTAATGAAATCCCGGCAGCAACCCAGTCGTGGATATTGACGACAATACATTCAGCGTGTCGCCGGGAGTCACTGGAATGGAAGTGCCGTTCCCCGGCCCGGGATCCGTATTGAAGAAATACTCAACAGCCACATTGGTACCGTAAGCAGTGGTTGCAACGGCGGCGGTATCGATGATATAAAACTGGTGGGGTTCCGCCACGCCCCGTAGCCCTTCGGAAGTTTGGGCGCGGAGATAGATATAATGGAATCCGGGTCCCAGGCCCGTCAGGGAAATGGAGGACAGTAAGTTAATCGTATCCCCGGGTGTCACGGGTATATTCGTACCGCCGCCGGGTCCGGGGTCCGTATCAATGAAATACTCCACGGCTATGTTGGTGCCATAGGTGGTTGATGCGGCATTAGCAGTATCGAGCACATAGAAAAGCTTTTCATCTATGACACTCCATACGCCGAGGTCATTCAATCCGCGTATATAAAGGTAATGGAAGCCCGGTGCAACACCGGCCATGGAAATACTCGTGACGATGTTTACCGTATCCGCCGGGGCACCCACCGGCAATGATGTCCCGCTGCCGATGCCGGGATCGGTATCGATAAAATATTCGGCACCGATAATCTGCTGCGCATGGCCACCCAGGCTGGCGAGCAGCAAAGCAAGGATCAGGACTGGCTTACAGAACTTGGACATCACAGCACCGGGGCCTGGGATTGGAAAAGGCCTCGCCCGGTAAATTTATTGGTCCAGCGGCTTTGTAATGGTCACATCGATGTCGAGGTTACCGTTTACAGGCACCGCCGCATTGGTGATGATAAAATCCCTTACAATCGGGGAATTCAGCGGCTCGCCGCTCAGGCTGAAGGTTGCATTGGGCCCGCCGTAAACGCCAATCTGCCCGCCATCCGTGGCGGCAGTCAGTGCCGGGGAACCGACCTGCAGATGATAATCACGTGTGAAAGAAAATGCCTGGTTGATTGGATTGTTGACAAACAGGGGATCAACACCTGATTGGTTGCCACTTCCGATATTCGTACCCGGTGGCAGGGTGTTATTCGTCAGGTTGAAGCTCATGCAATTATTGAAGGTTGAGAGGGATATTGAGCCAATGTTCCCATCATAAAGAATACAGTTCTGGATTACAGCACCGGAAACACCGTTTAATTGGTTGGTGGAGCCCTGGAATAAACAATATTCCACAAGAAGGCTTCCAGTGCTCGCTTCAATGGCGTCACCCTCGAAAATGCAATGGGAAATAGTCGCCGAGGAACTTGTGGCGGAAGACAAGTTGATAAAATCGACGATGCAGTTACGAACAACCAGGTTTGTCGGATAAAAGCTGTAAAAGAATCCAAGGTACTGGGTAAAGTATATGTCCTCAAAAAACAAGCTGTCCATGGCAGCACCGGCAGAAGTTGTAGTACTTACGGTACCAACCCTGAATCCGAAAAACCGGCTGCCGTCACAACCGGGCTGGAGTGTGATTCCACCGAATGTCGTGTAAAACGGATTCGTTTTCTGCACGTTGAATCCACCGCCGATAATTACCAGCTTCTTATTCAGGCTAAAGTTTCCATAGTTTGTGGCAGTCGGATGCACCAGCAGCGTATCGCCAGCCGACGCTGCTGTAATTGCAGCAGCAATGGTCGAATACTGGCCAGGGTTCTGTGTGGAATTTGATACGCTGATCTGGGTGGCAAATACCCGCACGCAGGCCAGGAGAATGATAATGGTAAAGAGGGACTTTTTCATCTTTATCAGTGATTTTGTTGTTTCGAAACAGGTTTTCAGCCAGAGGGGCCTTTGGCAGCTCCCGCTGGTATCGGAGAATGGTTACCCGGTATGTTCAGGTGCCATGGCAGAGATTCAGCTAAAGCCGGATTATTTACATGAAGTGAATTCGGTATTAGTCAGGTTTTCAGGGTTAGTAAGGAAAGCAATGATATGAAAGATTCAGGCTCCAACCAAGGAAATCTGACCAAAATCAGCGAAATCGACGAATTAGGAATTACTTCACAGGAATAGCCAGCATGGGCAGCGTGGTGTGAAAAGCCATTCTGCGTGTCAGGCTGGGCTTGAGCAAGGCCTCGGTCATGTTCCGCTTGTGGGTGACCATCAGCAGCATATCAGCTTTTGTCTTTTTGTAAAAGGCATCCACACCCGGATGAAATTTCCGGTAGGTGCTTATATAGTACTTCACATTCGCGTAATCCACAAACTCACCGATCTTGGGAGCTACTTCCTTCATCCTGTAGATCGACTGTGCCTTTTCCTTTGACTTAAGGTCTATGTAGAGGAAGTCCAGCTCCGGGTTGAACGGTTGAAAAAGCGATACCGCTTCGTTGACCATTTCCAGGTTGTCATCGCTCAGGTCTGTGGCCACCATGATCTTCTTCACCTGCTTGTATTTGCTGTGTTCCGGCACCACCAGCACGGGGCAGCCAGATTTCCTGATCACGTTGGTGGTATTCGTGCCCACGAATTTCCGCCTGAGCGTATTGGCACCGCGTGTTCCCATGACAATCAGGTCATATCGTTTCTTGCTAAGATGGGCCTTGACCACCCGCATAAAGTTCCCCTTGTTCTCAATGGTCACGTGCCGGATGCCTTTGAGTCGTTCATCCCGCTTGAGCAGCTTCATCAGGTGTCCTGCCGAGGTGAAGTCCCGGAAAGCCTCAGCAGAATCACGGGGGTCGGTGACATGGAGAATGGAAAGCTGCGCATCGGAGGCTCTCCCGAAGGCAATAGCGTAATCAAGTGCGATGAGTGAATCCGGCGAAAAATCGACCGGCACCAGGATCTTGCGTGGGCGTATCATGTATCCGCAATATTAACACCTGTAACCGTTCGGACCAATGATCCTGGTCAATTAAATGCTGTCATGACAGGAGAGGGTGCATAAAGCCGGAACTGACACACGGCGTGTCAGCTTTCAGGGTTGTACACCGCATGAATTCTTTCATCGCCCCAGGCCCGCCGGGGCGAATTTTTCATATATCCCGGGTTCCATGTACATGGTTTGCGCCTGATAGCATACTTTTGGGCGGCGCCGGCCAGAGGTCATTCCTGGCGGTGCATTGGCAAATCCCCTGATATGGACCTTTTTAATTTTGAACCAGCTGTAAACGAAGGCCTTGACAGCATGGGCTTCATCGAGCCCACTCCCGTCCAGGCAAAGGCCATCCCCGTGATCATGAACGGCAAGGACCTGATTGCCTGTGCACAGACCGGAACGGGAAAGACGGCGGCGTTTCTGCTGCCGGTAATCAACCAGATGTGCCGGGAGCCTGCCGGACATACGCATACCCTGATCATAGTACCCACACGCGAACTGGCCATCCAGATCGATCGTGTGCTGCAGGGTTTCTCCTATTTCGCGCCGGTAAGCTCCATTACGGTTTACGGAGGGGGAGACGGAAATACTTTCGACAAGGAAAAAAAGGCACTCACCACGGGCGCCAATATCATCATTGCCACCCCAGGCAGGCTGATCGCCCACCTGAACATGGGTTATGTTATTTTCGACAAGTTGGAATGCCTGGTGCTCGACGAAGCGGATAAAATGCTCGACATGGGATTCGTCGAAGACATCATGCGTATCGTGGGGTACCTGCCGAAGCAAAGGCAAACCCTGATGTTTTCAGCCACCATGCCACCCAAGATCCGGCAGTTGGCGGACCGCCTGCTTAAGAACCCGGAACAGATCAATATTGCCGTTTCAAGGCCGGCCGACCGTGTCAAGCAGGAAGCTTACGAGGTTTATGACCAGCAAAAACTGAAACTGGTTCGTCACCTGTTAAAAGACCGGGATCTTGCCAGCGTACTGGTATTTTGTTCCACCAAGCAGAAAACAAAAGAAGTTGCCGTGTTGCTGAAGCGTGTAGGCCTTTCGGCCGATGCCATTCACTCGGACCTTGAGCAGGCGGAAAGGGAGGAGGTGCTGCGTCAGTTTCGCAACCGGAAGCTGAATATTCTTGTGGCTACCGATATCCTGAGCCGCGGTATCGATATAGAGGATATTGCCATGGTGCTTAATTATGATGTGCCATCGGACCCCGAAGATTATATTCACCGTGTAGGACGTACCGCCCGCGCCGCATCCACCGGCCTTGCCGTGACGTTCGTTTCACCGGACGACAGGCATAAGTTCCGGCGTATCGAAGGATTTCTCGGCAGCCGCATCGACAGACCTTCCATCCCTGATTCCCTGGGTGCCCCGCCGTCAGGCAATGAAAGGCCGAGCAGCAGGGGGCGCGGCCGGAAACCGGGAGACAGGCGGAAGGGCCGTCGCAAGGGGGGAGCACCCAAAACCCGCACATGAGAGCCTCCGCCATGGGTACAACAGGTACGGTACCCGTTTGCTGGCATTCTACTTCTTGATTTACCGGCCGATGATATCAAGGAAGCTGCTATCCGGCAATTTTACGAGGCTTCTGTCGAGGACCGGAGT
>JAHEKC010000044.1 GCA_024638565.1 Bacteroidota bacterium
GTAGAATTTCTTGTCGGCCGACAGCTCGATGATATCATCCTTGATCCCTATAAAAAACATGATCAGCAGCGCGGCCACGATATGCTGAATGGGACGGTAATCAAGCCCGGAGGACCAGAATGTAAAGGAAAATACCACGCCTGCGAATATGGCCAGTCCGCCCAGTGTGGGGATGTTTGATTTGTGTGCTTTCCGCCCGTTGGGTTCGTCAAACAGGTTCTTCAGCAGGGATACCTTGATGATCGAAGGGATCGCCAGAAAAGTGATGACAAAAGCCGTAATGGTACTTAAAACGGTATTAATAATCATAGTCGTTAGCAGAAATCAGTTCAAAACTAGACAACGACAGGCAGTAAAAGTTTACATTTTTGTAAAGAAGCTACGGTTTATGGCGAACTTGCCTTTTTGACCCGTCAACCTTTGCCTGGCTGCCTGTGAACACCATGGCTTCCTCAGAGGTAGAATCCGCCTCCCGATCAGAAATTACAGCAATTATTGTGCCTGCTGCCTGAATCTTACGTTTGTAAGGATTGGTGCCTGATCCGGTACATGGCGCACCAATCCATGCCCGATCCAAAACTGCAGTCATGTAATAGTCTCGATAACAGCGATATATGTAGAAACTACAAGCCACCAAGGCTGTTTGCCAGGTCCGGCAAAATGGCACGTGGATTGTAATTTCCTACTTTAGCCCGGTACGGGCTGCGGTTTTTCCGGGATGCTTACACGGCCGGGAATGCCCCTTTCCAAACCTGAACCATGGCCATTGGCTACTCACGTTACCTGAATGCGATTTACATCCTGGGGGATATATTCGTGCTCAACTTTTCGTTCCTGGCCGTCAGCTTCGTGAAGAACGACATGACCGTCAAGGTGGATGATTCGTTTGTCGTTCATTTCCTTTACATCAACCTCATATGGTTAATCACGAATGTGATTTTCCGGAATCACAACATTGACCGGATCATGGGGGCGGAAAAGGTACTGGCCAACCTGCTCAAGACGGTGCTGGTATACAGCCTGATCCTGATCTCGCTTAACTACCTTCTTGCGGACGTGATCAGGCCAGTTCGTGACTTCTTCATCAAGTACAGCCTGTTTGTGCTGCTGCTGGTCGGCTGGCGAATGATCATGCTAATGATCATAAGCTTTTTTCGCAAGCGTGGGCTTAATTTCCGGCGGGTTATTATCGTGGGCAACGGCCAGGCGGCGGCTGATATGCAATCGTTTCTTGGCCACCATCCTGAGCTGGGTTACCGGTTGCAGGGAATCTTCCAGGACAGTCCGGGTAACGGCGATCCCGCATGGAAGGGGCCCGTGGAAAACGTACAGGAATTTGCCGCGACAAATGCCACGGATGAGATTTACTGTTCCAACTCCGGCATGTCCAAGCAACAAGTCGCTGATCTGGTCAAGTACTGTGACAGGAACATGATTCGTTTCAGGCTGATGCCCGACTTCCGGGGAATTGTGAGCCGTAAACTGCAAATAGATTTCTACGAAAGCATACCGGTCATCAGCCTTCGGAATGAACCGCTCGAGAATATGGTAAACAGGGTACTCAAGCGGACCTTTGATATGGTGTTTTCATTCCTGGTAATTTTGCTGGTCATATCCTGGCTGGTCCCGGTGGTGGCCATTCTGATCAAGGCTACATCCCCCGGTCCCGTATTTTTCCGGCAGCGCCGTTCGGGGAAGGGAAATACACAGTTTACCTGCCTCAAGTTCCGCACGATGGTGGTTAACAAGCAGGCGGATGAACGTCAGGCAACCAAAGACGATGTTCGGATCACCAGGGTGGGTCGGTTTCTCAGGAAAACGAACCTGGACGAGCTGCCCCAGTTCTTTAATGTGATGCTTGGCCATATGTCTGTTGTAGGCCCCCGCCCGCATATGCTCAGGCATACGGAGCAGTATTCCAAACTAATCGACAAGTTCATGGTCCGGCACCTCATCAAGCCCGGGATTACGGGCTGGGCGCAGGTTCATGGATTGCGTGGAGAAACAAGTGACGCCACCAAGATGGAGAAACGGGTGGAATACGATGTATGGTATATTGAAAACTGGTCCCTGCTGCTGGACCTTAAGATCATCCTGGTGACGTTTGTCAAGATGGTCTCAGGCGATGAGAATGCCTTTTAAGTGCGACTTTGAAAGCTCCAGATGAAAAGGAGCAGAGATACCCGCTAAAAATCGTAATACCGGTTTGTGAGCGCTGTTCTGAGGCCAACGAAGAAGTATAGCGTATTGTGTGTACCCAGGTCATTCTTGCTGATCCTGGCTGCCATGCCCGCCTCGGCCATGAATTGATATTTGGGATTGAGCAGGTAGGAAAATGTAATTTCCCCTCTTGTCAGGTTCGTGCGCAAACCCTGTCCCACTTCATTGCCAAATTCAAGTGCGCGGGTTTCATAGCTGTCAAAAACGTTCTGGCCGTAATTCACTGCCTGTCCGGCAGAGTCGGCCAGGTCATAACCCACCACCGCCAATTGCAACTTCGCTTCCACGCCGTAATGTTTGTACCGGTAGTTGACAATCGAGATGCTTTCCCAGAAATTGGCGCCCAGCGGATGCGTGATGGACTGGTTGTAGTGGGCATATGAAGTGAGGGAGCTCACGTGCTGGTAGGTGTAGGGTCGGACGAAGTTGAATTCGGTATTCAGGTGCAGGTTGCGGATTCCGCCCACGTTGAAGTATTTGACCCCCAGCTGAAGAGCCTGTTTGTTGCCCCACCAGCCGTTACCCGCCCGCACCTCGCTGATCTTGAATTCGTCCAACAGCACCTGGGCGTACCCCGTCAGGCTGTTGGTGACCTTGTAGCTGAAATTAAATCCCAGGAGTGCGTTATCAGGTGACCCCAGGCTGAATTCCACGGGTCTCAGGAATACGAAAGGGTTCAGGTAGTTGATGTCGAACCCACGGTCACGTGCGGTGTCAGATTTCCAGACAATGGCCTCCATGATCCCGAAAGAAGCGCGCTTTCCTATGCGAAGGTTCAGAAAATGAAATGAAGCATGCTTGCGATGAAAATGCTCAAAGTCCCTGACTGGAATTTTCATATCCTGCATGACGGCGTAAAGGTTCACGTACTTGATCTTCCAGAAGGTGGTCGTGATCTTCAGGAACGGGTAGTTGAATGCATTGTCGGACAGCAGCAGGGAACGGTACCCGTCGCCGATGAAGACCTTGTCATGGCCCAACTGGAAATTAAAGTGCTTTTTCAGCGAATATGAAATGGTTCCGGAAGCGATGTTGTAATCATAGCTTTCCTTGAAATTCTTTCGCCTGGCGCCGCCGGGTACCACACCCGTAACCAATACCATGGAATCGATATAAGACGGAAAGCGGGCCTGGGATTCATAGAAGCTGCTGGCAAAGGAAAATCGCTTTCCGAGCGTCCCACTCACCCGAAGGCCCCTTGTATTGGTATAAATGAAATCCTTGTCCTTGTCGTTGACAGCCCGCAATTCCAATGCCGGGTTGAGGGAGATGGTGAAATCATCGCCTTCCGCCTGCAGCAGGTGCTCCTTGTGGAGCTTGCGCCCGGCCCAGGATCGTGCAAACGGGCTGTCGCGGACAATGGACGAATCCAGGGAATCCACCGGTGCGAACTTCCTCACCTCGCTGCTCAGGAATGGCCGGACGGGTGTATGCATTTGTGATTCCAGGCTGTACAGCCAAGGTTCATAGCGCAACTGAAACTCCCGGCTCAACGGGATGTAGTATTCCTGTGCCACCGCCGTGAGGCAGGGCCATGCCGTGAAGGCAGCCAGCGCCACCATGCAAATGGGTCTCACTAAATCAAATATATGAGCAATGCCCGGGGTACAGGGTCCGGACCTGTCAAATTATACACAGGTTTTTCGGTCATGATTCAAAAGTAATGCCGTACGCGGATTTCAGCCTGGCCAGGTCCTCGCGAAAAAGTGGTTCCACCGCTTTGCGGTCGTCAGGGCTGATCTGCGGCGTTTCAAAGTTGCTGCGTTTGTTGAGCCGGTACACGGCTGGAAATATTTTGGATCGTATAAATACCTTGATCCCCTGGGGGATGAAACCTGACAGCACCCTGCGACCGTGTTTGCCCAGCATGATGCGCTGCAGGCCCCTGCTGTGTACGCCGGAAGCCACGTTGTGTCTGCTGGTCGCATCCACGGCAACAGGATCCAGGCCGAGGAAACTGAATGCTGACGACATCACGCCTTCCGGATCGGATTCGAGATCGGCCTGCCTCAGCAAGAGCATCTGCTCCTGCGGAATATACCGGGACCAGTGGTCAAGGTGACTGGAGTAAAGGCCATCGTAAAAATAGGTGAGGTCATATCGTTCCGCATCCAGCCGGCCGGCTTCCAGTGCGACGGTGTCCCTGAAATTTCCACTTTCTTCCCATCCATTCCGGATCGCGTAGTGGTAAGCTGACCAGGCCCGTGCCACAGGCTCCCTGAGCAACACGAGCAGTTTCATTTCCGGATTGTAGTGTTTTACCCGTTCAGCGCATTTCCGGCAGGGGAGCAGGTGGGTATACGCGCTGCCCACGATTTTTTGTCCGCTGTATCCCTTGAAATAGGAATGGTAATAGCCGGTTCCTTTTTCATAAAGGCGGTCAATGGCAAAATAATTTACCTCCTTTACCTCGGAGAAATAGATTTCCGGGTGCTGCTCAAGGTACCGGTACAAGGACGTGGTGCCTGCCTTCTGGGCTCCAATGATCAGGAAATCGACCTTGCGTCCTTTCATGGCATCAGGCAGCATCACCTGCAGGCAGGTTGTTGTGCTGTTGCTTAAGAAAATAGGAAAGGCCGCGTGCCAGTCCTTTCTCGCGCACATGGAACAGCGCTACATTCCCTGCGTCTGCCAGCTTATACATGGCATTTTCCAGCTTTCCGAGTTCACGGGGCCTGACGGGGTGTATGCAGGCATACCCCAGTTGCTCCATTACCCCGGTGCATATAGATTCGATCTTCCGCAACTGCCGTTCAGGAATGGCGCCGGCAAACTTATTCGTGTTACCTTTCATGATGGAGGTCATGCCACGCGCATCGCCATGCCGTTCCGCGGATTTCCGCAGGGACATCATCTCCGGTTGAAAGTCGATGCCGCAAAATGCAGATACCGCTTTCAGCGTTTCTTCCGGCCGGTCAAGCAGGTCCTCGTAGCGCACTTCGTGGTAGGCGCCCTCCAGCAGGGTAGCATAGCCGCGGGAGGCGAAAATGAAATCCCTCCAGCGCTGGGCCGCACGGTAAATGTTCTTGTGCCAGATCCTGTGGACACTGAGGCAGTAGTCCCTGGGGTCGCGAATGATATGAATGAAGCGTGCGGAAGGAAATATCTTTTTCAGGCGGGGTACGTGGTTCAGGTAGCCAGGCGTTTTGTCACCCCACAGGACGTCATCGCCGGAAGGGGCACAGTAATGCAGCAGGATGAATCTCAATACGGTGGTCCAGGTGCTGAAGTCGCCATGTTCGAGGAAATACGCGGTTGTCAGCTCCCGCCCCTTGCGTTTGTTGTTGATATAGAATGTGGTATTCATGAAGCGGTCAATAAAACGCCTGCGATCCTGAATGTCATCAAGCCGGAGTCGATCCCCGAATTCATTGGCCAGGTAAGGGATGAAATGCGACTCCACATCAGGAATACAGACCCCGGAGTGCCTGTTGAGCAGATCGCGGAGCAGCTTGGTGCCACTGCGCGGCATGCCAACGATGAAAAGCGGGCCGTTATGGGATCGTGTTTCCATGAATCATCGGCACCAGCGGGAAAAATCGCGGCCGGTCAGGTCCTGAAGCAAATCGATATCGCCGGCAAAATACCTGTTGAAGATTTCCGCCTTCCTGCCTTCGGGCAATTCGCCGGTGCTTACCGGCTTTTCATTTATCTTTTTTAGTTTCCGGAAAACGGACCTCCTCGATTCGTAGGAGGGAATCAGCACCTTCCCCACGGCCCTCAACGTCCGGTTTCTGAATAACATCCTGTTCAGAACACCCGACCTCGGCTGGGAGGCGGCATTGGCATGCGCATCCAGGTCGAGGATCGCATGATCAATGCCCAGGAATGTTTCCAATGACCTTATCGTATGCGCCTTTTTTTCCAGGAAGTCATCCTCAAAATGAATGAACATTAGCCGGTCACGGGGAAAAAGTTTCAGGAACCTGGCTACCTGTTCGCTGTACCGGCCCCTGGCGGTATAGCTGTAGTGGATCAATGAAAAAAAATCTTTCTTCGTCGATTCCTTTTCCGAAGCGAGGGCTTCTTCAAAAGACCTTGATTCGTAGCTCCTGCGTACATTGAAATTATATTGCGAGTAGGCGCGGTCGACCGGATCCCTTAGCATAAAGATAAACCGCGTATCCGTGCCAAGGTCACGGTGAAGGCGTTCCACGGCCCTGGGAAGGAACATGTACGAAGGGGTGATATCTCCGATGGCGGAAGGACCGTTGCATTTATCAAAAAAAGTCTGGCTGTACCACTCCAGCCCCTTGCTGTAGTTCTCATCATAATCGAAAAAATGCGACTCCTTGTTGACCGGGGATAAAAATACGGACGGATGTTGCTGCAGGATGTCGTAAAGCGAGGTGGTCCCGGCTTTTGCGGCACCGGGGCAGATGAAATTGGGCAGAATCATGAATTCGTCTTGCCCTTGAACGGCAGGTACAATGTGATAAAGTGCAATTTTCTGTGAATATAATAAACGGAGACGAGATTCCTGAATGCCAGGCTTGAAGCGGCAGCGATGGCAGCGCCGGTGATGCCCATGACGGGAATAAGCAGCAGGTTGAGCGTTATATTCAGTACAATGGAAAACAGGGTGATGTTCTGCTGAACGACCTGGTGGCCCGTCATGTTGAGGATGTAACCTACCGACCCTGAAATGGCCGCGATGAATTGCCCTGTGGTAAGGATGATGAGTGCGGTGACGCCGGCCGTAAATTCCGACCCGAAGATTCCGGTTATCGTATAGGGATAGGCAAGGATGACCACAAGCACCGGGGCGGATGTCCAGAAGATGAGGCGGGTGGCGTAATTGGATGTCCTGATGAAGGACGTCATGTCGCCCTGGCTGTGGTATGCTGCGAACCGCGGTGCGATCACGCTGTTGACCGCTGCCAGTGACAGCTTGGTGAGTATGGAGATTTTGAGTGCGATGTGATAGATCCCGACATCTTCCGCCGGTCGCATGATGCCCAGCATCAGGGTGTCCACCCAGCCCATCATCTTCATCAGCAGGTTGGAAGTAAGCATGGGAAGGGAGGTGCGCAGCATTTCTTTCAATGGAATCCCCTTTTCACCTGCTCCCCACCGGAGAATCCCTGATATGCGGATCCAGTGAAGCGTACTTGCCATGAACAAGAGCAACACGGAACCCGTCATAGCGCGAATGAGCATGTCCGTATCACGGCCGAACATAAACAAGCTGAGCAGGAATGCGGCTGAAAACAGGTTAAGGCCAATGCCCTCATAGAACAGGTAGGCATTCACCTTGCGCACACCCCGCAGGCATTCAGCATTAACCATGGTCATGGCATATGGAAAGACCACAAATGCGAACCAGCGCAGGTATGGCACCAGTTCCGGTTTGCCGAACCAGGTATTCGCTATTCCATCCGCGAAAAAATAGAGGGCTGCCGAAACAGGTGCGCTCAGCGTGAATACCACGGCAGCTGCTCTCCAGTATGCCATCCGAAGGCCTGCCCGCCTGCCACCGGCTTCGAGGGAAGCGGTGAATCGCAGCATGGCCGTATCGAGCCCGGCACGCGAAAGGACGGTGCAAAGCGTCAGTACCACGAAGGCCAGGTTGAAGAGGCCGTTGACTGAGGCACCGAAGCTCCTGGTTATGAGGAGGGTGAACAGGTAGCTGGCCCCCATGCCCAGGAATTTGAAACCCAGGGCCATGCCGCTTCCTTGAAGGATCTCTTTTAACTGCATGCCGGGAATAGCAGGACGCCCGGCAAAGGTGCTAAAATGTCAGGCGAGGACGCGCTGGTAGAAGTGATAAAGTATCAACTTCTGGTGTTCCCAGGAAAGGGTGTTCACCAGCCTGGCATAACCGGATTCACCCATTTGAATGCGTTTGTCAGGATGATCAAGCAGGTCCATGATCTTCCGGGCGAAATCCCGGACATCAATATTACGGGCATACAACGATGCCTCCGCGGCCGAAAAGCGGCCCTCCTTCAGGTCATATTGCACAATGGGCTTCTTCATGGCCATGTATTCCATGATCTTGTTCATGGTGGACAGGTTATTCATGTCCGTGGGGATGTCCGGGTTGACACATACGTCGCTTGTGCTTAATACGTCGAGCAGCATCTGGTCATCCACCCTTCCATAAAAGTCCATCATGTCATCCAGTTCACGGTCTTTCGCATATTTCCTCACGTAATCGAGCTGGGTGCCACCCCCCACGATGGCAAAGTGCACGTCATTGCGGTGCTCCCTTATGATCTTGGCGGATTCAATCAGCAGGTCCAGGCCTTCCTGCTCCCCGATGACCCCCACGTACCCGATCATAAATCGTTTGCCTTTTTTGAGCTCTTCCCGCGGCGGCTGCAGCTTTACAAACGCGGTATCCGGTCCGCTCCGCACCACGGCAATCCGGTCCGGGTTCATGCCCCCCCGCTTAATGGCAATTTCCTTGTAAGATTCGTTGGTGGCAATGGAATAGTCGGCCGTACGAAAGGTCCATCGTTCAAACCGAACGAGCAGCCGGTAAAACCAGCCTTTCCTGTTGAATTTGGCGATGAACAGCTCCGGATTCAGGTCATGCTGGTCGAAAACGAATTTCACTCCCAGCAGTTTGAATGGAAGTGCCACCAGGAATATAAGGTCAGGGGGATTGCAGGCATGAATAACATGGAATTTCCTGCCGAAGTAAATACGCCAGCTGAGCCAGCATTCGAAAAACAATGCCACCAGGTACTCGAAAAGGTAGCCGAAGGCACCGGCTGCTTCCAGGGGCAGGGGATGGCGGTAAATCTGTATACCATCAATCACCTCAAACCGTTTCCGGTATCCTTTCATGCGCGGGCAGATCACCGATACCATGGCTCCGGCTGCATACAGGGCCCTGGCCTCCTGCCACACCCGCCGGTCAAAAGGCACGGCCAGGTTCTCGACTATGATCAGGATGTGTTTACCAGCAAATTCCGGCATAACTTTCACTGGAAGTTCGTCCGGGTTCTACGCGTACCAGGTCTATCACAACCTGTTCAGGACGTGCTTTGGATGGAATATCCCGGAATCTTTCATCATTTGTGCCGATGACAAGTACTTCCGCTTCATTCAGGACCTGCTCCATGTCAGATTTGATGAGCCGCGAGATGTGCGGCAGGTGCCCGGAAATGAACTCTTTGTTTTTTCCCGTGAGGTTTGACAGCACCACGTTGGGATCGTATAACGAAAGATCAAAACCCTTGCCCAGCAGCGTTTCTGTCAGCGCTATCACGGGACTTTCGCGCAGATCGTCAGTGCCGGGTTTGAATGCGAATCCAAGGATTCCCACTTTCTTGAATCCCGTCCGGTGCACCATGGAAAGACCACGTTCCAGCTGGTAGGCATTGCTTTCAGTGATGCTTGAAAGCAGGGGGACCCTGAGGTCAAGTTCGCGTGCCTGGTATATGATCCCGCGTATGTCCTTGGGCAGGCAGCTTCCGCCGAATGCAAAGCCAGGTTTGAGGTAATAGGGGGAGAGGTTTAACTTGGTATCCTTTACGACCACGTCCATGACCTTATGGCTGTCAATTCCCAGCTCCTTGCATATGTTTCCGATTTCATTTGCAAAGGTGATCTTGAGCGCATGAAAATTGTTGTTCGCATACTTGATCATCTCCGACTCCTCGGGTCGCAATGCATAAACGGCCGTATCAATGGGACGGTAAATTTCACGCAGCATTGATTCGCTTTTCTTGTCGAATGCTCCGATCACCACATAAGGCGGATCGAAATAATCCCGTATGGCGGAGCCCTCCCGGAGAAATTCGGGATTGCCGGCCAGTCCGAAACCATCCCCGCATTTTTTCCCGGACACGTCTTCCAGGATTTCGAGACAGCTTTGCAGGGTTCCGGGGGCGACGGTGCTGCGCACCACCACGGTGTGATGCTCTTTTTTATCGCGGAAAGCTTCCCCGATTTCCCTGCATACCTTGTGAATGTAGGAAAGGTCGATCTTTCCGTTATCCAGGCTGGGAGTGCCTACACATATAAAACTGAGTTCGGATCTGTTGACCGCCTGGCGTGCGTCCGTGGTGGCATGGAGGGACCCGCTATTGACGGCTTCGCGAATCATCTCCTCCAGGTCACGTTCTATAATAGGAGCTTCTCCCTTGTTGATTCGCTCCACCTTGGAGGCGTTCACATCCACTCCGGTAACCATATGGCCTTCCCGTGCAAGGCATGCACATGAAACAGCCCCTACGTATCCGAGTCCGAAAACACTGATGTTCATTCGATTATTAGTTATGCATTGAGCCTTTAAGGCCACCAGGTACGGTGCAGGATCCCTGCCAAACGGTCTCGCAAGGAAGGGGTTCGCGTGGTGGCGTTCCTGCGCAGCCTGATGGACTTTTCATGCCTGATGCGGTTTCCTTCGAATAACACCCCGGTGGATAGCGGCGCGTCATCCGAAACCAAACGGATTACCTTTTTAAGGTCAAGCTCCAGTGCGCCTGCAATAGCCTTCAACGTGCTTTCAGGGTCGCTTACCAGGTCGCCATAACGAACGGTTACCACACGATGACGCTTTTGAAGGTCACGAAGGACAACGGCACAAGCAAAGTGCACCCAAAGTAAGTATAAATTTGTCATCAGCCACCCTTTGCTGGGCTGTTCAATATCCTTCCTGGCAAATGAACGGACCACGTCAACCGGATCCCGCTTCAGGTAAATGTAAGTGATGTCGCAATCGAGCAACCGGGAAAGGTAATATCCCCTCATGGGGTATTTGGAGGAATCCACGATAATGTCCGTGCCGGCATGCCTGAACAGGACCCCGAAGAAATTGCGGATATACTGTGCATATGCTGGATCCGGGGTCCCGGCCATCCGCAGGAGCGCCTTATGGTATTCATATTTCATTGACAGCGCACGCAGGGCGGAAAAATCGCTTTTGCCATGCGCCCCTTCCAGCGCTTCCATGAAACCGGTCCAGAACTTACCGGTTTCTCCCCCGGGATCACTCCCGCGGGGACTGCCTTCATTTCGCGGAAAGCGGTTAAGCTCGCCGGCGCTGAATATGCCCCCGGCATTACCCAGCAGGATATCCAGCAGGGTAGTGCCGCTCCTGCCGGCCCCCATGATATAAACCAGTTTTCTCATGGCGTTCCGTTTAACCGTTGTCCCGCAGCGGGGGCGAGGCTCCGGTATACCGCGGTCGTTTCTTCAATGACACTTTCAAGGCTGTAGTGACCGTTAGACCGGGCCGCTTCTTCTGACATGCGGGCATAGGCTTCCGCAGGCAACGCCAGGCCGCGCTCCAGCGCTGACATCACATCCTGTGGCGTCAAGCCGGGTATCAGCAGCCCGTTGTGTGCATCTTCGATCTGTTCTGTAATGCCGCCGATGCGGCTGGCGATGGCTGGCGTGCCACAGTACATGGCTTCCGTAACGACCAGCCCGAAAGACTCCTGCCTGCTGGGCATCACCAGGAACCTGGACTGGTTGAACAGTTCGCGCAGTTCGTGCTGGTTCCTTCTGCCCATTATCTCCAGCCGGCCATGACTTCTGAGCGCCGCGAAACGGTCCATGTAAGGGCCCGTACCGGCGATGCATACCCTGATATCCTGGTCATGCAATAATTCAAGGGCGTCGATCAGCAGATCCGCACCCTTCAGGCGGGTAAGTGAACCCGCAAAGATGAAATCATATCTTTTTTCGATGCCGGCCCGCCGGTAAAATACCGACCGATCCACGCCAGCACACAACACGCGCTGCGGACGTATACCAAGCTTGGACTCCACCACGGAGGCGAGACTGTAGCTTACCGTGATGAGATAATCTGCGGATTTTGCCATCCGGCTGAATACCCGTCTGGAAAACCTTCCATGGATGTGTGAGACGACATCGGAACCATGAAACGTCACCAGCACACGACTCCGGCGGTGAAGCATACGGTAACCCAATACAAGAAATATCAACGGATAAAAGAAGTGCAAATGTACGATGTCGTATTTGCTGAAAAGATGCGGTACGAATCGAAAGCAGGCCAGGACGTACTTAACCAGGCTTCCAACAGGGCCCGTGAAGCGCCGTTCCATGGAGAACAGCCTGACCTCCGGCCCATCAGGAAGTTCCCGAAGCTTATGGTACTGGTTGATTACGAAAATACCCGAATACGGTTGCTGCGGACTGGGACGCATGTTGGTTACGAGGAGTACTTTCATGCAGGTGCGGCTTTTCCGGTCAGGTTGGTGATGGCCGGCGATGGTTTTTCCTTTTCATTCACCTGGAGCGCAAAAACACAAAGGAATGCCAGGTTCAGGTTCAGCAGCGCGGAGTGAATAATATGCCCGCTCATATTGCTGTTGAGCAGCAGGACGGACAAGCCGACCAGCAGGGGGATGTTTATCGGATGTTTGCGTGACAGGAATTGCTTTAAAACCCGGTACCACATGAAAATCCAGAACCCGTATATCAGAATGACACCAAAGAAGCCTGCTATATGAAGGATGTCAATGAAATCGATCTCAGAGCTGGAAAATTTCGTGTTGGGTACGCCCACGGAGTGATAGTCGGTATAACCACGGCCAAACAGCATTTGCAGGAATGGAAGCCGGTGCGCATAATACCCCAGCTCGAATTCGGCCCTGTATACCCTTCCGCTGGTCAGGAATTCGAGAAAGGTATCACTCATACGGTATCGGTAGCTGTAGTTCCGGTATATGGGGCTGATGGTGTTCAGGATTTCGTCGAAGAAAACCACGCCGCCGACCACGAAGCCCACCACCGTCACAAGGAAAAGCGCGTCTGACCTGTTCATATGCAGGATTTTTCTTTCGTAATACTTCACGGCCACGTAGACGCCCACGAAGCATATGATCGAGCTGAGGATGGCGGTCTTGCTGCCCATCAGCAACCCGATCATGATGCTGAGTGCCCCGCCTGAAAAGAGAAGCCAAAAGCGGTGACTGCGCACGATATAGTAATAGAATAGACAGCTGATCAGGAGAAAAAAGGCGCTGATCGCATTTCCGGATATGAAGTAACCCTGCTGGCCGATAGATTCACCGGATTTGGTATACCCGTAAAACGGAATGCCGAATCCGAAATAAGAGAGGACTATTGCGATGCAGAAACAGATGAAAAGGAAATTGTAAAGCTTGCGGATCGACAGGAAAGTAGGCAGGGGGCGCTTCCGGTAATACGTCATCAGGAAGAAGTATAAAATCGGAAAAGTGAAAATCTTCAGGATATGACCGAAATCGGTTAGCAGGGGACCAAGGGGAAGGTGAACGAAATAGAGGTTCACCGCCTGGGAGATCAGCAGGAATAGGAAAAAAACGGAGAGCCAGATGCGAAACGGGCGGTCGCGGCTGTATATAAAAACAAAGGCCATCGCGAAAAGCAGCAATGGCGTCTTGTAAATCTTGCTGATCGGTAAATCCCTGTTGAACTCCTGGAAGATGAAGCCGTCTATCTGGTCGATGAAAAACGGGAGAATAATAAAGACCAGCGGGATAAGGTTCGTTCTTTCTATGCGGAGCGCTTTCATGGGTGTGAAGCCCTTTGGACACTAATATCCCGGAACAGCTTTTCGTAAGCGTCCACCACTTTATCCCACCTGTAACGGTCCCTGATCTTGTCCAGGTTCGCGTCAATTATCCGCTGCCTGTCCGATGCAGATGAGGGCCTGCCTTTCAGCAACGAGGTAATATCTTCGGCCGATTTGAAATAGAGGGCATCATCGCCCAGAATATCACGGTTAAATGGATTTTCGTGCGCCACGATGAAAGCGCCGGATGCCATCGCCTCCAGGAGCGATGGATTGGTACCCCCGATGGAATGCCCGTGAAAATAAAACGCGCTGTGATGCCTCAGGTTATTCAATATCAGCATCCGGTACGTATCGTTGAGGAACCGGACCTGGGAATATGATTTGTACTTACCCACAAGCTTCCGGCCATATTTTGTCTGGTTGTTGCCGATGACGAAAATGGGATCCTGCTTTTCCGCTTCCAGGTAACCGTCCAGGATAGACTCTATATGGTGGCCCTCCTCCATACGGGCGATCAGCATACTGTACCTGGATTTCTTCACGCCGAAGCGCTCAAGGATTTTTTCGTCAGGTTTATTGAATTCATTTGCCCCGTAAGGGATATACACGCTTTCCCTGTTATAGGTCTGTTTGTAATAGTCCCGGATAAGGGCATGATCGGAAACCAGGTGTGGGCAGTGCTTCACCGCTATCCGTTCGAACCTGCGGGTCATCCTTTTTATCAGCGGGTTCCATTTCCTTCGCTTCCACTCAAGCCCATCCATATTGGTGACCATTCGTTGCATGTTCTTTCGAAAAAACCGGAACCAAACCGAGCTGGTCGTGTAGCCCAGCATGAGGACCACATCGGCATCGGTGCGGAAAGCATGACGAAGACATAGCAAGTCGTAAATAAAATTGCCGATGGTGCCGATTACATGCTCGGGATTGAACACATGCCTGATGTTGACGGCGATATAGCGCTTGGCGCGGAACGGGTGATAATGGGGACTGAACACCCATACTTCATGGCCGCGTGCCACCAGGTTGCGTGAAAGAAATTCGGCAAACTGTTCGAATCCACCGTAGTTGTTCGGTATGCCCCTTGAGCCTACGATGGCAATCTTCACCTCTCTGAAATTAAAATTATGTGCCGCGGTTCAGGGCCAGGCGGCATATGCCGGTACAAAACGCAGGGCTAGACAAAGATAAGACAAAATTATGGTGCCAGTACGCTGGAAAACAGGCGCCCAACTACTTTGCAGCCATTCTGCTCCGCCATTGTCCGCTGAGCCATATGCCCGATCCGCCCGGCATCATAGGTGCCCTCCAGGTAGGCGTTCAGCAGCCCGGCAAGGGCATTGGAATCCCCGGACCGGAACAACAGGCCGTTATCGCCATGCGAAATGACTTCCCGGTGGGAATCGAGATCCGAGGCGATCACCACCTTGCCATGGCTCATCGCGGCAATCATCACACCACTCTGGTACCCGCGCGTATAGGGAAGCACCACCGCTTGCGCCATCCCCATGAGGGCATCTCTTTCCCTGTCGGCAATGAAACGGTCCAGCACGATAACCCGGTCCGCGGTTCCGGTGGAATGCACAAGGTGGCGGAACCCGGCAGCGTTTACATCCCTGAACCTGCCGGCCACCACCAGCCTGCACGGGGAAACCAGATGCGCCATGGCTTTTAGCAGGATATCGAGTCCCTTGCTGCGTTTTACCTGTCCGAAAAACAGCAGGGTAGGAAGGGCGGATTCCGGCACCAGGCTGTGCGGCAACGCTATTGCTTTCGAAGTGGCGGAGGCCGGATAGCCTATATGCGGAACGACCCGGATGTCCTTTTCGCTGCCGCGTACAGCCACAAGCTCGTCAAGGGTCTGCCGGTTGTGCACGACCAGGGCGTGTACACGGCTGCGCAGCGCCGCCACCCGGAATGGCAGCGGGCCCTTTTCCCCCGTGGGAGATACCTCGTGGACAATCACCACCAGCCGGATGCCAAGCCATGCGGAACAACGGATGCACAGGTATTCCGCCAGGCTGCCCTTGAAAAGGTGCAGGATGGCCATGCGCACACGATGCCTTTTGCACCATGCCAGGGCGGAAGCCATGCCGGCCAGCGTGGCCACGTACCTGGCAATAGGGCTGCCGTTCCGGTTCCGGAAAAGAACCTGACTGGACAGGTCAGCATGAACAGCCCTGAAATTGGATAGGATGGCCGGTCGGAATCCGAGTCCCGCAAGGCATTCGCCAAGCGCCTCGTCATACCGGTCCATTCCTGCCCGCGCACCTACATGGTCGATGATTACGGGATGTGGCCCCTGGCTATCCATCCTGCAGGGATGACATGTGGATGGCGGTTTTCCAACAGGACAGGTCCAGGCCGGTCAGCTTTTCCAGGCGGTCGATATCACCTGCATAAAATTCTTCGAGCCGGTGCCGCTCATCCGGGTCGAGTTGGCGGGTTACCCGGCTCCTGAAAAATGCGCGCTTGATACGCTGGCGCAGGTGTTCAGGGACAAGCGGAAATATGACCTGTTTGATGCCGCTTTTGGTTATCAGGTAATTTAACCGCGGGCTGCGCGGCTGCATGGCTTCGTTTGCGGTCCGGACCACCGGACGAAAATCGTGGTCCACCCCCAGGAAAAGGAACAGCTTTTCCAGTACCGTGTGCAGGTCATCCCTGAAGTCTTCGTATCGGATAATCATCACTTGGCGGGGATCGAACAGGTCAAGGTACCTCCGGACCTGTTCATAATAAAGCCCTGTTTCATAGTAGCAATGGGAGACCCACCACCCTTTACGTGTTTTGGCATGATCACGATCCACCTCTTCACGGAAAGGCAGTCGTGTTTTGCCGTCACGCAGGTTTGCCAGGTAATGCGAAAATATCCTTTCAACAGGATTGCGGAGCATTATCACGATTCGCGCATGCGGTACCGAGGTGGAAATATTGCGTGCCGCCTCGGCGCTGAACAAATAGGAGTTGCTCATTTCGCCGGTGACCGTATCCTGGCCGGCATGCCGGAACAGCGCGGCATATTGCTCCGGCCGCGTGACAAAATAATCGAAGATCCAGCGATCCATCGGCCCCTCCAGGTAGGCATCAAGGTCGAACCGCTTTCGCGATTCGTGCAATTGGTATTCCGGGCTGAAACCTGCCGGCCTGATATCGGTGCAGAAGTAATTAGGCTCCTTGATGGGGCTGAGGTAAATGCCCGGATGGCTACGCAGCAGGTGAAAGAGGGCCGTGGTTCCTGATTTGGCGGCACCGACGACGAAAAAATCCGGCATGCGTACCTTCATGCCGGTCATTTAAGCCAGCAGGAAAGGTCGCGCCCGATCAGGCCCTGTAGTTGCTCCGTATCATCCCTGAAGGTCCTGAGCAGGAAACGCCGGTCGGCGCGGGGCATGGCCTTTTCAACGTCTGTGGTATAAAACCACTTCTTGATGGACGGTACCCGGTTTTTGAAAACTTTATGGGCAAGCCGCCTGATCCCGGGACGTACCACGATCTGTTCCGTGAGCATGTTTCTGTGTCTGAGGGCTGTATTTCGCCGCTCACCTGACAAAGGTACTGCGGTGCCCGGCATACCCAGAAAATTGGCAATCTGTTCCAGAGTCTCCTGCATGCGGTCTTTCAGGTCGTCAATCAGGCAGAAAAAGATTTGCTCACTGCCGAAAGTCTCGATCAGCCTTTTTACCTGTCTGAAATAAAGGCCGAGATCAACGTAAAGCGGTGTGGCGCCCCACCAGCGCTGGGTTGTGCGCAGGTCTTCGGCCAGGTGCTCATGGAATGGCTTCCGGGTAAGGCCCATGCGCCTTTCCATGAGGTAGTGCGAATAGGCGCGTTCAGCAGGATGGCGCAGGCATACCACGAACTTCGCGTTTGGCGATCGTTCGTGGATTCGTGTGGCTGCATTTGGCGCCCAAAGGTAAGAGGTGCTGGCCTCTCCGGTCAGGGCGCCGCTTTCAGCTCTTTCAAACAGCCGTGTGTAGAGCGACCAGTCTTCCACGTACCAGCGGTGCATATATGGTCGTTCAGCGTTATGCAACCAGTTATTGAATTCGGTTTCCGAAAGGTCCTTCTTGATGCGGCTGCGGAACAGGTCTTTCCTGATATCTGCCATGGCGAAGTAATGGGGCTCTTTGACCGGCGACATATACACATCCGGGTACGCCTGGATGGCATGATACAAGGTAGTGGTACCGCACCTTGGTGCACCGGCAATGAAGAAATCAGGAATCTTTTTCATGAGCGGGTCGTGCAGTTTTTCTGATTTGCCAGGGAGTCAATCCGGATCCGGTCAGTGAACGGAGTGATGCTATGTCTTCCCGGTACATTTCACGGAGAACGGCCACTGTCTCCGGTGCGGGCCCCGGTCCGGGCTGGGGTGCGGGCTTTCTAAACCTGTGCCGCCAGTCTATTCTCCGGGTGCGTGACATCGTTTTCCTCAGAAGGGGTTTGATAATCCGGTCTGCGACAGGGTGGTTAAGCGTCTGGTACAGGAACGAAAGCGTGTCCTCCTCGCTGAAATTATAACGCCGTGAAGTATCAGGGCTGAAGGCCGTTTCAACGCCTATAAATGAAAATATCTCGCCCAGCACTTCTTCCGGACGGGAGAACAGGTCTTCCGAAAGGATGACCTTGACCTTCGAAAAGGCGGACTGGAAGGCTCCTACCTGGCCGGCATAGAAGCCCATATCCGTGTATTGCCACATGAAGTCCCATTTGTTCTGCTGTCGGATGTCTTCATGTCGGATTGCTTCCTCAAAGGAAAGGTGCTCAAACCCGAGGTTCGCAAAATGCCTGTACCCGGACCAGGCGCGGACCACGGGATGGCGCAGCAGGAACAGGATCGGAATGTCACCGAGCTTTTCCCTGATCCTTGGAACGGCCTGTTGATGCAGGTATCCGTAACATGTTGAAATTTCGCCTGCTATACGGCAATCCTGCTCATTGAACAACTGATCGTATTCCCCTTCATCGAGGACCAAACTGTTTTTATCCCGGTACCGGGGTGGCCCTCCGGGAGGCGCATCTTGGTAATAGTCCCTGGCGAAAAAGAACGTTTCTTTCCTCGGTATCCCTATCTCCGGATGCTGGGACAGGTAATAGTACAATGAGGTGGTACCGCAGCGTGCGGCTCCCGCGACGATGAATTCAGGCAACATGATTGAAAAATAAGCGGCTGGTAAACCAGCGACCAATTATGTTACCGCAAACCACGTGCCATCATCACGACAAATCGCTTGGCGGTACCGGGTAAAGGTAGGGATAAAGGGTTTGCCTTTCCGGGAATTTTACCAACGGGATGTTAACAAACCTCAGCGACGGGATTCAATGTAATCGTTCAGCTCCGCTATGGAAGATTCGAATGAAAAAGCGTCGTTCACCTTGTAATAATTTCCGGTATCATAGGTGCGGGTGTAAGCGAATCTTGCCAGGTCAAGGCGCGATTCCTCGAAAGTGAACAGGAGCATCAATTCCCGGACCTGGGACGAAAAAAGACAGGCATTGCCGACCACCTGCCGTGCAATGGTCATTTTGCTGTCTTCGAAGGTCTTCCTGTTGATGCTGCGTTTCAGGTCATTGAATTCCTTCGGGCTGACAGGCGAAGGACAACCCACCGGGCCCGAGTAGCCGGGCAGGTATACGGGCGCCGGTTCCGGCACTGGCTCGATTGCCGGTGCATTGGCGGAAGTGGTAGTGGAGGTGGTTTTGGTTTGGGTAACCGATGTGGTCGATTGCGTGGTGGTGCTGCCGGACTCCAGGCCCGAAACGTTCATATTGATGTTGCCCCCCTGTTCATTCATGCTAACACCCATGTTTACATTGACCCCGTCAGGCTGCCCGCCCGTGGTTGTGGTGGTCGTGACCGTCTGTGTGACCGTTTCAGCCGTTTGGGCCGGCTCAGGTGAATTCGTGCCGGCGGGGGGGTGTTGTACGGGTTCCGGATCAGGCGTGGCTTGCGTGATCGCTACTGAACCCATGTACCTCAGGACATACTTTCCTTTTTTGTTTTTCCTGATGTTGCAGGTGGTTTCCTTTCCCTGTTGCATGCTCAGGTTGAGGTTGAATTCCCTTTCGCCAAGTGAGGAATCGTCGAATATGACCTTCAGTTTGAAAAACTCCCCTGCCAGTTCGTTGATCCTGACATTGGTGGCGGGAGATTCATTCATGCGCAGCCCGTTCACGATGGCGGTGAATTTTTCACCGTTGCTGGTGAACAAAACAACGTTTGATTTCACCTGCGCCGTCAACTGGCTACAGGACAGGAGAAACAGCAAGGTTAACAGTCTTTTCATGCTACAAGGGTTGTTATGCAAACCTAGCGGATTTTTCCCAGTTGAGAAGACATCGTTGACTGCCCTGTTAAAAAGCAATTATTAATTAATACACAGACATTTACATGAACATCCTATTTTAGCGCTGTTTCCTTCGCAACGATGAGAAAGATCCTGGTTCTGGGTGCAGGCCGCTCCTCACCGGCACTGATCGGTTACCTCGGTGAACATGCACGGCAGGAAGACTGGCTGGTGACAGTGGCCGACCACGACCGTGACCTTGCCCTCAGCCGGGTAGTGGGAAATAGCCGGCTCAAGGGCCGGTCCCTCAACGTCCGGCATGAAAAGCGGCGTGACAAAGCGGTCCGCGATTCGGATATCGTTGTTTCCCTGCTGCCACCCGATCTCCATTTCCTGGTGGCTAAAAGTTGTTTGCGGTACCGCAAACACCTGGTGACGGCCAGTTACATTTCCCCTTCAATCAGGACGCTCGATGCGGACGCCCGCAAGCGGGGTGTGATGCTGCTAAATGAGGCAGGCCTGGATCCGGGAATCGATCATATGAGTGCGATGGAAGGCTTTGAAAAGCTTGAACAGGCGGGTGTGGCACGCATCAGCGGGTTTCGTTCTTACACGGGCGGGCTGCTGTCGCCTCAAAGTGCCGACAATCCCTGGAAGTACAAGTTCACATGGAATCCCCGCAACGTGGTGCTGGCCGGGCCCCGCACCGCGCGATTCCTGAAAGCCGGTCGTCCCCATTACGTGCCAAGGGCCAGGATCTTTACCAGCCCTGAAACCATTCGCATAAGGGGGATCGGCACGTTTGAAGCGTATCCCAACCGCGATTCACTATCCTACTGGAAACAATACCGCATGACCCGGGCCGACACCATTATAAGGGGCACCCTTCGCGAGCCCGGATTCTGTCGTGCATGGGATGTATTCGTGAAGCTGGGGCTTACGGATGAAAGCTTCATCATCGAAGACTGTCACAAGATGACGTACGGGGCCCTGGTCCGGGCATTCCTGCCCCCGGATATGCAGAATGGCACACTGCGAAGCCAGGTAGCCCGCTTTTGCAGGCTGCACCCTCGAAGTGAGGCCATGGACAAGATTGCCTGGACGGGCATGCTCTCCAATAGTCGTATCGGGCTTGCATCCGGATCGCCCGCTGACATCCTGCAACACCTGCTGCACAGGAAGTGGGTTTTCAGAAAGTCAGACCTGGACCGCGTGGTGATGGTGCACTTTTTCGATTACCAGACGAGAAGAAAGGCGTCCTCCGCCCGCAGTTCGGTCATGCAGACCTGCATGGTGATAGAGGGAGAACGGGAGCTGACAGCCATCGCCAAAACGGTGGGCTTGCCGCTGGGCATGTGCACGCGCCTGATCCTGAATGGCCGTATCCGGGCACGAGGTGTGCACCTGCCCGTCCTGAAGGAATTCTACCGGCCTGTCCTGCGGGAACTCAGATCCTATGGAATTACATTCAGTGAGAATTACAGATGAGCAGGCGCATGAACTTTTTACCCGGAATATGCACATGAGCAAACACCAGGACCTGAGCAATCCCCGGTCACTCCGTTCGCGCATCCGGCGTAAACGGGTCCGGCACCTGGTCGAATTCGTAGCCGCTGTCGTTGAGCGGGAGGGTCGTGACACGATTACCATAGCTGATGTCGGAGGAAATTACCGGTACTGGGACGTGTTCCCGTTTCAAAAGTTCTCCCACATACGTTTCGAGATCACGCTGATCAACATTTCCGAACGCAAGATCTTTGCACCAAGTGAAGTTCCCAACGTGGTATTCCGCAACGAAATTGGCGATGCATGCGCGCTAACGCAAATCCGGGATCAGGCATACGACATCAGCCATTCGAACTCCGTCATTGAGCACGTGGGTGACTGGAAGCATGTCAAGATGATGCGGGACGAATTGCTGCGCACCGGGAAGTACTATTTCGTCCAGACGCCCAACTACTGGTTCCCTGTCGAGCCGCACTACGTACTGCCATTCATACACTGGCTGCCGCGGCCCTGGTACGTGGCCCTGCTCATGCGACTGCGGAAAAACAAATTCGACCAGGCCACTGAAAACTATGATTCGCACCGGATGCTGTCCAGGAGAGAATTCACCCATCTGTTTCCGGATGCCCGCATGATCACGGAGCGTTTTTGGTTGATGGCAAAGAGCTATATCGCCGTTTCGCGTTTCTAATCCGGTTTTACCGGGTCCCTGGTACCGGGCTTATCCCGGCCGTCCTTATCCCTGTACGGACAATGCTTGCAATGGCTGTCGCAGCAATACCCGCGCTTGAGATGATAGCGTTCGGTAAAAACCACATACCCCTCCGGTGTCAGGTAAAAGTCCTCCTTGTCGAATTTATCGGTAAAACCCATCCATGCAAAGTTCGTGAATTGCATGTGCCCACCAGCGCCCTTTCGCGCCGGCCAAAAAAAAATCCCGCCTGGGCGGGATTTTTTTTTGGTATCGGGCCGTTACATGATCACAACCCTTGCCTGGTAGACGGCATCGTTATTCCGCAGCCTGATCGAGTATACCCCCTTGGGATGCATACCCAGATCTATGGCTACCGGCGACACGCCGGACAGGTTCATCTGCTTGTCCAGCACCAGTTTTCCATTCATGTCATGGATCCTGAGCTGGTAGCTTTCCACCTGCTCCCCGGGCACCCGGATGTACACCAGGCCCGTGGCCGGATTCGGGTATACGGAGAGATCCTGCGCAGAAGCGACGTCCTCGATTCCCGTGAGGTCTGTAATGTTGATGTTGTCCAGGAACAGGCTGTTGCCGTATCCATTGATATTTACGAAACGGATCAGCACATTGCTGCCAATCCAGGTTGACAGGTTCACCTGGTCGTTCCGCCAGTCGTTCGAATTGGCAGGGAACCATTGTCCCAGCTGGTCTGTTGTCGTGGCCAGGTTGGTGCCACCCTGCAGGTAGCCGCCAAAGGTCCATGTGTCACCGCAATCCGTGGAAACATCAATCCGCAACGTATCGGAGAAGGTGGCGGAGTACCTTGCATAGGCTACATCAAAGGTCATCACCGGCATTACGGTATTGGTCAGGTCATGTTCGAACGTGACCAGTGCGTCTTCCATGCCCGGACTATTGTACATGAAGTTGTTCATCCACGTGCAGGTAGTGGTGCTGCCGAACGGACCGTTGATGTTAAGCCCTTCGTCCCAGGTAAGATTGCCGCCTGAATCGTCGATGGACCAACCCGTGGGCGGGAAAGTGCCGGATTCGAAGTCTTCTGCCAGCGGCAGGGCTGCAGGGGTGCTGATCACTACGTAGGCCGTTTGGGTCGTCGCGTTGTTGCCGAAGCTATTCGTAACGGTCAGGGTCACATCATACGGGCCCGGTGCGGTGAACTGCACCTGCGGATGTTGTGAGCTGGAGGAAGTGCCGTTCACGTAAACCACATTGGATGGTGAGAATGACCACTGCCAGGAGGTGGGGGCATTCAGGCTCTGGTCCGTGAAGGTAAAGGTCTTGCCCACGCAGCCGGAACCGGCATCCACCGTGAACTGGGCCACCGGCGGTGCGCTGTTGTCGTCAATATTGATGTCATCAATGGCCATGTCACTGGAGTAATCATTGCCGGTAATGCCGCGGAAGCGGATGTTGATCACCTTCCCGGCGAACTGGTTCAGGTTGACTGTTGCCTGCTGCCATGAATTGCCCTGGCTGCCCACCAGTGCGGGCATGATATCCATGCTCCAGGTGCCGCCATCGAAAGCGTCAACATGCATATCGCCCATGCTGAACCCGTTCATATGATACCAGAAGGTCATTTCAGGCGCATTGGCAGTTGTCAGGTCGATGCACGGTGTGATCAGGTGCGCAACCTTTCCTTCACAGCCACCGGACGCCTCGGTGTACAGGTAGTTGCCCAGGGCGGTGCCCAGGGTATGATCTGCAGGCGGGCCGGTAGTATTGGATTGCGTGCCGCCCTGGTCCGTCCGCCAGTCAATGTCGTCCTGGTCCAAATTTGTTTCATTGATGAACCCGTTCGGGACATTGCAGATGGTGGATTCGCAGTTGGTGGCGGTAGAGCAAAGCGTAAAGTTTTCGAAATCTTCCGTCCAGGGAAGTGTCACCGTCGTACCGGCAATCACATTTGTAACCGTGGTGGCGCTGTCATTCCAGACATTCTGGTCACCGGGATAGTCGATCCATATCTGGAGGGAATAGTTGCCGGGCGTGGACATGTCAATTGTAGCAGGGAATACGAAAAAGTCTGTCTGCATGGGAGCGAGGGAAGCCGTGTATGTGCCGGTAACAGGTGTATTCCCGTTGAGGCTGTAAACGATATCGAAGTTGGTGGCACTGTTCATGCCGCGGTTTTCGATTTCCACCGCCACCTGGATGCTATCGAGGTCCATGCAGTCCTGTGCCGTTCCTCCGCCCGGGCTCAGGATGGCATTGAGCTGCATGTCGTCAGCCAGTGGGCAGCCGAAGATGCCGCCGCCCTTGAATACGGCATTGGCACGACGTCCCTTTCCACCGTTAGAAAACACGGCACGAACGCTGAACCATTGCGGATCAAGGGGATTAATATTGGTAACGATGAAGTCAGTGGTGGTGGAGGTGCCCACGGAATCCATGTACATAGCGCCAAGGATGCTCACTTCGTACCAGGCCGCATTCGGAACGGAATTCCACGTGAGGCGGATTGAATCCGGGCAGGCCCAGTCC